>DDFE01000237.1 GCA_002336985.1 Sphingomonadales bacterium UBA1936
AATGGCGCATCGCGACGCCGAAGCCACTGCAGAAACTAGAGCGAAATCCGGTTCCTGCCTATCGACCAGAGGGCGGCACACGCCGATCTCCCTCTTCTCCCCTTGCGGGAGTTTCAGGTCGTTCGTCCCCCGGACGAACTGAAGGCAGCGGGGGGCTGCCTTCACCTGAAACTGAGCGGACGCGCGGAGCGCGCCGAGGTGAGGGGCGCAGCGCGTCTGCGCTGCAAAAGGCGCCGGGCCCCCGTTACCGCCCGGACGAGCCAAGACCGAAACCCGCCGCCAAGCCGCAGCGCACGTCCACCACCGAAACTCCCGCACGCCCGGCGAAGCCCGCCATCCCCAAATCGCAGCGCTCCGGCTGGGCCAAAGCCAAGCCGAAACCCGGCAGAGGTCCGCGCCGTGGCTAGCCCCTCCCCTTCAGGGGAGGGGTTGGGGTGGGGCAGTCTGACCGAGAAAGAGCTTTTGGCGCGGGCAAAGGAACTGCGCCGCAATCCCGCTGAATGGGAAATCCGACTGTGGCGCCAACTCTCAAACTCGCAGTTAAATGGCTATAAATTTCGGCGTCAGGCAGTCATTTTTCCTTACATCGCTGACTTCTTCTGCCCGGCAAAAGGCCTGATCGTTGAACTCGACGGTGACACGCATGAGCGCGCGAAGGATCAACGGCGAGACGCAACATTGGCGTGCCGAGGCTTCGAAACTCTGCGGTTTTGGAATACCGAAGTGCGAGACAGCTTGGAGGGCGTAGTTGAAATGATCGGGGCTGCTTTGGCGGGACGGCCAGATCGTTGGCAAGGTGTTCCCCACCCCAACCCCTCCCCTGAAGGGGAGGGGCTTTAAATGAGGATCATCGCCGGCACCTGGCGCGGCCGTCCGCTCGTCGCGCCCAAGGGCACCGAGACACGCCCTACCGCCGACCGCACGCGCGAGGCGCTTTTCTCGATGCTGGTCAGCCGGCTCGGCAGTTTCGAAGGCTTGCGCGTGCTCGACCTGTTCGCGGGGAGCGGCGCGCTCGGCCTCGAGGCGCTGTCACGGGGCGCGGGGCATTGCACTTTCGTCGAGCAGGACGGCGCCGCGCTCGACGCGCTGCGCGCCAACATCGCGAAACTCGGCGCCGGCCCGTCGAGCGATGTCCGCGCAGGGTCGGTGATGACCCTCGGCCCCGCGCCCGCGCCTTACGACCTGCTGCTCCTCGACCCGCCCTATCGCACCGGCGCGGGCGTGGTCGCCCTCGAACGCTGCGCCCGCCTCGGATGGCTCGCACCCGGCGCAATCGCGACGGTCGAAACGCAAAAGGGTGAAGCGGTCACGGTCGAAGGGTTCGAGGTCGAAACCGAGCGGGTTTACGGCAAGGCGATGGTGACGCTGTTGCGGTTCGCCGCCTAACGCCCCGTATCGTCGCGCACGACCGCGCCGCCCTTCATCACGAACGCCAGTTTCGTCAGGATCGACACGTCCTTCAACGGATCTCCAGCCACCGCGACCAAATCGGCAAAGCGACCCGGCTGGATGGACCCGATGCGGTCGGACGCACCGATCAGGTCCGCGGCATTGACCGTTGCCGTCTGGATCGCCTCCATCGGGGTCAGGCCGGCACGCACATAATGACCGAACTCCTCCGCCAGCCGCGCGGGCAGCACGGCGTCGCTGCCGAACGCGATCTTCACGCCGATCTTGTGCGCCATGGTGACCATGCGCCACGGCGTGTCGCCCAGTGCCAGCGTCTTTTCACGGATCACCGGGTTGAACAGTTCCGGCTTGTTGCGCGCCAGATCCTGCTGGATCGCGAAGATCGTGAGTGTCGGCACCAGATAGACGCCCTTCTCTTTCATCGCGCGCAACGCGGCCTCGTCAGCGTAGGACCCATGTTCGATCGACGAAACACCGCCTGCCACTGCCGCCTTGATCGCTTCGGGGCCATAGGCATGCGCCGCGACCTTCATGTTCAATTCGCGCGCCGCCTTCACGACCGCGCGGATTTCCTCGTCCGACAGGCGCTGCATCGCGACGCCTTCCGGTGCCAGGCTGGTCACCGCGCCGCTGACCATGATCTTGATCAGGTCGGCCCCGCGCTTCTTGCGGTCACGCACCTGGAACGCCGCCTGTTCGGGTGAATCGAGGATGCGCCGTGCCCAGTGCGGATTGCTGAGGTTCTCGTCGAAACCGGTCGACCGGTCGGCGACACTGCCGGTCGCGCCCAACTGTTCCAGCGCGACCCACAGCCGCGGCCCCGGCACCGCACCACGATCGATCCCGCGCTTCAGCGCTGCATCCTCGCCCAGCGAGCCCAGCGTGCGCGCAGAGGTGAACCCGCGTTTCAGCATTTCGCGTGCGTTGATCGCGTCCTGCATCAGATGATCGAGCTCGGACGACTGCATCGCGTCGGCGACAGGATTGTTGCTGCCCTCTTTCAGGTCGAGGTGCATGTGCGTGTTGATGAAGCCGGGCAGCACGGTGAGCCCCGACAGGTCGGTGATTGCAGCGCCCGGCCGCGTCACCTTCCCCGGTTCGACGGAGACGATCCTCTCGCCGGAGATCAGGATCGATACATCACGACGCGGCGCGGCGCCGGTACCGTCGATCAGCGTTCCGGCATGGACGATACGGTCGATCGCTTGCGCCGAAGCGCCTTGGCCGAGCATCGCTGCGACCGCCAATGCCACCGTCATCCATGCGTGCCGCAGAATCATGCTCACCTCGTTACCGTGTCGATACGAACGTCTCAGGCCGAACGCCGGAGCGCAAGCAGCGCGATGAGACTGAGCACACCCGCCCCTGCCAGATAAGCCCCGACCATGCCGAGGCCGCCACTGGTCGCCAGCCCCTGCGCGATCAGCGGGGTCAGGCCGCCGCCGATGACGCCGCCAACGTTGAAGGTGATCGCCGTACCCGTATACGCCACGCGCGGCGCGAACAGGCTGGGCAGCCAGGCGCCGAGCGGGCCGTAGACGAAGCCCATCACCACAAGTGCGAACGACAGCCAGCCGAACACCGAGGCAGGGGCGTGGGCGACGAGCATCACCGGCATCAGCGCCCCCGCGACGAGCACGCCGACGCACCCGATCATCAGCACGCGGCCCGGGTTCCACACATCCGAAAGCCAGCCCGCAAGGATGATGCCGCCCGCCATGAACAGGATCGCGCCGAGCTGGATCTGCAGGAACTCCGCACGCGGATAGCCCAGCGCCGTCGTGCCGTAACCGAGTGCGAAGGCGGTCGCGATATAGAAGGTCGCGAAGCAGGCGACGACGCCGAATGTCCCCGCGAGCAGCGCGGCGCCATGGGTGCGGAACACCTCGGCCAGCGGCACCTTCGGCGGTTCGGCTTCCTTCAGCGCTTCGGTGAACGCGGGCGTCTCGGTCAACCGCAGCCGCACCCACAGGCCGACTGCGATCAGCAGGACCGACAGCGCGAACGGCACGCGCCAGCCCCATGCCTTGAAATCGTCCGCCGACAGCCAGAGGCCGAGCAGAAGGAACAGCCCGTTCGCCGCGAGGAACCCGACCGGCGCCCCGAGTTGCGGCACGCACCCGAACCGCCCGCGCCAGCCCGGCGGCGCATTTTCGACCGCGAGCAATGCAGCGCCCGACCATTCGCCGCCCAGCCCGAACCCCTGCCCGAAGCGCAACAGGCACAGGACGACCGGCGCGAGCCAGCCGATATCGGCATAAGTCGGCAGGAAAGCGATCGCGAGCGTCGACAATCCCATGATCAGCAGCGACGCGACCAGCGTCGATTTCCGCCCGATCCGGTCGCCGAAATGCCCGAAGGCGATCGCCCCCAGCGGCCGCGCCACGAACGCGACGCCCAGGCTGGCGAACGACAGCAGCAACTGCACGCCCGGGTCGTCCGCCGGAAAGAACAGCGGCCCGAACACCAGCGCCGCAGCCGTCGCATAGATATAGAAATCGTAGAACTCGACCGCCGTCCCCGCCAGGCTCGCGCCCAGGACGCGCGCGGTCGATCCGGATTTTGCTGCCTGACCCTGCATCCCGTCCCCTTATGACTTTGTGACGCGTCGCTTTGCCGCTATATTGTGGACATGGCAAAGCTTGATCCGATCATCTCCGAGTTTGAAACCGAAGAACAGGCGGAAGCCTATGACAGATGGTTTCGGGCTCAAGTAGAGGCTGGAATGGCCTCGACCAAGGCCCGTATCCCTCACGAGCAGGTGATGGCAGAAATGCAGGCGATCATCGACAAGCATAAAAATGCTCGATCTGATCTGGGAGCCTGATGCTCGCGCCCAGCTAGCCGGCATCCTCGAGTACATCAGCGCAAGAAATCCGGACGCAGCGCAGCGCCTCCAAGATCTTGTCAACGACCGACTAAGGCTGGCACGCGTCGTGCCGTCAATGGGTCGGCCCGGTCGCGTATCGGGTTCGAGGGAACTCGTCGTGCATCCGAACTATATCGTCATCTATCAGGTCGTTGAGGATGCAATCGATGTGGTTCGCGTCCTCCACTCGCGCCAGCAATACCCTTGACGTCGCTCAACCCATCGAGGGGAAGCGGTCGAACTTCGGCAGCGCATCCTGCGTCGCCATCCACGGCAGGCGTTCCGCCACCTGGATGTGCGCAGCCGGCGCATGCTCACCCGCATCGTCGAGGGTCGACGACTGGATGTCGATGATGCCGGGCAAATACTCGGCATTGGTATAGAACATGCCCGTACCGCATTTCGGGCAGAACTGGCGCATCGCGGTGCCCGACGAATTGAACGTCGTCACCTCTCCGTCGATCGTCACCTGTTCGACCTTATAGGCGATCCAGCCGACCATCGGCGCGCCTGCGCTCCGTCGGCAATCCGAACAATGGCACAGCGCGTGATGCAACGGCTCGCCGGTCGCGGTCCATGTCACCGCGCCGCAATGGCAACGCCCACTGGTCATCCTCAGGTCCCTCCGTTCAGCCCGTCATTGCCGTACCACTGAAACACATTCGGCGGCACGGCAATGGCAAGGCCGAAACGGATCAGGCGAAGCTGACCGCCATGTTGCGGCGACGGCGCGCGGCGAAGCCGATCATGCCGAAACCGCCGATCATCATCGCCCAGGTCGCGGGCTCCGGCACGGCGGCCGCAACCGGCGACGTCGTGACGGTGACATACGACGACGATCCCGGGCTGAACGTGTTCACGCGGTATTGCGACACCGTGTCCTGGTAGAAGAAGCGGATGTCGTTGCCCGCCTGGGTGAAGAACTGGATGCCCGATCCGTCGAGGAACGTGCCGCCGGTCGTGAAGTAATTGCCGTAACTGCCACCCGGCGCGTTGATGGCGGAGCCATTGACCATGCCGGTGATCGACGTGATCGCGAAGGCCGTCCGGCCGCCGACGGTCGTCGCGACGTTCGACGTCGTGAAGATACCGCTGCCGTTGACCGATCCGCCGAACAGCGGCGTGCTGGTGACGAAGGTGAAGTTATACTGCGCGGCGTTGGCCGGCACCGCGATAGCGGCGAGAGCGGTTGCTGCGGTCAGCAGCATCAGTGATTTAGGCATCGTTCCTCCTGTTGCGCCTTACGGTCCCCCAAGCGGTGACGGCTGGCATGCAGGCGGAGATACGGAGCGGGATGCCTTTAAGTTTCAGATTTCATTTACGATAATCTTTGCACCACGTCCCGTTACGGGACGGTTGCCCCCGCGCACCCCGTTCCCTAACTGTTCACTCATGTCCCTGCCCGCGCCATCCGA
>DDFE01000183.1:0-14965 GCA_002336985.1 Sphingomonadales bacterium UBA1936
GGGTTGATCGCTTCATGTTCGATCGT
Organism: Sphingomonadales bacterium UBA1936; assembly: GCA_002336985.1. GTDB lineage: Bacteria > Pseudomonadota > Alphaproteobacteria > Sphingomonadales > Sphingomonadaceae > Sphingomonas_O. Next base: position 27 of record DDFE01000183.1, read on the forward strand.
GTCGTCGAACGCGAAAGCCTCACCCTCGCGCCAGGCGCGGGTCTCGCCGCCGACGCGGAATTGGCATCCTTCGGGAACGATCAGCGGCAAGTGTATGATCGTACGCAGGTTCGTGACCCCGGTGTGCGGCGGAATATGTGCGCCGGGTTGCAGGATCGAGAAGAATACATTGGGCATCCGCCCGGGCAGGTCGACCAGCGGCACTTCGGCCAGCGCCTTCACCGTATTCGGACAGCGCGCATGGGCATCGGCGACCGGTTTCCCGTAATGCCAGAGGTAATAGGCACTCCAGGCTGCTTGCCCGTCCAGTGGCGTCCACTTGTTCTCGGGCGTGCCCGGCGCTTGCTGGACATAGGGCGCAAAGCCCGGCGCGCCGGTTTCGAGCAAGTCGACCAGCTCGGCGCGGATCGCATCGGTATGCGCTTCGAATGCGGCCATCCACGGAAAATGGCTGCGCTCGAAGAACTCGTCGGCGGGAAGGAAGGGGACATGGANNCAGGCATCGACCCGGCGCAAGCTGCCGGTTGCGGCGGCGCGCACGTCATGCAACCCGTCGTCCATGGCTGTGGACAGCCGACCGAGGCGCTGGCCGACATAGTCGCGGGCGTGGGCAAGCACCGGCTCGATCCCGCCGCCGCTGGCTGCAGGGGCGTGGGCGAGTACCGCCTGCCACGACTGCATCGCCTCCACCTCGTCACCGCGCCGCTCATGCAACTCGCCCTTGCGGACCAGCGCCGTGAATGTCGTCGGATCGATCGACAGTGCCTTGTCCAGCGCCTTCCGCTCTTCGAAATCGTCAGGCACCGCCCGCCAGGCACGCGCGAGGTTGACCCAGAGCACCGGTGCATTCGGATCGGCGGCGGTCGCGCGCTCGTAAAATCCGATCGCCTTGCGGGCATCGCCGCCGTTCAGCGCGATCACGCCCAGCGAGTTGAGCGCAGCCGGATTGCTCGGGGCGATCTTCAGCACCTGATTGTAGAGTGCCTCGGCCCGTGCGGGGTTACCGCCCGCTTGCGCCGCGGCGGCTTCGGCCATCAGGTTGGGGATCGCACCCTCGTTCATCTATTTCCCGCCTCGCCGCTGCTGGTTGAGCACTTCATAGGCCATCACGCCGCACGCGACAGCGGCGTTCAAGCTGTCTGCCTTGCCACGCATCGGCATCTTCACCAGCAGGTCGCAGTCCGCCTCATAGGCGCCCGGCAAGCCCTGTGCCTCGTTGCCGACGAGGACGAAGGTGGGCGCGGCATAGCGGGGCGTCTGGTAGTCGAACTCGGTATTGAGGCTGGTTCCGACCAACTGACCGGGGCCGCTACGCAGCCAGGCGATGAACTCGGCCCAACTGGCGAGCGCCACGGACTGGGTGAAGATCGCGCCCATGCTTGCGCGGACCGCCTCGACCGAAAAAGGGTCGGTGCAATCATCGACGAGGATCAACCCGCCAGCGCCGACCGCATCGCCGATGCGCAGGATGGTACCGAGGTTGCCGGGATCGCGCAGTGCCTGCGCCACGATCCAGATGTCCGCGACGCTGCGGTCCAGTTGGGCCAGCGGCGTGGCGAATTCGCGATAGACACCGACAACACTGCCCGGGTTATCCTTGCCGCTGAGCTTCGAAAGAATATCCGCGCTGGTGACGAACGTCTCGCCGGCGACCGCCTCGAGCTTCTGGACCAGTGGATGTTCCGCGCTGTCGGGCGTTCGCCACAGCATTTCAGGCGCGATCCCTGCTTCCAGCGCCTCGGTCAGGATACGCAACCCTTCGGCGAGGAACAGTCCCGACGCACGCCGGTGCTTCTTTTCGCGAAGGCTGCGCACCTGTTTGACGAGCGGATTCGAAAAGCCCGTGATCTCACGCGGCATGGGCAGGATTCACTCTTCGCCGAACTTGTTCTCGACAAGCTCTGCCAGCGCCAGCACCGCAGCCTCGGCACCTTCGCCCGATGCGCTGATGGTGACCGAATCGCCGATTGCCGCGCCCAGCATCATAAGGCCCATGATCGAGGTGCCGACGACGCGCGCGCCATCTTTCTCAACTTCGACACGTGCAGGAAGCGAACTGGCGAGCGTCACGAACTTGGCGCTAGCGCGGGCGTGAAGCCCTCGCTTGTTGACGATTTCGACGGTGCGCGAGGTTGCCTCGCTCATGCCGCCTGTTCCCCCAGCACTTCGGACGCGACGGTGATGTATTTGCGGCCGGCCTCGCGTGCAGCTGCGACAGCATCGCGAACGTTCATCGTCCGGCGTGCGCCTTCGAGGCGGATCAGCATCGGCAGGTTGATCCCGGCGATGACCTCGACCGTCCCGGGACGCATCAGCGAGATGGCCATGTTCGATGGTGTGCCGCCGAACAGGTCGGTCAGGACGACGACCCCGCGGCCGCTGTCGACTTCCTCGATCGCTTTGGCGATGTCCGCGCGGCGGACTTCCATGTCGTCATCGGGGCCGATGGCGATCGCTGCGACGGCGCGCTGCGGCCCCACGACATGTTCCATCGCAGTGACAAACTCGGTGGCAAGGCCACCATGTGTCACCAGCACCAGACCAATCATCGCTGTTCCACCGTTCCGTCGTTGCCCCTGCTCGCACTCGCCCGGTCTTTTTCGCCCTCGGTCGAATGGTCGGGGCTGCGGGTCAAATCGCGATGATCGACCGTGGGGGAAAAACCCGCTTCGCGCAACCGTGCTGACACACGATCCGCCGCATGGACGCTGCGGTGCCGGCCGCCGGTGCAGCCGAAAGCGATGGTGACATAGGATTTTCCCTCCTCGGCGTAACGCGGAAGGAGAGTGACCAGTAATTCCTCGATTCGGGCCATCGCATCGGCGTAGGCGGTGTCGCCCGCGATATAGTCGGCGACGTCGCTATCCAGTCCTGTTTTGGGACGAAGGTCGTCGATCCAGTGCGGGTTGCGCAGGAATCGCATGTCGAAGATCAGATCGGCATTGCGGGGAATTCCCCGGGCGAAGCCGAACGACATGACGGAAACCGTCGTCCCGCTTGTGCTGCTGCCCCCAAAACGCGCGCGGATGTCCGCCTTCAGCTGATTGGCATTGAAGGCCGTCGTATCGACGACGTGGTCGGCAAGGGTCCGAAGCGGCGCCATCAACTCGCGTTCGCGGGCGATCCCGTCGACGGCCGGCCTGTCGAGCGCCAAGGGATGGCGGCGGCGGGTCTCCGAAAAACGGCGCTCGAGTTCGGCGCCGGTCGAATCGAGGAAAAGCGCCTCGATCTCGGCACCGGTCGCACGAATTGTCTGGATACGTGCGGCAATGGCGGTGGCGTCGAAACCGCGAGTGCGACTGTCGATGCCAAAGGCCAGTGGCCGGGCATCGCTCGCGCCCATGGGCATGTCCGTCGCCAGGAGCCGGTCGAGCAGGACGAGCGGCAGGTTGTCGACGACTTCCCAGCCCATATCTTCCAGCGTGTCGAGCGCAGTCGATTTCCCCGCACCCGACATGCCGGTCACGATCAGGATGCGTGTGGGACGTGGGCCCTTCATTTACGCTGTTCCAATTGGGCGAGCGCAAGTTCGACCTTGATCGGAGCCGACGGATCGCGGCCCCCCAGCGTCAGCAGTGGCATGTCCACCCCCAGGACCAGCCGTGCTGCATCCGGTTCCGGCAAGCGCGCGGCAGGTTCGCCCAGCGAAACCAGCAGTCTGACCGGCGCGGACACGGCATAAGGCAGGTCGATAATGCCCAATTCCCGGACTTCGATCTTTCCCGCGATTGTTGCCGGGGCCGAGGCGATCAATCGTCCGTCGGTACGCTGAATGAAGGTGTAATCATCGCTGACCAGCTTTGCGCCCCGATCGATCAGCCGCAGCGCCAGGTCGGACTTTCCCGCACCCGATGCCCCTTCGATCAACACGCCCGTGTCGCCAATCAGAACGCACGATGCGTGCATCGTTTCGGAGGACAGCGCTGCCATGGCCAATGCTCTAACGGGCGCTCATGCACTGGGCAATCGGATGACGAACCGTGCCCCGCCCGTTGGCGCATCCTCGACCGTAATCTCGCCGCCCATGGCTTCGACGATTGTTTCCGCAATGGCGAGCCCCAACCCGGAATGCCGCGCGAAATGATCGTCGGGCCGTTCGCTGTGAAACCGGCGGAAGATCGCCTCACGACTCTCGGCAGGCACTCCGGGGCCATTATCGTCGACAAAGATGCCGATGCCGTCACCGGTGGGAAGTGCGCTGATGCGCACGACATCGCCCGGTTTGGAAAAGGACATTGCGTTGTCGATCAGATTTTCGACGGCGCGAATGAGCCGCGGTTCGTCGCCCAGGACATTCAGGCGGCTCCGAACGGGTGTCAGGGCCACAGCCGGGAGTCCGGTGCTGTGGCGCAAGGCTCGGGCCTCTACGATCGTCGTCAGTATCGCGCCAACGTCGATCGGTTCGAAATTCGCCCGCGAAAGTTCGGAATCCAGCCTTGAAAGTTCCGAAATGTCCGTAATCGAACGGTCGAGCCTGCGGACGTCCTCAGCAAGGATCGCATGAAGTTGTGCGGTGATGGCCGGATCAGATGTCTTGTCCAGGCTTTCGACCGCCGACGACATGGATGCGAGCGGGTTCTTGAGTTCATGAGCCACGTCCGCGGCAAAGGCTTCGGTTGCATCGATCCGTTCGCGCAGCGCCTGGCTCATGTCCGACACGGCACGCGCAAGCATCCCGATCTCGTCGCTTCGTTCGGGAAGGCGGGGGACGACGACTTCACGCGCCCGGCCCAGTCGTACCCTGTGCGCCGCGACGGCCAGGCTTCGCAACGGGCGAACTATGGTGCGCGCGAGAAACAGCGAAAGCAGGATCGAGAGGCCAAGCGTGGCGAGGATGATCATNNCCAGACAGGACGCTTTCGAGCTCCGGCCAGTCCTTGGCGTTTTCGCCGGCATCGACGAACGGTGGGGGTACGGCGGCGCCCACGATCTTTTCGGCGAGGCGGTCGACATAGCGCGCGCCCTCATTGTCCCATGGTTCGTCGGCACGGGCATCGCCGCCATAGGTTGCCGGGCCTTCTTCCCAGCTGTCCAGCAGCTGTTTTCCCTTCGAATCGTACAGGCGCAGCCGACCGCCTGATCGCTTGCCGAGCGTTACGATAAGGGCAGGGCGCGCGCGGCGTGGCGCGGCGTTCAGGGCGGCGGCCGCAATCTGTGCTTCTCCCTCAGCCTGCGCCCTCCGTTCCTCGATCAGGCGAACGCGAAAGTTATCTAGGTAGAACAGGCTGCCGGCGAGCAGGACCAGCGCAACGAGGTTGACCGCTAGAATGCGTCGCGTCAGCGAGCCGCGGCCCTGCCATAGCGCGTCGTTGGCTTTAGCCTTCGGCAAAGCGGTATCCCGCCCCGTAAAGAGTATCGATGGCGTCGAAGTCGGTATCGACGGCCTTGAATTTGCGGCGGATGCGCTTGATGTGGCTGTCGATCGTGCGGTCGTCGACGTAGACGTCGTCCTGATAGGCGACATCGAGCAACTGGTTGCGGCTCTTCACGACGTCCGGTCGCGATGCCAGCGCTTCGACGATCAGGAACTCGGTGACGGTCAGGGCCACTTCGCGCCCGTCCCAATGCACGCGGTGGCGCTGCGGGTCCATCGCCAGCCGGCCGCGCACGATGGGCTCCCCCGCGGGCTCGCCTGACCCGCCGACCGCCTCACGCACGAGTTCGACGCGGCGCAGGATCGCGCGGATGCGGGCAATAAGCAGCCGCTGCGAAAAAGGCTTGGTGACGTAGTCGTCCGCACCCGCCGCAAGACCCAGTGCCTCGTCGATCTCCTGGTCCTTCGATGTGAGAAGGATGACGGGTAGGGTGGATACTTCGCGCAATCGCCGTAGCAGCTCAAGGCCATCGAGGCGCGGCATCTTGATGTCGCACACCGCAAGGTCGGGTGGATTGTCGATGAGCGCCTTCAGCGCGACGTCGCCGTCCGTGTATACGCGCGTCAGGAACCCTTCGGCCTGCAGCGCGACCGCGACTGAGGTCAGAATGTTGCGGTCGTCGTCGACCAAGGCGATCGTTGCCGTCATAGTTATGGTCTTGGTCTGCGTTTTGGCCAGAGGCAAGGTCGGTTGTCGAAATGCCATTGGCTAGCGGCTATCCGTCGCACGTACGATGACACCGATGTCAGTGTCGTAAAACGACGGAATGTCCCAATTTGCCGCGTGTTTCGGCGCAAAATGGATGCCGGTCCGTCTTGCACTTCGCGCGTCTGCCGCGCATGGGCAACGCCATACAGGATGCTCTTTTAAACAATAGGCGAACGACGTGACGACACCGAACCATGACCTTGCGAAGCAGGGTATTTCGACGGCTGCGAAGCTTCACTGGAACCTGATTACCGCGCCTTTGATCGAACATGCCGTGAAACGCGGCGAAGGCATTCTGGCCAAGGAAGGCCCGTTGGTCGTCGAAACCGGCAAGCACACGGGCCGCAGCGCCAACGACAAATTCATCGTCCGCGATGCGACGACCGAAGACACGATCTGGTGGGGCAAGACCAACAAGGGCATGACGCCCGAACAGTTCGCTGTGCTCAAGGCCGATTTCCTCGCCCATCTGGGCACAAAGGACACGCTGTTCGTCCAGGATTTGTACGGCGGTTCGCAGCCGGAGCATCGCGTCAACGTGCGTGTGATTAACGAATTCGCCTGGCATAACCTGTTCATCCGCACGCTTCTCGTGCGGCCGGACACTGCGGACCTCGCCAATTTCGTTCCCGAGTTCACGATCATCGATCTGCCGAGCTTCCGCGCCGATCCTGCGCGCCACGGCAGCCGCAGCGAGACAGTGATCGCGGTCAATTTCACCGAGAAGCTGATCCTGATCGGCGGCACAAAATATGCCGGTGAAATGAAAAAGTCGGTGTTCGGCATCCTCAACTACAAGCTGCCGGTCGAGGGCATCATGCCGATGCACTGCTCGGCCAATATCGGTCCCGATGGCGATACCGCCGTGTTTTTCGGCCTGTCGGGCACCGGCAAGACGACGCTCAGCGCGGATGCGTCGCGCACGCTGATCGGCGACGATGAGCATGGCTGGTCGGACACGGCGGTCTTCAATTTCGAAGGTGGCTGCTACGCCAAGATGATCCGCCTGTCTGCGGAGGCGGAGCCCGAAATTTACGCAACCACCAGGCGTTTCGGCACCGTGCTCGAGAACGTTGTGATCGATCCCGAGACCCGCGAACTTGACCTCGACGATGCGTCGCTCGCGGAAAATAGCCGCGGATCGTACCCGATCGACTTCATCCCGAACGCCAGTGCCGATAATCTTGGTCCGGTGCCCAAGACGGTGATCATGCTGACGGCGGATGCCTATGGCGTGCTACCCCCGATCGCGCGGCTGACGCCCGACCAGGCAATGTATCACTTCCTTTCAGGCTATACGGCGCGAGTCGCCGGCACCGAGATCGGCGTCACTGAGCCGCAGGCGACCTTCTCGACCTGCTTCGGCGCGCCGTTCATGCCGCGTCACCCGAGCATCTATGGCAATCTCCTCAAGGAGCGCATCGCCAAGGGTGGCGTCACCTGCTGGCTGGTCAACACTGGCTGGACGGGCGGCAAGGCGACGATGCCGGGCATCAAGCGCATGCCGATCAAGGCCACGCGCGCGCTACTGAACGCGGCACTCGACGGCAGCCTGAACAACGCCGAATTCCGCACCGATCCGAACTTCGGGTTCGACGTGCCGGTCAGCGTGCCGGGTGTCGACAGCGGTATCCTCGACCCCCGTGGCGCTTGGGTCGACAAGGCCGATTATGATGTGACTGCGGCGAAGCTGGTCAGCGAGTTCATCGAGAATTTTGCGCAATTCGAAGAGCATGTCGACGAGGGCGTCCGCCAATCGGCGCCCGTTCTTATCGCCGCATAATTGCCCGGTCACAGTCAGGGCTCTCCAAAGAAAGCCCGGACAATGACTGACCATTCCCCAAGATTGTTCTCGACCGATGCGGAGATCGTCCGCATCGGCATGGGGCTACTCGACTGCAGCTTGCCGCGTGCCGACTGGACGCACGAGGCGCATCTCGCCGCCTGCCTGTGGATACTCCGCGAACGGCCGGATATCGACACGAAGACCGAAATGCGTGGCATCATTTCGAGGTACAACGCAGCCGTCGGCGGTGTGAACGACGACTCGCAGGGATATCACGATACGATCACCCATTGCTTCATCCGCGCGGTGGCGTGCCACCTTTGTGACAGCCCGCCAGGTATCGGACTGGCCGACAGCGTGAATGCGCTGCTGAAGTCGTCCTATGGCCGGCGCGACTGGCCGCTGACGCATTATTCCCGCGAACTTCTTTTCTCGGTTGCGGCGCGGCGGAACTTTGTTTCGCCGGACCTCGTGGCGCTGCCCGAAATAAGCTAGTGTTCTGCGAGTAGCAGGAGTCGGTTCAGTGAACATCGGTGACATAATTGCCCAATCGGGCGGAATCGGATCTATCGCACGCGAACTGGGCATCGATGAGAGTACGGCGCAGGCGGGCGTCGGGGCACTGCTGCCGGCTGTTCTCGGCGGGTTCAAGGGGCAGGCGCAGGCATCGCCCGACGGTCTCGGCGGCTTGATGAACATGGTGCAGGGTTTGGGCGGCGGCAACCTGCTCGAAAGCGTGTTGGGTAGTGGCGCATCGAACGCAGACGCAGGGAATGGCGTGCTAGGCCAAATCTTTGGATCGAAGGACACGAGCCGTGCGGTCGCGGCCGACGCCTCTGCGAAGAGCGGCATTTCATCCGACCTGCTGAAACGCATGCTGCCGCTCGTGGCGATGCTGGTGGCCGGCTATATGGCGAAACAGGCTGGCGGTCAGGAAACGCAAGGGGCGGCCGGCGGGCTTGGCGGAATATTGGGATCGGTCCTCGGTGGCGTGATGGGCTCAGGACAGACACAGGCGGCCCCAGCTGCGGCTGCGGGCGGCCTGGGTGGCCTCGCGTCGATGCTCGATATGGATGGCGACGGCAATCCGCTCAACGATATCATGGGCATGGCAGGGAAATTGACCGGCCGTTAGGCGCCGCCATGCAGACGGTCTGAAGGTTCAACCGCGAAAGGACGCACTATGGGAATGCTTGACGGATTGCTCGGCCAGCTTGCCGGGAACATCGATGTCGCGAACCTCGCCAGCAAGGTCGGCCTTTCGGAAGAACAGGTCGAAATGGCGATGACCGCGCTGGGACAGGCGCATACAGAACCTGGCGATACGGTTGAGACTGCGGCCGCCAACACGGGCTTGTCGGCAGACGTGCTGCAACAGGTCGTCGGTCATATCGGTGGTGAAGGGTCGTTGGGCCGGTTCGCCGAAATGCTCCAGCAGGGCGGCGAAGGCGGCGGGATCATGGGGCAGCTTGGCGGCCTTGCTTCCGGCCTGTTTGGCGGAAACAAGGCATAGGGCTTTTCCGGCGCGGCTACGCCAACGCAGGCGTACCCATCGTGATCTGCGTGGGCGGGTCGCGCCGGGTCTTCTCGATGACCACCACCGAATCGTGGACGTGGATCGCGCCGATCTCTGTCCGCGCGGAGGTGATCTGCGGCTTGTCGTGATACCAGCCGTGCATGTCGTCGATCATCTGCTTGACCTGTTCGATCCCGCTTCCGGGGCGGCGATAACCACCCTCCCATTCGCCGGGCCAATAGGCAGTGTGAAGATCCTCGATCGCATAGAGTCCGCCTTCCCTCAGGAGCGGGAACAACGTTTCGAAGCTGATCCGCTGGTGCTCCCCGACGTGCGAGCCGTCGTCGAGAATGATGTCGGGCGCTCCCATTTCCGCAACGACGCTGCGCAGGAATTCGGGGTCGGCCTGCGAACCGATGCGGACCTGGTTGGGCGGGTCGAACCGATTGGCGCATGCCGGATTGATGTCGACGCCGAAGATGGTTGCCTTTTCCCCGAAATACTTGCGCCAAAGCTCGAGCGAACCGCCATGCGACACGCCGATTTCGAGCATGCGTACGTCGCTACCGCGATAGCCGTGGAAATAACGTTCGTAGATGTCGGGGAAGTGCATCCATTTATGGACCGAACGTCCCTGATGCTCGGCAAGCACCTTCGCCATTCCGTCGTGAGGCAGGTCGAGCCATGCTTTTGTCTGTTCGGCGGTTCCGACAGACCGGCTCAGGAACGACGCCGTGGTGTTGAACGTCGACCGGACGCGCTCGGTAAGCTTCACTAGGATTTCCTTTACGGGAGAGACACAGCGCGACCTATGTCCTTGGACAGTAGCTGTTACTTCCCTGTGACGGCAATGAATATTGCGATGTCCGGTGGCATCCCGTTGATCAACGGAATTGCGTCGGCGTATCAGACCCGTTCGACGATAAGCACCGATCCGTCAGAGCCTGTAACGCGCAGGCGGTCACCGACGGCGGCTTCCGCGCCCTTGGCCGACCAGACGCCGTCGCCGACCTTAACGCGGCCGTGGAGGGCATCGACAGGTTCGACCGCGGTGACAATCGTACCTACCAGACGTTTGCTGCGATCGTTGAGCAGCGGATCGTCGGACGCGATCGGGTTGTCGCGCAGGTAACGCTTGCCGGCATAGACGGCGACGAGGCTCGCGACGGCGAAGACCAGGAACTGCACGATCGTTCCGACCGGGAGCAGTAGGGCGACGATGCCGGTGAACAGCGCCGCGGCGCCGATCCAGATCAGGAAGACACCCGGCGCGATCATCTCGGCGATGCCGAGCAAACCCGCCGCGATCAGCCACAGCCAATGCGCCTCCAGACCCCAGAGCGGCGCGTTCATGATGCGGGCGTCTCGAAAGGGCCGGGCCGGCGGACAGGCGGGGCGGGCGGCGATGCGTCGCCGAGCGCATCCTTGGCGAGCTGGCCGATACCGCCCAGGGTTCCGATCAACTGCGTCGCTTCGACCGGGAACAGGATGGTCTTTGCATTAGGGCTCGTCGCGAACAGGCTGACGGCTTCCACATATTTCTGCGCGATAAAGTAGTTCAGCGACTGGCTGCTACCTGCTTCGACCGCCTCGCTGACCATCTTGGTCGCCGCGGCTTCCGCCTGAGCCGAACGTTCGCGTGCTTCTGCGTCGCGGAAAGCGGCTTCCTTGCGCCCCTCGGCCTCGAGGATCTGGGACTGTTTCTGCCCCTCGGCCCGGTTGATGTCGTTCTGCCGCGCGGCTTCCGATTCGAGGATGGTCGCGCGCTTTTCGCGTTCGGCCTTCATCTGGCGGGTCATTGCATTGACGATATCGGCGGGCGGGCGAATGTCCTTCAACTCGACACGCGTAATCTTCACGCCCCACGCCTCGGTCGCGTGATCGACGACCGAAAGCAGGCGTGCATTGATCTCGTCGCGCTTCGAAAGGGTCTCGTCGAGATCCATGCTGCCCATCACGGTGCGCAGGTTCGTCGTCGCGAGCTGCATGATGGCGAGATACAGGTCGCTTACTTCGTAAGCGGCCTTGGCGGCGTCGAGCACCTGGAAGAACACGACGCCATCCACCGCGACCATCGCATTGTCCTTGGTGATGATTTCCTGCCCCGGAATGTCGAGCACCTGTTCCATCATGTTCACTTTGCGCCCGACGCGATCGATGACCGGGAAGATCAGTGTCAGGCCGGGATGGGCGACAGTCGTGAACTTGCCGAAGCGTTCGATGGTGTATTGATAACCCTGACGGACCATCTTCACCGCTGTCAGGATGTAAACGACCGCCACTGCGACGATCACCAGTGCCAATGTTTCCACGCTCTATTCCCCGCTGTTCGTGCCGTTTCTACTGCGAAAGTTCACACAAAGGTCACACTAACAAACCTGGCTAACATCGCTATCTTCACTCACATCCGCTGTCGGCGATCTTTCATCTTGCCGCGCGTACGGACGACAGTTCGCGATGACCCTTCCGCGGCGAGCGTGACATGAATTGGGGGGTGTAGGACAGCGATTTTTGCGGGCATCGAAAGCGCAGGGGCCCGCCCTAGCGTTCGCCGGAAGGCGCGGTTACATGGACCGCCACGACTCGCCAGACAAAAGGGCTTATCGCTTGGCTATCGACATTCCGCTCGGCCTTACCTTCGACGACGTGCTGCTGCAGCCGGGCGCATCCGAAGTGCTGCCGAGCCAGGCGGATACGCGCACGCGGCTGACCCGCGACATCACGCTCAATATTCCCGTCCTGTCGGCGGCGATGGATACCGTGACGGAGGCCGACATGGCGATCGTCATGGCGCAGCTGGGCGGCATCGGCGTGCTTCACCGTAACCTGACGATCGAGGAACAATGTGCGGCCGTCCGCCAGGTCAAGCGCTTCGAAAGCGGCATGGTGGTGAACCCCATCACCATCTTCCCCGACCAGACGCTGGGCGAGGCGCAAGCGCTGATGGCACGTCACCGCATTTCCGGCATTCCGGTCGTCGAGAATTCGGGAAAGCTGGTCGGCATCCTGACCAACCGCGATGTGCGCTTTGCGGGCAACCCGAACCAGCCCGTCAGCGAACTGATGACCAGCCAGAATTTGGCGACGGTGCAGGCAGGGGTGAGCCAAGACGATGCGCGACGCCTGCTGCACCAGCGCCGTATCGAAAAGCTGCTGGTGGTGGACGAAGATTACCGCTGTGTCGGCCTGATCACCGTCAAGGACATCGAAAAAGCCGTCACCTATCCCGAAGCGACCAAGGACGGGTCGGGGCGGTTGCGCGTCGCGGCCGCAACCACGGTGGGTGAGGCTGGCTTCGAGCGTACACAGGCGCTGATCGACGCCGAATGTGACCTGGTCGTAATCGACACGGCGCACGGTCATTCGAAAATGGTCGCAGCTGCTGTCGAGCGCGTGCGCAAGATTTCGAACCGCGTGCAGATCGTCGCCGGAAACGTCGCAACGGCGGGCGCGACCCGCGCGCTGATCGACGCGGGTGCCGATTGCGTCAAGGTCGGCATCGGTCCGGGCAGCATCTGTACGACGCGGATCATTGCCGGCGTGGGCGTGCCGCAACTGACGGCGGTGATGGAAAGCGCCGAGGAAGCCGCCAAGTCGGGCGTGCCGGTGATCGCCGACGGCGGCCTGCGTACCTCGGGCGATATCGCCAAGGCGCTGGCCGGCGGGGCGAGTGCGGTCATGGTGGGATCACTGCTTGCGGGGACCGCGGAAGCGCCAGGGGAAACCTTCCTGTATCAAGGGCGTGCGTATAAATCCTACCGCGGCATGGGAAGTGTGGGCGCAATGGCTCGCGGTTCTGCCGACCGCTATTTCCAGCAGGACATCAAGGACCAGCTGAAGCTCGTTCCTGAAGGGATCGAGGGACAGGTCGCGTTCAAGGGGCCGGCGAAAGACGTCATCCACCAACTGGTCGGCGGCGTGAAGGCCGCGATGGGTTACACGGGTGCACCGACCATCCCCGAACTCCAGAAGCGTGCGCGGTTCGTGCGGATCACCAATGCGGGCCTGCGCGAAAGCCATGTCCACGATGTGTCGATCACGCGAGAAGCGCCGAATTACCCGACGCAGTAATTAAGGGCGTCGTCCCGGCGGAGGCCGGGACCTCTATCGCAAGCGGCCCCGGCCTCCGCCGGGGCGACGGATATTCAAATGACCCCCGCCGCACGCCTCCAGACCGCGATCGAACTGCTCGACCTGATCATTGCCGCCGCGCGTGACAATGGCGCGGCAGCGGACACGATCATCGCCAAGTGGTTTTCGACGCGGCGATTTGCCGGGTCGAAGGACCGGCGCGCCGTGCGCGAACTGGTTTACCTGGCGATCCGCAGTTTCGGCGAGCTGCCGGTCAGCGCGCGTTCGGCATTCGGCCGGCTGGCGCAACTCGATCCCGATCTGTGGGCACTGTTCGACGGTTCTCCTTACGGGCCTGCACCGCTTGAGGACGGTGAAGTGCGCGATGAACCAACCCTCATGCCGTCGTGGCTCGCGCGGATGATCCCCGAGATCGAACATGCCGGACTGTTGGAGCGCGCGCCGCTCGACCTGCGGGCGAACCGGCTGAAAACGACGCGCGAAGTGCTGTTGGCGACGTGGCCCGAGGCGGCACCGATCGAGCACACCGAAGACGGTCTCCGTTTCGTCGAGGCTTTCTCCGTAGAAACCACTGACGAATGGAAGAACGGCCAGGTCGAGGTCCAGGACGCGGGTAGCCAGATGATCGTCGCAGCTTGTGGCGCGACTGTCGGCATGACCGTGGTCGACCTGTGTGCTGGCGGTGGCGGCAAGACGCTGGGACTGGCATCAGCGATGGCGAACGAGGGGCGCTTGATCGCTGCCGACACCGACAAGCGCCGCTTGTCGCAGTTGCCGCAACGGGCGGAGCGGGCAGGCGCGATGGTCGAGGTCCAGCTGCTCGACGGCGGGCATGAGGCGGAAAACCTCGCTTCGCTGGCGGGGCAGGCCGATGTCGTCCTGGTCGACGCACCCTGTTCGGGGTCGGGAACGCTGCGCCGCAACCCGGAGGCACGCTGGCGGTTGCAACCCGCGCGGCTCGACAAGCTGGTCCAGACGCAGCGCCATGTCCTCGACCTTGCCGTCCCGCTGGTGAAGCCGGGCGGGGCGATCGTCTATGCGGTCTGCTCGCTCATCGCGCGCGAGGGTGCGGGACAGGTCGATGCGTTCCTGGCGCGCCATGCTGGCTGGACGGCCGTGCAGCCGTTCGAACAGGGACGACCCGCGGGCAAGGGACGGGTGCTGTCGCCGTCCTATGACGGGACGGACGGTTTTTTCGTCGCAAGACTGGTTTCACCATGCTAGCCTCTTCAACTTGAATGGTTTTGGAGCTTCTCATGCGTCTTAGCCCTCCCGCCGTTGCGCTCGCTCTGGCGCTGGCCACGGTGTCGAGCGTCGGTCATACCCAGCGTCCCGATGACGTCATCGATCCCCGGTCGATGATGCTGGTGACGCAGGCTCGCGCCGACCTGGCCGCGGGGAAGGCCGACGCCGCGAACGACGCACTGGAAACCGCGCTCGCGGTCGATCCGCGCAACCGTGC
>DDFE01000183.1:14987-17153 GCA_002336985.1 Sphingomonadales bacterium UBA1936
CAGGGTGAGGCGATGGTGCAGAAGGGCGCTGTCACCAAGGCGAAGGAAAATCTCGCCAAGATCAAGAGCCTGTGCGGCGCAAAGCCCTGCGCCGACGGCGTGAAGCTGGCTGCCGCGATCGAAAAGGGACCGCCGCCGGTCGTCCAGTCGGCGCAGACCAGCACACCGCCTTCGGTCACGACGAACTAGGCGTTCAAATCCATTTCGCGGGCGACCGCGACGAACTCATCGACCGATAAAGTCTCGGCGCGACGCGTGGTGTCGATGCCGGTCGTTTCGAGCGCTGCAAGCGCGCGGGGCAGGCTTTTCAGCGACGCGCGCAGCATCTTGCGGCGCTGGCCGAATGCGGCGGCGGTCAGCGACTGGATCGTTGCCGAGCGCACACCCGGCGGCGCTTCGACAGGCGTGATGTGCACGACCGCCGACATCACCTTCGGCGGCGGCGTGAAGGCGGACCGGTGGACGTTCATCGCGACTTTCGCGACGCTTCGCCACTGGGCGAGGACGCTCAACCGGCCATAGGCACTGGTATCGGGCGCGGCGACGATACGGGCGGCGACTTCTGCCTGGAACATCAGCGTGAGCGATGCCCAGCGCGGCGGCCATGCCTCGCCCGACAACCAGTCGACGAGCAGCGCCGTGCCGACATTGTAGGGCAGGTTGGCGACGATATGGCCGCCGGGCGGCAGGACGTCGTCGAGGCGGACCGCAAGCGCGTCACCTTCGATCACCCGCAGTTGTCCCGGATGCGCCTCGTCGAGTTCGGCAAGCGCCGGCAGGCAGCGGCGGTCGCGTTCGACGGCGGTCACATTGGCGCCAGCGTCGATCAGTGCACGGGTCAGGCCGCCGGGGCCGGGGCCGACCTCGAACACGCTTTGCCCTTTCAGGTCGCCGGGAATGCGCGCGATACGGCTGAGCAGTTGCGCGTCGAGCAGGAAGTTCTGCCCCAGTGCCTTCGATGCCGACAGGCCGTGGCGCGCGATGACGGCGCGCAGCGGCTCGCGCTGCTGGTCAGGCAAGGGTGAGGTCGCGCGTCCGGGCGGCCTCGCCCGCCATGCGGATCGCCGCGACCATGGCGCCCGGATTGGCGAGGTTGCGGCCCGCAATGCCGAACGCCGTCCCGTGGTCGGGCGAAGTGCGGATGATCGGCAGGCCGAGCGTGATGTTGACACCCTCGTCGAAGTGCAGCGCCTTCAGCGGGATGAGCGCCTGATCGTGGTACATGCAGATCGCCGCGTCATAGGTGGCACGCGCGCGCGGATGGAACAGCGCGTCGGGTGCGATCGGGCCGAACGCCTCGATTCCTTCTGCATTCAGTGCCTCGACCGCGGGCGCGATGATCTCGATCTCCTCGCGGCCGATCAGGCCGGTCTCTCCCGCGTGCGGATTGAAGGCGGCGACGGCAAGGCGGGGTTGCTCGATCCCGAAATCGCGTGCCAGGCCGCGGGCTGTCGCGCGCGCCTTGGTAATGATGAGTTCGGTCGTCAGCGTCGTCGGAACGTCCGCCAGCGGGATATGGGTGGTCACGGGAACGACGCGCAACGTCGGCCCGGCGAGCATCATCACCGCATTGTTGCGTGCGACGCCGCAGCGTTCGGCGACGAATTCGGTCTGGCCGGGGTAGCTGAAGCCGATGGCGTAAAGCTCTGCCTTCGACACCGGCGCCGTCACCAGCGCCGCGGCAGGGCCGGACCGGGTCAGGCCCGTCGCCATCTCGAGCGCCGCGAGTGCGCAGCGCGCACCTTCGACGCTGGGTTCGCCTGCACGAATCCGTCCGCAATCGAAGATATGCATGACGGGAAGCGCCGCGCCGAACACGCCCGCCGCTTCGCCCGGCGAGTCGATCCGCGCGATCGGTCCGGTCCAGCCGTGGCAGATCGTGGCGGCATCGCCGACGGCGAAGAATGGCGGAAGGTCCGCCTCTTCGCGCATTGCCCAGGCCTTGCCGACGATCTCAGGGCCGATCCCCGAAGGGTCGCCAAGCGATATCGCGAGCGGCGCCATGACCTCAGCGATAATCGACCACCGCGTCGCGGCGAAGGTCGCGGAGGTAGCGCTGGGCCCGCTGGTTCACCCGCGTTTCCTCCATCTGCGAACGCAGCTGGTCGGGCGAGGGGCCGGTGGCCGTGCGGGCCTCGTCGCGGCCGCACAGCACCAGCACGCGCA
>DDFE01000088.1:0-840 GCA_002336985.1 Sphingomonadales bacterium UBA1936
TCGGCGTCATGCTGCCCGGCGCGACTGTCGCCGAAGAGCGGGCGAACTGGACCTGGCAGATGCGCGCCGCGCTCAACGTGGCAAAGCTGCAGTGCAAGTTCGACCAGACCCTGCTCGCGTCCGACAGCTATGATGGGGTCTACATCAACCACGCAGTCGAATTGGCCGGCGCTTACGACACGCTGCGCAAATATTTCACCCGCACGACGAAGACCGCAAAGGATGCCCAGAAGGCGCTCGACCAGTACGGTACCAAAACCTACAGCGGCTATTCGACGGTCGCCAATCAGTACGGTTATTGCAACACAGCCGCGAAAGTCGGGAAAAAGGCGCAGTTCGTACCGCGGGGCGCATTTACGATTTTCGTCGTCGAGAACCTGCGCGAACTACGAAACAGCCTGGGCATCGGCGGAGAGCAGTTCTTCCGGCGCCAGCAGGTGCTGACCAGCTTCGCGATGCCGCAGTTCGAGCCCAAGTGCTGGAACCGCAAGGGTATTTACATCGACAAGTGCGGTACGGTTTACCTGTAACCTAACGCAGGCCCAGCACCTTGTGCGCTTGCGTCGTCAGGCGCCATTTGGGGTTTTCCATGACGAAGGCAACGGCGGCGTCGCGGGCGGCCGTGGCATCGACGCAGTCCATCGGCTGGATCAGGTGATGGTCGAACGCCCAGTCCTCCATCGCATCGGTATCGCTTCCCGGCTGCGGCCAGACGAGCTTCAGTTCGTTGCCGGTTTGCTGGACGACGTCCGATCCGGCCTTGGGACTGATGCACAGCCAGTCGATTCCCGGATGGGCGGCAATCGTACCGTTGCTCTCGACACCGATCTCGAATCCGCG
>DDFE01000088.1:935-2685 GCA_002336985.1 Sphingomonadales bacterium UBA1936
CCGACGAAATCGGTATCGCAGAACTGGCAGATCGCCGTCGCCCGGTCGGCCTCGCGCCCGCTCCACAGGTTGCAGCCGGCAAAACGCACGAACACCGCGCGCCGCCCGGCCTGCACCCCTTCGCCCTGCAGCGTCAGGAACATCTCCTTGACGGCATAGCTCATGCGAGCGCCGGATCGGTGAGGCCCGCTTCCGCAAAGCCCTTGGCGCGCAGGCGGCAGCTGTCGCAGACGCCACAGGGCTCGCCCGCCGGTGTCGGATCGTAGCACGACCAGGTCTGACCTGCGTCGAGGCCCAGATCGGCCGCAGCACGCGCGATGTCGGCCTTGCTCATCATCGCGAGCGGCGCGTGGACGCGGAAGCGCGCGCCTTCGACGCCGTCACGGGTCGCTTTTTCCGCCATCGCCTCGAACGCGGCGATGAATTCGGGGCGGCAGTCGGGATAGCCTGAATAGTCGAGCGCGTTGATGCCGATGACCAGGTCATGGGCACCCGCCGCCTCCGCCCAGCCGAGCGCGACCGACAGGAAGATCGTATTGCGCGCGGGCACATAGGTAACGGGAATCCCTTCCCCCACGCCCTCGCCGGGCACGTCGATCGATGCGTCGGTAAGTGCGGATCCGCCGAAGCGCGTGAGATCGAGCGGCAAGACGACATGGCGTTCGGCGCCGATCATCGCGGCCACGCGCGCCGCCGCTTCCAGCTCGATGCGGTGGCGCTGGTTGTAATCGATGGTCAGCGCGAACACGCGGTAACCGGCCGCGCGCGCCATGCCGGCGGCGACCATCGAATCGAGGCCGCCCGAAACAAGGGCGACGGCTATGGAATCGGAAGTTGCGGCAGGAATGGAAGTCATCCGCGCGCGCTACAAAAAAAATGGCCGCCCCGAAAGGCGGCCCAGGGTTGAGCCGTCAAGCTCACTAGGGAGGAAAACGCACCGAAACATCGATCCGTTAAACAGGACTATGACCGAAACTGGTTAACGAACCGTCACCGCGGCTGCGGATTATCGCATCGAAACGGATGTACATTCGCCCGTGCGGCGCGCTTCGAGACTGATGTCGAAGGGCGTGCCGTTGACCAGCCCCTGCGTGTTGACCTGCGCTAGGCGCGGCGTTTCCACGCGAATCGTCGTCCGCCCGCTTCCGGAACCCGGGCAGGTGTAATGCACGGTCGATACGTTCGGATCGTTGGTGATCACGAAGCGCGAACAGCTGGCCGTGACCGGCTGGCGCAAATGGAGCAGGACGCGTGGATCGCCGAGGCAGATCGAACGCGTTGGCACGCCGTCCTCACGCGAGGTCAGCGTCCATTTGCCCGGCTGCAACTGTCCGAGCGCGGCGAGCGATGGCGCATCGGCGGCGGTCGCGAACAACCCCACGGCGGGAAGAATGAGAAAACGAATGAATTTCGTCACGCGTTCAAACCTCGACTGCGCGCGCCAGCCCCCCGCTGCGCGCATGTGATTTCAACGACCCGCAACCGATGTAGGGAAGTTCGCGGCAAATTGTTAGAGGGGCGACACAATCTCTCGTGCCGAAACGGGAAAAACCCTTGAACAGAAAGCACAATCGACGCCGATCGTCCCACTCTCGTCAGCCATGGCGAGGCGTTCGTCTTCCGGAAACTGGCTCAATACCTGAAGGATATGATCGGGGTCGCAGCGGCAACCGCGCGTCAACGAAGGACCGCCGAGCAGGCGCACTTCGTCTTCCTCGTTGAACAGGCGCCAGACGATCGTTTCGAGCGG
>DDFE01000124.1:0-4849 GCA_002336985.1 Sphingomonadales bacterium UBA1936
GTCGGCATCGGGAACGCCGTCGCCCGCGGTAAAGCGCCGACCGACGTTCAGATTGAAATCGGTGTAGATGCCGTTCTTCTTCAGCTGCGCGATCCAGTAGTCGAGATGATCGAGCTGCTCCGGATTGAAATGCTGGCTGTCGGGCAGATCGCCCCTGATCAGACCGCGCGGCGGCTGTGTGAACGGCCCGGCAGTCGGAGAGATGTTCGCTCCCTCGTTACGAATCGGCAACGCGGTGTCGGGCCGGTCGAGGAAGTGCAGCCGCACGCAGTTGACGCCGTTCCGCGCAAGCGCGGCCGCATAAAGTTCCGCCGCCTTGTGATCGGGGATTTCGGCCGCGCCCTTGGCCCATCCGGTCATATTGACGCCCCAGCACCGAAAGCGTTTGCCGTCGCCACGATAGAGATGCCCGTCCTGAACGCGAATGAAGCCGTGACTGCCGGCGGGTCCGTCGAGCAGGAACCGCGCATCAGCAGGCGAATCGACGCGAGTTTCGTGGTCGATCACATAGGGCTGCAGGGGAACATCGGGCTCCGCACCGACTGCTCGTACGGCCAGTACAGCCAACGCAAGTGCCACACCACGCCCGACGCTTCTCAGCTTGCCCATCGCTCTCGCCTCATCCCGATCTGGTTTGATGCCGGGTTAGCACCGGCCGTGTAACGATCAACCTTTATTATCGTATCATATCACTATATCAAACATCCGATATCGCCCGGAGGCGAAGGAGAGGATGATGGCATTGGAGCGTCGGGAGTTTCTCGCGGCGGGCGCGGCAAGTGCGTTCGCGGTTGCGCTGAGCTGGCCAGGCGGCGCGTCCGCCGCGACCGGCAGCGCACTGTTCGATCGCTTCCAGACTCCCGGCCCAGACGCCCGTTCCCACACCTGGTGGCACTGGATGAACGGAAACGTGACCGCCGACGGGATCACGCGCGACCTGGAAGCGCTAAACCGGGTCGGCGTCGGCGGCGTCCATATGTTCGATGTCGGCTGCGGGATTCCGCAGGGGCCGGCCAAGACCCTCAGCTCCGAGTGGGTCCGGATGATCCGCCACGCCGCTGCCGAATGCGATCGCCTAGGCCTGATGTTCATCCTGCACAACTGTCCCGGCTGGTCGTCGAGCGGCGGTCCCTGGATAACGCCCGAGCGTTCGATGCAGCAGCTGGTTTGGAGCGAAGCGACATTCGAGAGCGGCAAGATCGACAGCGTCCTGCCCCGCCCCTTCACCCGCCTCGATCATTACCGCGATGCGATGGTCGTCGCTTATCCCGCGCTACCCGGCGAACGGGCAGCGGCGCGGGGACAGATTGTTCGCGCGACGTTGAACGGCAATCCGGTCGAGACGCGCCTCATCACCGATGGCGATTCTGCCTCCGTCGTCGAGGTGACGGTGGAAGATACGTCATCGCGCCTGGTCGTCGAATTCGCGGCACCTTACCGCGCCCGCTCCCTGGTCCTGCACGCCGCACCCATCGATGATACCGCAAATTTCACGCCGTCTGCCGCCTTCACGATCGAGGCATCGGACGATGGAAAGGCATGGCGACCGCTTGGCGCGGCACCAGTTCCTGTCTGGCGACTCCATACGACGCCGCCCATCGTTGCGAATTTTGCCCCGGCCAGCGCGCGCTTCTTCCGTATCGGCATACCTGCCACCTGCCGCTTGTCGGAACTGTCGCTGTCAGCCGAATCCCGGACACCCGAGATCGGAGCGAAGGCAGGCTGGGGCCGGTATGCCAACAAGGGCGAGACGCCCGGCGCATCCGATTCCGCCGCAACGGTCGACCCGGGCAAGGTCATCGACATCAGCCGGTTCATGGACCGCGACGGCCGCCTTCGCTGGACGCCACCGGAGGGCGCGTGGACGGTGCTGCGGTTCGGCCATACCGCGACGGGTGCCAAGAACCTGTCCGCGTCGGACGCCGGCATCGGCCTCGAATGCGACAAATTGAGCGCGAGCGCGCTCGATTTCCATTTCGACACCTATTTCGGCGAATTGCTCCAGACCCTCGAACGCCTCGGCCAGCGTAAGCTCGCCGGGGCCCTGATCGACAGTTACGAAACCGGCATGCAGAACTGGACCGCGGACATGCCGCGCGAGTTCCAGGCGCGGCGCGGCTATGCGCTGACCAGCTACATGCCGGCGATGACCGGACGGTTCATCGGCAGCCCGGAAATCACCGAGCGATTCCTGTGGGACTTCCGCCGTACGCAGGCGCTGTTGATGGAAGAGCTTTATTTCGGCCGCTTCCACGACCTGTGCCAGAAGCACGGGCTGCTCTCGTACACCGAACCTTATGGCAATGGCCCGTTCGACGACCAGCAGGCGGGGTCCAAGGTCGATGGGCTGATGGGCGAATTCTGGGTGCGCGGGGGCGCCGCCGCCTATTCGGTGAAAGTGGCCGCAACCACCGCCCATGTGCATGGCAAGACCTTCGTCGGTGCAGAGAGCTTTACCGGGCGTCCGGCCCAGTCGCGGTGGCAGGAGCACCCCTACGCGATGAAGGGCCTGGGCGACGAAATGTACTCGCTCGGCCTCAATCATTTCGTCTTTCATCGATACGCGCAGCAGCCCCATCCGACAGCCAAACCCGGAATGACGATGGGGCCGTGGGGCTTTCATTTCGACCGGACCAACACCTGGTTCGAGGAAGCCGGGCCGTGGCTGTCCTATGTCGCACGATGCCAGCACATGCTGAGCCAGGGAAATTTCGTCGCCGACATCCTTTATTACGCGGGAGAGAATTCGCCCGTGCAATGTCCGGTGCATGTCGAGGAACCGGTGGCCGCGACGCTGTCCGGGGCACGTCCCAAGCTGGCGATGCCCCTGCCCTCCGGCCATGACTATGACGTTGCCGATACCGACGTGCTTATGACGCGAACGCGGATCGAGGGAAACCAGATCGTCCTGCCCGACGGCGTGCGATACCGCGTGCTCGTGATGCCCGACGACAAGCGCATCACCGCCGAAACACTGACGCGTATCTCCGATCTCGTCCGTGCGGGAATGTGGCTGGTCGGCGGACCGGTCGAACATTCGCACGGTCTGGGCAACTACCCGGCCAGCGATGATCGGGTGAAACGGCTTGCGGCGGACCTGTGGGGCGACCTCGATGGCAGGACGCGGACCGCGCGGGACCATGGCCGGGGGCGGGTGTTCTGGGGCGTTCCGCTCGACCGGGTGTTAGCCGAGGCAGGGCTTGGGCGCGATGTCGAACTGTCGTCGCAATATGCGGACGCAGCATTGCACTGGATTCACCGCCGCACCGATGATGCCGACATCTATTTCGTATCGAACGCGCGCCGCCGTGCGGAAACGGTCGTCGCCCGCTTTCGCGTAACCGGTCGCGTACCGGAATGCTGGAATCCGATGACCGGCGAAAGCCATGCGCTTCCCGTACATCAGGAACTTGACGGCTATACGCGCGTGGCGCTCCGGCTCGACGAAGCGGGTTCCTGCTTCGTGATTTTCCGGAAAGCCGCGGCAGGCAAGGCCGTTGCCCTATTGCGCGGGCCGGATGGGCCGCTGCTGCAGACGACGCCCTACCCCGCTGCCAAACGCGAGGATGCCGCAGGCCGTTTCACCGTTTCGGCATGGATCAAGCCGGAGACCGAATTGTGGCCGATCAGCCCCGAGATCGCATCGGATAGCACGCGCCCACCGGTCGTCGCAGCACGCGCGACAGCGCTTGCGCGCGGCGGCACCCTTGAAATGCTGGGGATGGCGGGCGCGAGTTTCGTGATCGACCCACCTGCCGGCGCTGAAATCTATGGCCGCGGTCATGCGACACTGGGGATTTCGACGGGCCGGAACGGCGTCATCGTCTATGCGAATGCAGGCGACAGCTATCGGCCGTTACTGACGGCGCAGGTTCCGATCGCCGGCTGGAGCCATCTGGCGGTTGCCTGCGACGCAGGTCGCCTGACGCTTTTCCTGAATGGCAAAGCGGTCGCCAGCGGCAAGGCGACATCGCTCATCCTGCACGCGCTGCTCAACGCGACGATCACGCGTCCACGATTGTTCGAAGGCGATGTCGCAGGGCTGACGCTGCATCGAGCCGCGCTCGACGAAAGCGCAGTCGCTCGCCTCGCCGCGCAACCCATGCCAGTTCCCGATCCGCTTCCCTCCGCGGAGATCGTGGCTGGCGGCTTACTCGCCCGGCAGACCGGGCGATACATGCTGGGCGACAGGGCGATCGATGTTCCCGCTATCTCGCAGCCGCAAATTCTCTCGCGGCCCTGGCAAGTCCGGTTCCCGCCCGACCTTGGTGCGCCTGCGGAGATCACGCTCGATCGGCTCACATCGCTGCACCGCCATACCGACTTCGGCGTCCGGCATTTTTCGGGGACCGCGACATATCGAACAAGGTTTGCCGTCCCCGCCGCAGCGCTCGGAAGCAATCGCCGCATCCACCTCGATCTCGGACGTGTCGAGGTGATCGCGCGCGTGACCGTCAACGGCAAACCGCTCGGCGCATTGTGGAAGCCGCCCTTCCTCCTCGACGTGACCGATACACTGCGGGCCGGCGAAAATACGCTCGAGGTTCATGTCACCAATCTTTGGCCCAACCGCTTGATCGGCGATGAGCACCTGCCGGCCGAGAATCAGTACAAGGTCAACGCGTTCGGCTGGGACGGCGGAATCACTGCGCTGCCCGACTGGTACCGGGAGGGTCGTCCCAAGCCGCCAGGTGGGCGTGTTGCCTTTACGACATGGAAGCATTTCACGGCCGATGCGCCGTTGCTGGAATGCGGGCTGCTCGGCCCCGTGACATTGCGGGAAGCGCTGCTCATCCCGCTCGGCTAGCCGTCCTGCATTGTCTAAGCGGTACCTGCTCCCTAGGGTTCG
>DDFE01000124.1:4857-5388 GCA_002336985.1 Sphingomonadales bacterium UBA1936
AGCGAGGGGCTGGGAATCTCCCGTACCGCCTATCGGGAAGCCATCCGCATCCTGGCAGCAAAAGGTCTCGTCGAGAGCAAGCCGAAAGCAGGCACGCGCATTACGCCGCGGGCGCGCTGGAATCTGCTGGACCCCGATATCCTCGCATGGGCATTCGAAGGCGAACCCGATACCCAGTTCGTCGTCGACCTGTTCGAACTGCGCGGTGTGATCGAACCGGCCGCCGCCGCATTCGCGGCATTGCGGCGTTCCGAAGCGGATATCGCCGAGATGACGGCCGCGCTGGCGCTGATGGAAAAACATGGCCTCGCGGACGAACGCGGGCGCGACGGCGACCAGCGGTTTCACCGAGCCATCCTTGTTGCCGCGCGCAACGAACCGCTGGCGGCACTCGCCAGCACCGTTGGCGCCGCCGTGCGTTGGACGACCAAGTTCAAGCACCGGCGCCGCCGGTTACCCCGCGACCCCCTGCCCGACCACTGGCGCGTTCAGGAAGCGATCCTCGCGGGCGATGCAGACGCAGCCCGCGAC
>DDFE01000124.1:5506-7226 GCA_002336985.1 Sphingomonadales bacterium UBA1936
CCGCCCGCCCCCTCCAACGCGCGCCGCCGCTGGGCCAATTCGGCTTCATCCAGCAGGACGTCCGCAGTCCCCCGCCGCAGGTCGATCCGCACGCGGTCTCCAGTACGCAACAGCGCAAGCGCGCCTCCCGCAGCCGCCTCCGGCGACGCATTGAGGATCGACGGGCTGCCGCTGGTACCCGATTGCCGCCCATCACCGATGCACGGCAGCGCATGCACGCCGTCCATGATCAACTGCGCGGGCGGGCGCATATTCACGACCTCCGCAGCGCCGGGGAATCCAATCGGGCCTGCACCGCGCATCACCAGCAGCGTCTCGGCCGTAATCCCGTTGTCCGGGCTGTCGATCCGCGCGTGATAGTCCTCGGGGCCATCGAACACCGCGACGGGGCCTTCGAAGGCATCCGGATCTTCGGGATTCGACAGGAACCGCTGGCGGAAGTCGTCCGAAATCACACTGGTCTTCATGATCGCGCTGTCGAACAGGTTACCCGAAAGGACGAGAAACCCTGCGGCCCGCATGATCGGGTCGGCGAATGGCCGGATGACCCGCTCGTCCTCGATCGCGACGTCACGGCAATTGTCGCCGATCGTCTTTCCATTCACGGTCGCCGCATTTTCGGCGATCAGCCCATGCGTCATCAACTGGGCGACGACGGCAGGGACGCCGCCCGCGCGGTAGTAATCTTCGCCGAGATACTCGCCGGCGGGCTGTAGGTTGACCAGCAACGGCACGTCGAGACCATGTTCCTGCCAGGTCTTCAGCGGCAACTCGACGCCGATATGCCGGGCGAGCGCTGCAAGATGGATGGGTGCGTTGGTCGATCCGCCGATCGCGGAATTGACCGCGATCGCATTCATGAACGCGTCGCGCGTCATGATGTCCGACGGCTTCAGATCTTCGGCTACCATCTCGACAATACGCTTGCCGGTGCGCCAGGCCGATTCCTGCCGGTCGCGATACGGCGCGGGAATGGCTGCCGATCCAGGGAGCGACATGCCGAGTGCTTCGGCGAGCGAGTTCATCGTCGTCGCCGTACCCATGGTGTTGCAATAGCCCGTCGAGGGCGCCGACGACGCCACCAGCCTGATGAAGTCCGCATCGTCGATTTCACCAGCGGCCAGCATCTGACGCGCTTTCCATACGATCGTACCCGATCCCGTGCGCTCACCCTTGTGCCAGCCGTTGAGCATCGGGCCGACCGACAGCGCAATGGCCGGAATGTTGACCGTCGCTGCCGCCATCAAACAGGCGGGCGTCGTCTTGTCGCAACCGATCGTCANNAGCCCCGCCGTCGGCCGCTTGCCCGTTTCCTGGATCGGGTGGACCGGAAATTCGATGGCAATGCCGCCCGCCTCGCGGATCCCCTCCCGCACGCGTTCGGCAAGGACAAGATGATGCCGGTTGCACGGGCTGAGGTCGGATCCCGTCTGGGCAATGCCGATGATGGGTCTGCCCGAACGCAGTTCCTCCAGGCTCAGGCCATAGTTCAGGTAACGCTCGAGATAGAGCGCCGTCATGTCCACATTGTCCGGGTTGTCGAACCAGGCGCGGCTGCGGAGTTTCGGCGTGGGGGCAACAGACATTCAGGGCTCCAGCAGTGAGCTCCGGAAAACGGTCCCGGAGCCGATTGACCATGCCACCCCCTATATATAATCAGACAAATAATCGAGGCATAATCGTGCCGCTACGTCAGGAGAAGGACATGAACGAACCGGTC
>DDFE01000124.1:7264-9558 GCA_002336985.1 Sphingomonadales bacterium UBA1936
TCCGTCTGGTTCATCGGCTATTTGCTCGCGTCGATCCCGGCGGCCAAGTTGATCGAACGGATCGGTTACCAGCAAGCGCTGACCGTCGGCCTTTCGGTCATGACGGTCGGGTCGCTGGGGATGATCCTCGCGGCCTGGCTCATTTCGTACTTCGTGACCATCGCGTCGCTGTTCGTCGTCTCGTGCGGCATCGCGCTGCTGCAGGTCGCGGCAAACCCCTATGTCGCGGTAATCGGCCCGCCGGAGAGCTCCGAACGGCGCCTCACCCTGGTTCAGGCGTTCAACACCACCGGCGACGTGCTGGCGATCCTGTTCGGCAAGTATTTGATCCTTGCGCGGACTACCGCCGGTACCACGGCACATGGTACGCAGCTGACCGCCGAGCAGCGGATCGCCGACGCGCAGGCAACCGAGTTGCCTTATCTCATCGTCGCGATCGTGCTGGCGATCCTCGCCGTCATGATTGCTCGCGCCAAGCTTCCTGCGCTCGGATCGGCGACTTCCCGCGTTTCGGCCGAGGCGCGTCGTGGGCTCTCGCTATTCAACCACCGCAACCTGATCCTCGGCTGCGTCGGCATCGCGCTGTGCGTGCTCGCGGAGATCGGTGTGGGGAGTTATTTCATCAATTTCGCCTCGCAGCCGGAGGTTGCCAACCTGACCCAGGAGAATGCGGCGACTTATCTGACGCTGTTCTGGGGCGGAATGATGGTCGGACGGTTCGCCGGCGCAGCATTGATGCAGAAGATCGCTCCGGAGCGCGTGCTGGCCCTGTTCGCGCTGATTGCAATCGCGGGCTCGCTGGTCGCCGTGTTCGCAACCGGACCGGTGGCCATGTACGGCCTGATCGTCGTCGGGCTGGGCCTTTCGATCATGTTCCCCGCCATCTTCGCACTGGCTATCCGCGGGCTGGGGCCGCTGACCGAGGAAGGATCGGGCCTGCTGATCATGTCGATCGCAGGCGGCGCGCTCGCCGCGCTACAGGGCAAGATCGGCGACACTTACGGATTGCACTGGGGTTTCCTGGTGACCACGGCGTGCGCGCTCTACGTTCTGTTTTATGCCTTGTGGGGCAGCAAGGTTACGATCAGGAACTAGCAGCGAGGTCCAACGCCATGCGCGGCCCAGCAGATCGCTCCGGATATCATCTGCTGGTGTAGCGGCTCGGAATAGGTTTCCGCCTTGTGGCCGAGTGCCGAGAAGAACACGCGGCCGCGGCCGATGCTGCGCGTCCAGATGATCGGGTGAAGCTTGCCCATGCGCACGCGCTCCGGAAACGGTTCGTAACTGCTCTCGTCGAGCGTCGCCAGGATGCGCGTGCCGTTGCCAGCCGGAATACGGTCGAAGGAATACCATTCTTCGGTCCGAATCCACTGCGTCGGCAGTTTTCGCGTCGCGGGGTTGGCGCGATCGACCACATCGATCTTCCCCTGCTGGAACTGCTTCGGACGGCCGGTATGGCCAATGAACTGCGCCCCGATCAGCGTTTCGGGATACCAGCTCCAATCATATTTCGGGTCGCCGCCGGCACCATGCAACAGGACGACGCCCCCGCCCTTTTCTATCCACGATCTGAACGCGGCGCGCTGGGCATCGTCGAAGATATTGCCGCTCGTGCTATTGAGTACGATCACCGAGAATTTCGACAGATCACGTGAATTCATTACCGCAGCATTTTCGGTTTCGAAGACGTCACGCCCCTGCTTGCCGACCAGATCGACCAGGACTTTTTTCGCAGCCGCAATCTGTTCCGGATCGCGAAAGCCGTTGGTCTTCGACACGACCAGCACAGCGCCACGCCGCAATTTCGGCAGCGACGGCGCAACCGTATCCATCACGGGCGTTGGCCAGTTGCGCGGATCGGGCGCCGGAATCTGCACGGCGGGCGATCCAGTGACTTGTGCCGCCGTGGCCATCAACGGGAGCAAATGCACGATCATGTCAAACTCTCCAGTGGACGCGGGTTACCACGCAAACGGCTCTCCCGTCGTTCGTTCCCCGGTCAGAAAGGCGTCGGCAACCAGTTGCAGCGGCGCAAGATCGACGTCGCTTTCGCCGCGCCCGATCAACTCGGAGAACCGCCGGTAAAGGCCGGGATATTCGGCATCGTCCGCAACCTGCGGCGCCTGGTCCGGTAATCGCAACACGGCGGCGCCCATCGACAACAACAGGGTTCCGGCGTCTGTGTCGACCTCGATGTCCCAGTTCTGTTCGCCCGTTTGCAGGAAATCGAATTCGGCGGAGACCGGAACCATGCCCGCGGTCATCGTCAGTTGCGCTGCAAGCGGCCCCTGCCA
>DDFE01000180.1:0-4978 GCA_002336985.1 Sphingomonadales bacterium UBA1936
GTTCCGGCAAATGCAGCAACGATCGTTCTCGTCGATCAGGGCGGCGTAGCCGGATCGGCGGCCGAGATGGGCTTCAACATCGCCGCGAAGTACTGGGGTTCGATCCTGTCGAACAACGTGACGATCCGCTTGGGCGTCGGCTATGCGGCGCTTCCGCCAAACGTCATTGGCTCGACCGGCAGCCGCAGTGCGGAGATCTCGATCGCGAATTGGGAGCAGCGCGTCAATGCGACCAAGAGCAATTCGGCCATCGACCAGAGCGTGGTGCTGCCGACGCTCAATGCTCAAGGCGGAATTTCGTATATCGCGAACGGTGTCGATTCGACCGGCAACAACGACCTTTCGGTCGCAGCACAGGTCTATAACACCGGTAATACCAAGGGCGCCCAGGTTCTCTATGAGAACACAGCGGTCCTGAAAGCAATTGGCGCAATGTCGAGCAACGCGTCGGGGCTCGATGGTTCGGTTACGTTCAGCAATACCTTTGCGTTCGACTTCAACCCGAGTGACGGCATTACCGCGAACACGTTCGACTTTATCGGTGTTGCGATCCACGAAATCGGTCATGCGCTGGGCTTCGTTTCGGGCGTCGATTTTTTCGACTATTATGGTGGACCGAATGGCCCGGGCAAGGGAACGCTCGGCTATGACCTGAACGACACGTCGATCTTCACTGCGCTCGACATGTTCCGGTACAGCAACGATCCGAACAACAAGGCGCCGGGCAATGGTGCGTCGCTCGACATGACGGTCGGCACGAACAGCTTCTTCTCGATCGACGGCGGCCAGACCGCGCTGTTCGGAAACACGTTCTCGACGGGCCAGTTCAACGGTGACGGCCGCCAGGCATCGCACTGGAAGGACACGCCGAACTGCCAGGTGGGCAACGGCATCATGGATCCGACGTTCTGTTTCGGCCAGATGGGTGTGCTCACCGGCCTCGACCTGGCGGCGTTCGACGCGATGGGCTGGAACCTGACGACTGCGGCCACGCAGGATTATCGCCGTACCACGGCGCAGATTTATCTGGCGGCGATTCCGGAACCGGCCACCTGGGCCATGATGATCGCCGGCTTCGGCTTCATCGGCGCCAGCATGCGTGTCCGCCGCCGCAGCGTGAGCTTCACGGCCGCCTGACAAAGGTTACGCTGACAAACAAGGGCGGAGAACCGATTGGTTCTCCGCCCTTTTTGTTATGTCACATGCTGTTGATCGAGTTCGCGACGCCCTGGGCGTATTCCGCGTCCGCCGCGGCATTGCCGGTATCGCTCGATTTGTCGCTGCCGGTCATTTCGACGGCCTGCCAGCAGACGAACACGACGAATGCGACCGCCCACCAGCGGTTGCCGAAAATGCGTCTGGATGTGAACGGC
This sequence comes from Sphingomonadales bacterium UBA1936, assembly GCA_002336985.1. Classification (GTDB taxonomy): domain Bacteria; phylum Pseudomonadota; class Alphaproteobacteria; order Sphingomonadales; family Sphingomonadaceae; genus Sphingomonas_O. Next base: position 1,374 of record DDFE01000180.1, read on the forward strand.
CACATGGCGTGCAATATACCGTGCGACCGTTAACGAATTCCGGCGATCGAACCGCGCACAGTTGCAGCGCACGCCACGGAAGCGCATGGGCAGGACATGACTGTTTATCTCCATGAAGAAGACCTGCCCGCAGGCGTGCTCGCCCCCGGACCGGTTGCTGTCGATACCGAGACGATGGGCCTGCATCCCGGACGCGACCGCCTGTGCGTCGTGCAGATCTCGGACGGGCAAGGCGACGAACATCTCGTTCGCTTCGCAGCCGGCAGCACCTACGCAGCGCCCAATTTGAAAGCGGTACTCGCCGATCCCGCACGACTGAAACTCTATCACTTCGCGCGTTTCGACCTCGCGTCGATCGAGGCTTATCTGAACGTCGTCGCGGCGCCTGTTTACTGCACCAAGATCGCGTCGCGGCTGATCCGCACCTACACCGACCGGCACGGCTTGAAAGAGCTGGTCCGCGAACTGCTCGGGTTCGAATTGTCGAAGGCGCAGCAGTCGTCAGACTGGGGAGCCCCGACACTGACGGACGCGCAAAAGGAATACGCCGCGTCCGACGTGCGTTATCTGCATCGCATGAAGGAAGAACTCGACCGCCGCCTGGTTCGCGAAGGCCGGATGGAACTGGCGCAGGCCTGTTTCGATTTCCTGCCGCACCGCGCGAAACTGGACCTCGTCGGCTGGCCGGAGATCGATATCTTCGCGCATGTCTGAGGCAGCTGTCCTCAACCGCGACAAGCGGCTTGCCTGGGCGCGCCCAGGCAGCGCGCATGATCGCAATGTCCGCGTCGCACGCGTGGCGCTGCCCTCTGCAGTCGGCGCGCTTGCGGCCGTGCTGGCCATCGCACCGCTGACGAAGCGTGCGGAGGTCAGCTTCGTGCTCGACAAGGACAAGGTCGAGGTTGCGAAGGAACGCATGCGCGTCACCCGCGCGCAATATCGCGGACAGGACGACAAGGGACAGGGCTTCCTGCTCAACGCTGGCTCTGCGGTGCAGGCCACGTCGAAAGTGCCGGTCGTTAGTCTCGGCGACCTGTCGGCGTTCCTTGCGACCGATACGGGGCCGGCGACCATCGTCGCGCCACAGGCCAAATACGACCTGAATGCCGAAAAGCTGCTGGTCGACGGCCCGCTGACTTTCCAGACCGAGGATGGCTACAAGCTGTCGACCAGCAATGTCGGCGCCGACCTGAACACCCGCAAGCTTTCCAGCGACCGGCCGGTGACCGGCCAGATGCCTTTGGGCACCTTCAGCGCGGGCAATATGTCCGCCGATCTGGCGTCCCGTACCGTGACACTGGGCGGCCGGGCGCGCTTGCATATCGTGCAGGGCGGCGTCAGAGCGAAAAAATGACCCGTACGCTCCTCGTCCTGCTTGCTATGGCGGTTGCATCGCCGGCCGCGACGCAGGCCTTGAAGAACCATAATTCAAACGCGCCGATCGATTTCGCCGCCGACCGGATCGAGGTTCAGGACCGCGCCGACCGCGCCGTGCTGTCGGGCAACGTCAATGTGAAGCAGGGCAATCTGTCGCTCGCGTCCTCGCGGCTGACGGTCGCTTACACTGGATCGATCACCAACGGTAACCCGGACGTGAACCGGCTCGACGCGACCGGCGGCGTTATCGTGAAGAGCCCCAGCGAGACGGCGCGCGGCGATTTCGCGACCTATGATCTCAACCGTCGCCTCATCACCATGCTCGGCGGCGTAACGCTGGAGCAGGGCAGCAACATCCTGCGCGGCGGGCGACTGGTCATCGACCTGAACAGCGGACGGTCGATCCTCGACGGGCGTGCATCGGGCGGCGCATCCGGGACGCCTGGCGCAGTCAGTGGCTCGAACGGCCGGGTCACCGGCCGCTTCAGTGTGCCCCAGCGCAGCAACTGACCGTCGCTTTTCGCTGCATAATTTTTGCCATGCATGAATCCTGCCAATTGCGGCGGCGGTAACCTTCGCTTAACCATCTGCGACCAGACGGAACCCATATGAACGACGTCGCGACCCTTTCTGCCGACCCCGTCGGCGCCGCTGCCCCGCTCGGCGAGGGGCTTCAGGTCGTGTCGATCGCCAAATCCTACGACCGGCGCGTCGTCCTGTCGGATGTGTCGCTGTCGGTCGCGCCCGGCGAAGTGCTGGGCCTGCTGGGACCGAACGGCGCGGGCAAGACGACCTGTTTCTATTCGATCATGGGCCTCGTGAAGCCCGATTCCGGCCGTGTGACCCTAGACGGCGACGATATCACCGGCCTGCCGATGTATCGCCGCGCGGTCATGGGCTTGGGTTACCTGCCGCAGGAAACCTCGATCTTCCGCGGCATGACGGTCGCGCAGAACATCATGTCTGTGCTGGAACTCGCCGAACCCGACAAGGCGGCGCGTGCCGACCGGCTCGAACAACTGCTCGGAGAATTCCACCTCGACGGCCTGCGCGATTCGATGGCAACGGCGCTGTCTGGCGGCGAACGGCGCCGCTGCGAGATCGCACGCGCGCTTGCCGCCGACCCGTCGATCATGCTGCTCGACGAACCTTTCGCCGGGATCGACCCGATTTCGATCGCGGATATCCGTGCGCTCATCATCCAGCTGAAATCACGCGGTATCGGCGTGCTGATCACCGACCATAATGTCCGCGAGACGCTCGATATCTGCGACCGCGCCTGCATCATCTATGACGGCCGCGTGCTGTTCGCGGGTACGCCGCAAGCGTTGGTCGCCGATGAGAATGTCCGGCGCCTGTATCTGGGCGAAAGCTTCTCGCTCTAGCGCCATGGCTATGGGTCCGCGCCTCGAACTGCGGCAAAGCCAGTCACTGGTGATGACCCCGCAGCTGCAACAGGCCATTCGCCTGCTTGCGCTGTCGAACCTCGAGATCGAAAGCTTCGTCGCCGAAGAGATCGAAAAAAACCCGCTGCTCGAAGGGGGCGAAGAGCGCGAGACGGTCGTCGCCGAATTTGATGGCGATGGAGGGGAAGGCGCCGCCGATGGCGATTTCGATGCGCCCGATCCGGTTACAGCCGACGCCCTGATCGAAACCGGTGACGGGGCGAACGATGCACCGCTCGACGCCGATTATGCGGAAGAGACCTTTCACCACGACAGCTTCACCGACGTCGGTGGTGCAGGTGCCTCCGGCGAAGACGTCGATTTCGACAGTTTCGAAGGGGCGGCGGCAACGCTGACCGACCATCTGATGGCGCAGCTCGGCATGATGCTCGAGGGGGCCGACCTCGCCATTGCCCGTGTGATCGTGGATAGCCTCGACGACGCCGGTTACCTGACCGAAAGCCTGCGCGCTCTCTCCGAACGGCTGGGCATTCCGCTCGCCCACGTCGAGGAAATCCTGGCGGTCGTGCAGAAGTGCGAACCGACGGGTGTCGGTGCGCGGTCGCTGGGCGAATGCCTTGCGCTCCAGGCGCAGGAGGCCGACCGCTACGACCCGTGCATGGCGAAACTGCTCGACAATCTCGACCTGCTGGCAGCGGGACGGATCGCCCAGTTGCAGCGTATCTGCATGGTCGACGACGAGGACATGGCGGACATGATCCGCGAGCTGCGCAGCTACGACCCGAAACCCGGCGCGCGTTTCGGGTCTTCGCGTGTCGATGC
>DDFE01000180.1:4991-16776 GCA_002336985.1 Sphingomonadales bacterium UBA1936
GAACTCGTGGCATCGGCCAAGGACAAGACGTCGAAGGCCTGGGTCGCCGACAATCTCGCCAGCGCCAACTGGCTGGTGAAGGCGCTCGACCAGCGCCAGCGCACCATCGTGAAAGTCGCGACCGAAATCGTGAAGCAACAGGAAGCATTCTTCCTCCACGGTGTCGCACACCTGCGCCCGCTGGTGCTGCGTACGGTGGCGGATGCGGTCGGTATGCACGAATCGACCGTCAGCCGCGTCACGAGCAACAAATACCTCAGCTGTTCGCGCGGCATGTTCGAGCTCAAATATTTCTTCACCTCGGGCATCGCGAGTGCCGACGGCGGCGAGGCGGCATCGGCGCTCGCGGTGAAGGCCGCGATCAAGACGCTCATTTCGCAGGAGGCGGCCGATGCGATACTGTCCGACGATACCCTCGTCGAAATGCTGAAGGAGCAGGGCTTCGACCTCGCCCGCCGCACCGTCGCCAAGTACCGCGAGGCGATCGGCATCGGGTCGTCGGTCCAGCGTCGCCGTGCACGCGCTATCGATGCGAAGGCCGCATGACCCGGCGAGGGTGACGCCAGCATCGACGCTGCCTATATGGGCGTCATGAACAACGATCCCATTGTCATCGCTGGCTTTGCCCGTACCCCCATGGGCGGTTTCCAGGGCGCGCTAGGCGCTGTTTCCGCGACCAGCCTCGGCGCCACCGCTGTCCGCGCCGCCGTCGAGCGCGCGGGGGTGAAAGGCGACGATATCGACCAGATCGTCATGGGTTGCGTCCTTCCCGCAGGGCTCGGTCAGGCCCCCGCACGACAGGCTGCGCTCGGTGCGGGTCTTCCGCAGTCGGTCGAGGCGACGACGATCAACAAGATGTGCGGATCGGGCATGCAGGCCGCGATCATGGCGCATGACATGCTGGCCGCGGGCAGCGCCGATGTCGTCATCGCGGGCGGCATGGAATCGATGTCGAACGCACCGTATCTGCTCGCCAAGCATCGTTCGGGCGCACGGATCGGGCACGATGTCGTCAAGGATTCGATGTACCTCGACGGCCTCGAGGATGCCTATGACCCCGGCAAGCTGATGGGCTCGTTCGCCGAGGATTCGGCGCGTGATTACCAGTTCACGCGCGAAGCGCAGGATGCCTATGCGCTCCGTTCGCTCGACCGCGCGTCGTCAGCGATCGGGTCAGGTGCGTTCGCAGGTGAAATCGTCGCTGTCGAAGTCGTAGGTCGTGGTGGCACGACGACGGTCGATACCGACGAGCAACCCGGCAAGGCGCGTCCGGACAAGATCCCGACGCTGAAACCGGCTTTCTCCAAGGACGGCACGGTGACCGCCGCGAACGCTTCGTCGATCAGCGATGGCGCCGCTGCGCTGGTCCTGACCCGGGAAAGCGTTGCGAAAGCAAAGGGCCTCCCCATCGTCGCACGTATCGTGGCCCATGCCGCGCATGCGCACGAACCGGCAAAGTTCACGACCGCCCCAGTCCCTGCGATGCGCAAGGTCATGGAAAAGGCGGGGTGGACCGTCGATGATGTCGACCTGTTCGAGGTCAACGAAGCATTCGCCGTCGTCGCGATGATCGCGGCGAAGGAACTGAACATTCCCGACGACAAGCTGAACGTGAATGGTGGCGCGACCGCGCTCGGTCATCCGATCGGCGCATCGGGCGCGCGCATCCTCGCAACGCTCGTCGCGGCGCTCCAGACGCGCGGTTTGAAAAAGGGTGTCGCATCGTTGTGCATCGGCGGTGGCGAGGCGACGGCAATGGCTGTGGAACTCGCCTGACCGACGAGCCCGCCTCGCAGGCGCGGGACGGCGACCGGGCCGCCCTGACCGCGGCGTTGCGCCGCGTGGCCGATGGCGATCGTTCGGCGCTGCATGACGTCTATCGCCGGACATCGGCGAAGCTCTATGGCGTCTGTCTGCGTATCTTTCCCGAAAGGTCCGATGCGGAGGATGCGTTGCAGGACGCGTTTGTGAATGTGTGGCAAAAGGCGGGGTCGTTCGATCCGGCGCGGGCGAGTCCGATCACTTGGCTCGTCACGCTGACGCGCAACCGCGCGATCGACCGGCTGCGCGCATCCGGCCGCCGCCTGGCTGCACCGATCGAAGCCGCTGCCGATGTTGCCGACGACACACCCGATGCGGAGGCGTGCCTGATCGCCGCGGGAGACCGCACCCGGATCGCCGAATGCATGGACACACTCGCCCGCGGTGACGCGACCATGATCCGTACCGCGTTTTTCGAGGGCGCGACCTATTCCGACATCGCCGACCGGTCGAGCCTGCCGCTCGGCACGGTCAAGAGCCGCATCCGCCGCGCACTGCTCAAGCTCAGGGCATGCCTGTCATGACCGACGAAGACGATATCCTTGCCGCCGAATATGCGCTGGGCCTGTTGTCGCCGGATGAAGCGGCGGCGGCCGAGGCACGGTTGCAGCTCGACGGTCCGCTCAGCCTGCGCGTTGCCTGGTGGCGCGACCAGCTGGGCACGCTTGCGCACGAAAACGCCGTTGAACCCGCGTCGCATGTCTGGCCTGCGATCGCTGCGCGTCTCGGCTCCAATGACAATTCGACCGATGCGGCCCGCCCGTGGAAATGGGCGACCGGCGGTCTCGGCGCGCTGGCGGCAGTGCTGCTGGTCATGCTGGCGATGCAGCCGAAGACATTGCCGCCCGTGCGTTTCGAGGATCCGAATCCGCTGGTGGCCAGCGTGGCGGGGGAGCAGGGAACGTCGGTTGCAGTGTCCTATGATCAGGCGAACAGGATGATGCTGATCACCCCCGTGTCACTCGACGCGGGCGAGGGTGACGCTGAACTATGGATCATACCCGCGGGCGCGACCAAGCCCGTGTCGTTGGGGGTGATCGACGCCAAGCGGCCGGAGCATCATCATATGGATGATGCGAAATCGGACATGATGCTGCCGGGCGCGACCTTTGCGATCTCGCGGGAAGCGAAAGGCGGCTCTTCGACCGGCGCGCCGCAGGGGCCGGTGATCGCCACGGGAAAAATTATCCGCGTCTGACGCGTCCGCCGGGACGACCGCTTCGTATCTGCACCGTGGCCCGCCAGAGGCCGCCGCTAGATCCGAGGAGCCAAGTCCCATGAAAATATCCATCCGCACGAGTGCCGTTGCGCTCGCCCTCGCCGCAATATCCGCCCCCGTCATCGCCGCGAACCCGATGGTCGGCGGCGCCGCGATGTACCCGACGAAGAACATCGTCCAGAATGCCGTCAATTCGAAGGACCACACGACACTGGTCGCGGCCGTGAAGGCGGCGGGCCTGGTCGATACCCTGTCCGGCCCCGGACCGTTCACGGTTTTCGCGCCGACGAACGCTGCCTTCAACAAGTTGCCTGCCGGCACCGTCGACACTCTGGTAAAACCCGAGAACAAGGCGACGCTGACGTCGATCCTGACCTATCATGTCGTCGCGGGCCGCATGACCGCCGCCGATATCGCCGCAAAGATCAAGGCCGGCAAAGGCAAGGCTATGCTCACCACCGTCAACGGCGGCATGCTGACCGCGTCGATGATGGGCAAGACGCTGGTGCTGACCGATGCCAAGGGCGGCATGAGCCATGTCACCATCGGCAACGTGATGCAGTCGAACGGCGTCATTCACGTCGTCGACACGGTATTGATGCCCTAACCGAACCCGAACGGGTCGCACCTTCCCGCTTCCCCGCAACAACGGGGGCCGGCTTCTTTTACCTCCCTTTGAAGAAGCAGGATTCCCGCAAACGCGCGGGAATGGCGGGTCCGGGTTGTCATTTTCGGGCGTTGCTGCTACGCGCGCCACTTCCGCCACCGCATCCGTGCGCGTGGCGATTCTTTTTTGCCAGTAGATCTGGAAACGGAGCAGTCGGTTTTTATGCAAATCATGGTGCGCGACAATAACGTCGATCAGGCGCTTCGGGCCCTGAAGAAGAAGCTGCAGCGCGAGGGCGTCTATCGCGAAATGAAGCTGCGCCGCCACTATGAGAAGCCGTCGGAAAAGCGTGCCCGCGAACGTGCCGCCGCTGTCCGCCGCGCCCGCAAGATGGACCGCAAGCGCGCAGAGCGCGACGGCGTCAAGTAAGACCGAAAGTACCCTTAAATGTCTGAAGTCACGGCGGTTCCCATTGCCCCGACCAAGCGTTCCTGGCTGGTCTGGCTGGGCCTTGGGATTGCCCTTGCCGTGATCGTGGGTGTGGGTGTCGCGTGGAGCGGCACATCGAAACCGGTTCAGGCCGCGAGCTTTTGTAAACCGGGCGACTTCAAGGGGCCCGGCGCCGTCCAGCGCCTGGCATCGGGCGTTGCCGTTCAGACGATCAAGCCCGGTACCGGCGCACGTCCGGGTCCGCAGGATTTCGTGCTGATCGGTTACAAAGGCACGTTGCGCGACGGCACCGTGTTCGATTCGGCGCCGCGCGCTCCGCTGCAGCTTTCCGAAGTCGTTCCGGGCTTCTCGCAGGGGCTGCAGACGATGCAACCCGGCGGCAGCTACCGCCTCTGCATCCCGCCCGAACTCGGCTATGGCGACCGCGCTGGCGGACCGATCCCGCCGAACTCGACCCTGTTCTTCGATATCGAACTGCTTGAATTCAAAACGGTGCGTGAAGTCCAGGCTATGCAGCAGCAGATGCAGGCCATGCAGCAGCAAATGCAACAGCAGGGCCAACCAGCACCGGGTCAGTGACCCGCTGGCGGTGATTGTCGCCGCCCTCTTCACAAAATTGACGTGCGCTGGGACGATTTCAGCCGCAAGACGTTGAGCGGATAGACAAACCGCATCGCGCATTACCGCGTGGCATCGTTTTGGGGAGGTGTCCGTGACCGACGACGACGAGCGAATCGACCGCCGCGTCTTTCGTACCACCCTGATCGTCATCGGCACCGCGGCCGCCGCCTATGCGCTGTACCGGCTTGCCGACCTGTTGCTGCTGATCTTCGCTTGCACACTGATTGCGCTGATCTTCTTCAACCTGGCGCGCTGGATCGCCGACCGTACGCGGCTGGGGTTCGGGATTTCGCTCAGCATCGCGGTCGTCGGCATCATGGGTGGACTGACCGGCTCGTTCTATATCTTCGGCAGCGCGCTTTCGGGTGAATTCACCGAACTCGCCCTGCGCCTGCCCGCCGCGTGGGAAGTTTTCCAGACACGGCTCGTCCAGACGCCCACAGGCGCGGAAATCATGCGCCGTGCGAGCGAAGTCGTGCCTGACGGCCAGTCGATCTTCGGCTTTGCGACCGGCCTGCTGACCAGCCTCGGTGCCGTATTGTCGATGCTCGCCATCGTCATCGTCGGGGGCATCTACCTCGCCGCCCAGCCACGCCTGTACGGCAAGGGTGTCCTGCTGCTGACGCCGCAGGCCGCGCGCAGCAAATTGATGCGGACGTTCCTGACCGTGGCAGCCGCGCTGAACGCCTGGCTGAAAGGGCAGGGCATCGGCATGTTGTTCGTGGGATTCGCGACGACTGTCGGGCTGGTGATCATCGGCATCCCGGCCGCGCCCGCGATCGGCCTCGTCGCGGGGCTATGCGAGTTTGTCCCCTATTTCGGTGTCCTCGTGGTCGCGATTCCGGCGATCGTCCTCGGTTTCGCCGACAGCACCACGACGGGCATCTGGACCATCGTCATGCTGATCATCGTGCATCAGGTTCAGGGCAATCTTGTCCTGCCGTTGCTCCAGAGCCGCATGGTCGAACTGCCGCCGGTGCTGACGATCTTCAGCCTGGTCGCGGCCGGCGTCCTGCTCGGCCCGCTCGGCGTCATCCTGGCGACCCCACTGACCGTGGTCGCGATGGTCGTGGTGAAGGCCGTCTATGTGCAGCCCGAGGATCTGAAACCCGCCGACCGCAAGCAACTCGACGTCTAGCGGATCATCCCGCCTTGCTGGGATGCAGGCTCGTCCCCGCACGGCCGCCACGTAGTGCACCGAACCAGCTGAGCGGATTCCACCAGCTCTGCGTGCCGTCGAGCGAGAAGCTGATGAACTCGGCACGGCCGCCCAGGTTTTCCCACGGAACCGGCCCGCCAAGTCCGCCCTGCACCTCCGCCACGCGGCTGTCGGCCGAATTGTCGCGGTTGTCGCCCATCAGGAAGACATGGTTGGCGGGGATCGTGGTCGCCGGATAGTCGTCGACATCGGGGAAATAGCCGAGGTCGAGCGTGTCGTAGCTGCGCCCGTTCGGCAAGGTTTCACGCACCACCGGCAGGGCGCAGGTCACGCTGCCATTCGGGTTGTCGGTGCGGAACGGCGCATATTTCGGGTCGGTGCACGGCTCGTCCGCATCGACCGGAATCGCGCGCATCACGGGCGCGGCCCGCTTCACCGGCACGCCGTTGATGATGACGGTGCCGCCGCGCACCTCGAACCGGTCGCCCGGCAGGCCGATGACCCGCTTGATATAGTCTTCGCTCTTGCCCGGGGGCGATGCGATCACGACGTCGCCGCGTTCGGGCAACGAACCCCACACCCGTCCGGTCATATGGGGCAGGACATGGAAGCTGGGCGACACGTACGACCAGCCATAGGTGAACTTGCTGACGACCAGCTGGTCGCCGACCAGCAGGCCCGGCATCATCGATTCCGACGGAATATAGAATGGCTTGGCGATGAAGCTGTGGAACCCCAGCACCGCCAGGATCAGCCAGAAGATGCTCTTGGCTTCACCGACCCAGTCGGTCTTTTTCTTCTCCGGCGCGGTGGCGGGGATGTCGGTCGTCACTTGCTGTCTTTCGGAAGGGCTTCGATGATGACGAAGGCCTGGGCCCACGGATGGTCATCGGTCAGCGTCAGGTGCACCCGCGCTTCATAGCCGTCCGGAATCAGCGCGTCGAGCGCGACCTTTGCCCCACCTTCCAGCGCCAGCGTCGGCGCACCGGACGGCGCGTTGACGACGCCGATATCCTTCATGAACACGCCGCGGCGAAACCCGGTGCCGACGGCCTTCGAAAACGCTTCCTTCGCGGCGAAACGTTTTGCGAGTGTCCCCGCCTTGGTGAACGGCCGCCGCGCCGCCTTTGCACGCTCGCTGTCGGTGAAAACGCGGTTCTCGAACCGCTCGCCGAACCGGTCGAGCGATTTCTGGATCCGCTCGATATTGCAGAGGTCGGAGCCGAGACCGACGATCACCTTGCCGATTCCATCAGCGCCTTCATCCGCCGCACGCTTTCGTCGAGGCCGACGAAGATCGCCTCGCCGACAAGGAAATGGCCGATGTTGAGTTCGGCGATCTGCGGGATGGCGGCGACGGGCACCACATTATCGAACGTCAGGCCATGGCCGGCGTGCGGCTCGATACCGTTCTTGGCCGCGAGCGCCGCCGCGTCTGTCAGGCGGCGCAATTCCACGCCGTCCGGATCACCATGGGCGTATTTGCCCGTGTGCAGTTCGACGACCGGTGCGCGCAGACGGACGGCCGCGTCGATCTGTCCCGCGTCGGGTTCGATGAACAGGCTGACCCGAATGCCCGCGTCGAGGAGTTGCGAGACCAGCGGCGCTAAATGGTTGTGCTGACCCGCTGCATCCAGCCCGCCCTCGGTGGTGCGTTCCTCTCGTCTTTCAGGCACGATGCACGCGGCGTGCGGGCGGTGCTTGAGCGCAATCGCGACCATTTCCTCGGTCGCCGCCATCTCAAGATTCACCGGCAGGGCCGTTTCCGCCATCAGAACGTCGAGATCGGCATCGCGGATGTGCCGCCGGTCCTCGCGCAGGTGAACGGTGATGCCGTCGCCGCCCGCGGCTTCGACGATTCGCACCGCACGCATGGGATCGGGATGATCGCCCCCGCGCGCGTTGCGGATGGTAGCGACGTGGTCGATGTTGACGCCGAGACGAAGCATTACGCGGCCCTGCTCCCCGGCTTGATCGCAGGGATCGCCGCCAGTTCGGGCGGCAGCGCATCGGGGGCATAAGTCGGCACCGACAGGCGAATCAGCGGGTAGAACGGGACACCCAGGTCCGCCGTTCCGTCCGACCGGTCGACCAGCGATGCCGCGGCAACCACGACTCCGCCTGCGCGCTCGATCGCGGCAATGGCTTCGCGCGAACTGAGGCCGGTCGTGACGACGTCTTCCATCATCAGCACGCGCTGGCCCGGTGTCAGGCGGAAGCCGCGGCGCAGTTCGAATACGCCCTCCGGCCGCTCGAGGAACAGCGCCGCGACGCCGAGCGCACGACCCATCTCATGGCCGGCAATCACGCCGCCCATCGCCGGGGAGACGACGATGTCGATATTGAGGTCCCGGGGCAGGCGGGCGACGAGCGCCTCCGCCAGGCGCGCGCCGCGCTTCGGATCGGCCAGCACGCGCGCGCACTGCAGATAACGCGGGCTGCGCAAGCCCGACGAAAGGATGAAATGCCCCTCCAACAGGGCATCCGCTGCCCGGAACTCGGTCAGAACCTCCTCGTCGGTCACCCGTCATTCTCCTTCGCGTTGCGCGCGATTCCGTACGGATATCGATGATGCGGCGCAACAGAACTGCCAAAAAGCCCCCAGTAACGGCTTGAGACTAGGCAAACCCGCGCGTATAGCCGCCCGCGAACCCGGATAATTCGCGCGCATTTCCAGTGCAGCGCCGGGTCGGATTAGGGGTCCGTTCGACGTGAAATTGCTGACTTCCGCGCTTATCGTTCTTGGCCTGGGTATGGCGATTCCCGCCGTTGCACAGGAAGCGGCACCCGTTGCCGCACCGACGGCAACCGCCGCGCCTGCCGCTGCTGCACCGGCAGCAACGCCCGCCGCCGCTGCGCCGGCAGAAAAGGTTGCGGCACCCGCGCCGCTGAAACCCGATGCCGAATACGGCCAGCCGGTCGACAAGGGTTACGCCCTGCCGCCGCAGGTGACGAAGAACGGCCAGTTCGCTCTGTGGATGCACAACGTCCTGCTGATGCCGATCATCACGATCATTTCCGTCTTCGTGCTCGGCCTGCTGCTGTGGGTCATGTTCCGCTACCGCAAGGCGGCGAACCCCATTCCGTCGAAGACCTCGCACAACACGCTGATCGAAGTGATCTGGACGCTGGTCCCGGTCCTCATCCTCGTCGGTATCGCTATCCCGTCGATCGGCCTGCTTGCCGCGCAGTACAAGCCCGTCGGCAAGGACGCGATCACGATCAAGGCGATCGGCAACCAATGGTTCTGGACCTATGAATACCCCGATCATGGCGGGTTCGAGGTCGTGTCGAACATGCTGCCCGATGCCGAAGCCAAGAAGCGCGGCGAACCGCGCCTGCTGGCCGTCGATAACCGCATCGTTGTTCCGGTCAATGTACCCATCCGCGTGCTGACGACGTCGAACGACGTCATCCACTCGTTCGCGATGCCCGCCTTCTGGACCAAGATGGATGCGGTCCCCGGACGCCTGAACGAAACCAGCTTCACCGCAGAGCGCGTCGGCCTTTATTACGGCCAGTGCAGCGAGCTGTGCGGCGCGCGCCACGGCTTCATGCCGATCGCGATCGAGGTCGTACCCCAGGCGCAATTCGAACAATGGGTGAAGTCGAAGGGCGGCACCATGCCGGGCAGCAAGCCCGCCGCGACCGAACCGGTGGGCTCGGCAGCGCCCCAGGCTCCGGCCGCGGTAACCGCCGCTGCTGCCGAAGCGCCCGCTGCCAACGCCGCCACGCCCGCGAACGCCACCGCGCCTGCCGCGGCCAAGTAAAGAGAAACGACCATGGCAACAGCCGCACATCCGAGCGAATTTCAGGCGCACGCGCACGACGACCATCATGACGCGGACCACAAGCCCGGCTTTTTCGCCCGCTGGTTCATGTCGACCAACCACAAGGATATCGGGACGCTGTACCTGATCTTCGCGATCTGCGCGGGGATCATCGGCGGTGCTATCTCCGGCCTGATGCGCATGGAGCTGGCACAGCCCGGCATCCAGTACCTGGGCATGTGGACCAGTTTCATGGGTGGCGACGGTTCGAACCTGAACGAATCGCTCCACATGTGGAACGTGCTCATCACCGCGCACGGCCTGATCATGGTGTTCTTCATGGTCATGCCCGCGATGATCGGCGGTTTCGGCAACTGGTTCGTGCCGATCATGATCGGTGCGCCGGATATGGCGTTCCCGCGCATGAACAACATCTCGTTCTGGCTGCTGATCCCCAGCTTCGCACTGCTGCTGGGCTCGTCGTTCTTCTCGGGCGGCACGGGGCATGGCGCGGGTACGGGCTGGACGGTCTATGCACCGCTTTCCACCATGGGTTCGGTCGGGCCGTCGGTCGACATGGCCATCCTGTCGCTCCACCTTGCGGGCGCCAGCTCGATCCTGGGTGCGATCAACTTCATCACCACCATCTTCAACATGCGCGCGCCGGGCATGACCCTGCACAAGATGCCGCTGTTCGTATGGTCGGTGCTGGTCACCGCGTTCCTGTTGCTGCTGGCGCTGCCGGTGCTGGCCGCTGCCATCACCATGCTGCTGACCGACCGTAACTTCGGCACCGCGTTCTTCGACGCGGCGGGCGGCGGCAACCCGATCCTCTACCAGCATCTCTTCTGGTTCTTCGGCCATCCCGAAGTGTACATCATGATCCTGCCGGGCTTCGGCATCGTGAGCCAGGTCATCGCGACCTTCAGCCGCAAGCCGGTCTTCGGCTATCTCGGCATGGCGTACGCCATGGTCGCGATCGGCGTGGTCGGCTTCATCGTGTGGGCGCACCACATGTTCACCGTCGGCATGACCGTGAACATGAAGATGTACTTCACCGCGGCGACGATGGTGATTGCGGTGCCGACCGGCATCAAGATCTTCTCGTGGATCGCGACGATGTGGGGCGGTTCGCTGTCGTTCAAGACACCGATGATGTGGTCGATCGGCTTCATCTTCATGTTCACCGTCGGCGGCGTGACCGGTGTGGTGCTCGCCAACGGCGGCATCGATGCGATCATGCACGACACTTACTATGTCGTGGCGCACTTCCATTACGTGCTGTCACTGGGCGCGGTGTTCTCGCTGTTCGCGGGCTTCTATTACTGGTTCCCGAAAATGTCGGGGCGCATGTACAACGAAGCGCTCGGCCAGCTGCACTTCTGGGCGTTCTTCGTGGGCGTGAACATCCTGTTCTTCCCGATGCATTTCCTGGGGCTGGACAGCATGCCGCGCCGCATTCCGGATTATCCGGATGCCTATGCCTATTGGAACCACATCTGCTCGATGTACGGCTACACGATCATGGCCGCGTCGATGGGCGTGTTCTTCATCAACCTGTTCTGGTCGCTGTTCGCGGGCAAGCCGGCCGGTGACAATCCATGGGGTGAAGGTGCGACGACGCTCGAATGGACGCTGTCGAGCCCGCCGCCGTACCACCAGTTCGAAACGCTGCCCGTGATAGACGCGGGTGATTCCCAACATCATTGATCGGCAGGAGCCGGGGGAGATGCGATCACCCGGCTCTTTCCCGGCGCAGAAGATAATATGACAACGACCACCGCCCATTCGACGCCCATGCCGGCCGACTGGCGCGATCTTTTCGCGCTGACGAAGCCGCGCGTCATGCGCTCGGTGGTGTTTACGGGCCTCTGCGGCATGCTCGCGGCGCCGGTTGCATTGCCGCCCGCACTTGCGCTGACCGCGGTCCTGTGCATCGCGCTGGCCGCGGGTGCGGCCGGAGCGCTCAACCAATGGTATGAGGCGGACATCGACGCGCTGATGCGGCGCACCGCGTCGCGTCCGATTCCCGCCGGACGCATGGACCCGCAGGTGGCGCTCCAGTTCGGTGTCGGCCTGGCTGTCGCATCGGTCCTGATCATGGGTATCGCGACGAACGTGTTCGCGGCCGCCCTGCT
>DDFE01000049.1:0-1823 GCA_002336985.1 Sphingomonadales bacterium UBA1936
CGCGGCACGCCCGTTCGTCGAGGAAGCACCGGTCGATCCGGTCGCCTTCTACGACAAGCCCTGGTTCATATCGCTCTTGCGCCAGGTCGGCGCGATCCTTGCGGCGCTGATGGCGTTCCTCTTCATCGGTCGCCCGATCCTGAAGGCGATGAAGAAGAAGGGCGAGCAGAGCAAGGAAGAGGGCGCGATCGCCCAACAGCTGCTAGGCGTCGTTCCGTCACGCCCCGCCGTCACGCTTGACATGATCGAGGCGGCGCCGAGCTATGAGGCGCGCGCCAACCTTGTCCGCGATTTCGTTCGCCAGGATTCGGAAAAAGCCGCGACCGTCGTACGCCAGCTGATGGCAGAGCGCGTCGATGGCTGAGTCCGTCCTGACGCCCAAGGTCGACGGTGATGCCGCGGCTGCCATTCTTTTGACGCTGCTCGGCGATCAGGAGGCGGCATCGATCCTGAGCTCGCTCAATCCCGACGAGGCGCACCGCATCGGTGTCGCCATGATGAATGTCGCGTCGGCAACAACGGCGGATATCGAAGCCGCGCTCGAGATGTTCGTCGTGCGTAGCAAGTCGATGAACGGCCTCGGCCTCAATGCGGCGCCCCGCGTGCGTTCGGTGTTCACTGCCGCACTCGGCCCCGCACGCGCCGAAACCCTTTTGACCGACATCGCCCCGCAACAGTCGCTGGGCGTGCTCGAAAAGCTGCGCTGGATGAAGGTCGAAGCAATTTCGGAAACGCTGGCGAACGAACAGCCGCAGGTCGGTGCATTGCTGCTCGCCTGCCTCACGCCCGAAGTCGCAGCAGCGGCCCTCGCGCCGCTCAGCGACGATCACCAGTCGGACCTGATCTATCGCGCGGCATCGCTCGGTCACGTCAACCAGCATGCGCTGAAGGATCTCGAAGACCTGCTCGACGCTTATGTGCCCGCCGAAACCGGCGGCCCCGGCATCAAGCTGGGCGGGCGCGGCGACGCGGCGAAGATCGTGACCAAGATGGCCAAGGGCACCGACCAGCGCGTGCTGAAGGCGCTCAAGAAGCGCGACAAGGCGCTGGCGCAAGATATCGAGGACGACATGTTCGTGTTCGACGATCTGTCGGCGCTCGACAACAAGAACATGGGCACGCTCATGCGTTCGGTCGACACGGCCGTGCTGACGCTCGCCCTGCGTGGCGCCTCGCCCGAAACGGTCGACAAGATGGTCGGCTGTCTTTCGGTTCGTGCCGCACAGACCATCCGCGACGAAATGGCCGAAGCGGCGCCCGCCAAACGCGCCGAAGTCGAAGAAGCACAGAAACAGATCGCCGCCATGGCGCGCCGGATGGGCGAAAGCGGCGAACTGAATCTCGGTAACAGCCAGGCGAACGACGATTATGTTTGAGACCCCCGTCACGCGGGTATCGCTCGTCGACGTACGCGCGCCCTCGGGCAATTTCACGCCGATGCATATCCGCGCCGGGCAGGCACGCTTCGTCCAGGACAAGCCTGCCGACGATGCCGACGACGCATTTGCGCTGGGCTATGCCGAGGGCGAGCGCGCCGCACGTGCTACGTTCGATGTCGAACGCGATGCGCTGACGACGCTCCTTGCGGCGGCGGAAGCACTGCAGCCCGAACCCTCGGAAGAACTCGCGGCGATGATCGCGACCACGGTCGAACGCCTGGTGGCAGAGATCGTCGGACAGGTCGAAATCGACCGGACGTGGATGCTTTCACGCATCGAACGCGCCGTCGGCCACATCGGCGAGGCGGACGCCGCTCGTACATTGTGGCTCAATCCCAATGACCTGGCGTTGCTCGACGGTATCGACTTCCCGATCGAACTGCG
>DDFE01000049.1:1933-5741 GCA_002336985.1 Sphingomonadales bacterium UBA1936
GCGCAGCCGCTGGGGGCAGGCGCACGCGTCATTTCTCCGTCGGGTGAGCAGGTTCAGGGCGAAGTCGTCGGCTTCCGTGGCCGACGCAGCCTGATCGTGCCGTTCGACCACGGCGTCGCGCTTGCCGCGGGCAGCCGTGTCGAGCCTGACGGAAATTCGACGCTCGTCGCCTGCGGTTCGCAACTCCTGGGCCGCGTCATCGACGCGCATGGTGCGCCGCTGGATGGCCGCCGTCCGGTCGTCAGCAGTTTCAACTGGCCGATCGGCGGACGCNNNCTGATGGGCCAGATGCTTGCGGGCACCGATTGCGATGTCGTCGTCGTCGGCCTGATCGGCGAACGCAGCCGCGAAGTCAGCGATTTCGTCGAGACCAAATTGACTGGCAGCGTGCGCGAGAAATCGGTCGTCGTCGCGGTTCCCGCCGATCATCCGCCGTTGCTGCGCCTGCGCGCCGCCATGCGGGCGACCGCGATCGCCGAATTCTTCCGGGCGGAGGGCAAGCGCGTCTTCCTGCTGATCGACAGCCTTACCCGCGTCGCGCACGCGCAGCGCGAAATCGGCTTGGCACTCGGCGAACCGCCGACGATGAAGGGCTATCCGCCGTCGGCGCTGGGGCTTATCCCGCGGCTGGTCGAACGGGCAGGGGCGGACCGCCGCACCGGTGGTTCGATCACTGCCGCATACACCGTGCTTGCCGATGGCGGCGATACCGAGGATCCCGTGGTCGATGCCGCGCGTGCGATCGTCGACGGACATATCGTCCTCTCGCGGTCGATGTCCGAGCAGGGAATTTTCCCCGCCGTCGATGTTGCCAAGTCGCTGTCACGGGTCATGACCGATGTCGTCGATCCGCAGCATGCGCAGGCGGCCGCGAACTTCCGCCGCCTCTGGTCGACTTATGAAGAGAACCGCGACCTGTTGCTGATGGGTGCCTATGCGGCGGGCAACGACCCCATCGTCGACGCCGCAATCTCCCAGCGTGACAACATGCTCGCCTTCCTGCGGCAGGGCGCGCACGACCGCGTCGATTTCGCCACGGCGCGTGCGCAGCTGATCGAGGCGTTCGGCGAATGAGCCAGACCGCTGCCCGCCGCGCGCGCATCCTGCGCCTGCGTTCGATCGAACACCGTGTCGCGGCCGTCCGCCTGGCACAGGCCGATGCCGCGCACGCCTCGGTAATCAAGGTCGCAGAGCGCGTCGCGGCGCTTCGTGACCAGGTGAATGTCATCGAAGGCGTGCAGAACGCCAGCGACCTTCACAGCATGGCGGAACTCGCCGAACGGCTCGACCGTGCCCGCACGGGCCTCGACCGTTCGCTCGCCGAGGCAGCCGAAATTCGCGATGCGCGCGATGCAGATCGTATCGCCGCACGCCTCAAGGAAGACCGGACGGGTCGCGTCCATGCCGAAGCCATGCGCCGTGAAGCCGCAGAGCGCGAACTACGTGCCGCGGCTGCACGTGCGCCTCGATTCAAAAAAGGAACTTTTGCGTGAGCCCAGTATTGCCCGCATCGTTACCCAAGCAGCCCGCAGGTGCGGCTTTGCCGTTTAATCCGGAACCGTTCGTGCTGACCGTCGGCAAGGACGGCCAGATGACGTGCGGATCCGGCAAGACGACCGGCGCCGAACCCAATGGCGCAATTCCGGTCGCGGACCCGTCGACGCCTGTTCCCGCAGCCGAATTGGTCGCTGCGCTCGATCTCGCCGCGCGGACGTCGATCGGCCCGGCGATCACGACGGACGGCGCCCTACCCACAGATGGCAAAGCTGCCGCTGAAGCGAACGACGAGCCGAAAACGCCGAAGGACGACAAGGACGCGAAAGTCGACAACGACACGACGCCGGGCGTGGCGCCCGCGACTTCGCAGGCGCTGGTTCATGCCAACACCAATGCCTTGCTGCACGCTGCCGCACCTGTTTTCGCCCAGGCCCGGGCCTCGGTCGATCCCGAGGCTGCTGAGGAAGACGCGCGTAACGTGAAATCGCCGGGCGAAAAGGGGATGGCTCGCGCTGTTGCAATGATGGTTGCCGATCCGTCTGCGTCAAAACCGGCCGACCCGGCGATGGCGGCGTTGTTTACGATGGCCAAGGATATGGCTCGCAAGGCGGAATCGGCATCTACTGCGCCGTCCGTAGAGGTTTCGGTAACCATGTTATCGGATACAGCGTCGGATGCTGACACGACGCCGACATTCTCGTTGCCTAGCGCAACCGCAGCCTTGCACCAGCTTGCGTCGGCATCTTCGGCGCAACCTGCCGTTTCGGCCGACGTCATGATCAATCGTCACCTCGATCTCGCGCGCGGCGACGCATGGCTCGACACGCTGGCGAAGGACATCGCGGCGAGTGCGGGGACGGGCGATCGCCTGCGTTTCGCGCTTCAACCCGAACATCTCGGCAAGCTGGATGTCGAAGTGTCGCGGCATGACACCGGCGTTGCCGTCCACATGACGACGCGCAGCGAAGAAGCGCGCGCCATTATCGCGGCAGCACAGCCGCGGCTGGTCGACGAATTGCGTGCGAACGGCACGCGGGTCGTTGCCGCGGACGTGGCATCTCAGATGAATGCGCAGACCAACGGACAGTCGGGCAATGCGTCGCGTCGTCCGATGAACAGCTTCATCGAGGCGGCAATCGACGTTCGCCCGACCGCTGCAACACTGACCACCAACACCGCGGCTGCTGGCCGCTACGCCTGACCAAAGGGATCGAGATGAGCGACGACAAGGACATTGGTGCAGCACCCAAGAAGAAGGGCGGCAAGGGCAAGCTGCTGATCTTCGGTCTTGCAGGTCTTTTGCTCATCGGCGGCGGCGTCGGTGCGGGCTTTTACGCGTCCGGCATGGTCGGCGGCGGGGCCGAGAAGGTGAAGGAAGATCCGCATCGCCCGAAGCTGGTACTTCGTTCCGAAACCGAAGAAGCGGCTGCAGGCGAAGGGGGCGGCCATGGCGCCGCCGACAAGGGGCCGCCGCGCCGGACCGGCACGGTTGCCGTGAAGAGCGACGACGTGAAGGTCGATGCTCACAAATACGAGATCGCGTATTTCCCGATAGATTCCGCGATCACCGCGAATCTGGCGGATGGTGGCGGTTTCGCGCAGCTCTCGCTCAGCCTGGCGACCTATTACGACAGCCGCGTAACCGACAACGTCACGCGCCAGATGGTACCGATCCGCTCGGCGATCCTGATGGTGATGTCGGACCAGCATGCGGCCATCCTGGCCACGCCGGAAGGCAAGCAGATGCTGCAGCGCCAGCTGACCAAGTCGATCAACCAGGTCCTTCGCGAGAAGGAAGGGTTCGGCGGCATCGACAACGTTTATTTCAACACGCTGGTGGTCCAATAATGTCGACGACCCCTCCGACCGGTGGTGTTCAGGTCGTGCGCCTCGATGCGGCGCGCGCGGCCAGCAACGACTTTCCGCGCTTGGTCAAGATCGGCGCGAAACTGCTGCGCGGTTTCACCGAGACGCTGGCGAGTGCCGGCGTGCCGGTGACCCTTACCGATCGCGGTTATACGACGCAGCGCTTCGGCGACTGGAAGGAAGCGCTCGCACCCGAGATCGCCGTTGCCCGTTATCGTGCGGCCCCGATGAAGGGCGGCCTGCTGGTTTCGCTTCCGACCAAGCTGATCGCGCGCATGGTCGACCGCCTATATGGCGGCGACGGCCTGCACGATCGCGCCAACGCGCAGCTGGGCGCGGCGGAAAAGCGGCTGTTCGCACGCATGGCGAAGGACATCGCCGAAGTGCTCGATGCAGGCTGGCTCGACGTGATGCCGGTCGCACCCGCATTGGTGGGTGAGGCCTA
>DDFE01000049.1:5822-7424 GCA_002336985.1 Sphingomonadales bacterium UBA1936
TTGCCCGCGCATGTGCCGTTGACCGCGGCTGGCAAGCTTTTTGCTCATGGAACGATCGGCGAGGCCAATGGCCATGCCGCGATCAAGATTGAGAAACTCGAACACGGAGCCCATTTCGATGACTGACTTTAGCGAAACGACCGCGATCGACACGATGGCGCGCCCCGATCGCAACCTCGCGCTGCTTGCGGGCGTCGCGGTACGGGTGTCGGTAGAGGTCGGTTCCGCCTCGATGCGGCTCGCCGACCTGCTCAACATGACCGAGGGTTCGGTGGTCGAACTCGACCGCCAGGCGAACGACCTGCTCGACATCATGGCGAATGGCACACTCATTGCAAAGGGAGAGATCGTGACGGTCGACGGACGCTATGGGGTGCGTGTCGTCGATGTCGTCACCCCCGATCATGCCGGCAACGGTATCGACCGGAGGAGTTGACCAACCTTCGGAGACATCATGACCGAATATCTCCTGCGATTACTGATACTTGTCCCACTGGTGGGTGGGCTTGCCTACGGATCGCTCTGGCTTTGGAAGCGGGTTCAGCTGGGGCTGCCCGCGCATCGCCCTGTCAATAAACCGGCGCATGTCGTCGATGTTTTGACACTTGGCACGTCGGGAAAACTCGCTGTCGTCGCCTTTGGCGGAAAGACGCTGCTGATCGCGGCGTCGCGCCAGGGAATCACGCTCATTTCGGAAGGCCCGGTCGACGACGGGGACTTCATCGATGCGTAAGTTTTTCCTCCTTCTCCTGCTGGTGCTCAGCGTGGCCCTGCCGTCGACGGCCTGGGCCCAGGCTGCCGACCTTGCCGCCAATGTGACGCAGGCAACGTCCGCCGCACCGCCGACCGGTGTCGCGGGTGCGCTGGGCAAGCTCGCTGGCGGGCAATCGCTGTCGCTGTCGCTGCAGATCCTCATCCTGATGAGCTTGCTGACGGTCCTGCCGTCGCTCATCCTGATGATGACCAGCTTCACACGCATCATCATCGTGCTGTCGATCCTGCGCCAGGCGCTCGGCCTGCAGCAGACGCCGCCGAACCAGGTGCTGATCGGGCTCAGCCTGTTCCTGTCGTTGTTCGTCATGCAGCCGGTCATGAGCAAGGTGAACACCGACGCACTGCAGCCCTATAACGCCGGCCAGATCTCGATCGACGAGGGCGTGGCGCGCGCGGGCACGCATTTCCACGCCTTCATGGTGACGCAGACGCGCAAGACCGACCTCGCGATGTTCCAGAAGCTTGCGAAGGCGCCGCCGGTCGCCAAGGCCCAGGACATTCCGTTCTCGATCCTGCTGCCCGCGTTCGTCACCAGCGAGCTGAAGACCGCGTTCCAGATCGGCTTCCTGATCTTCCTGCCGTTCCTCGTCATCGACCTGATCATCGCGTCCGCGCTGATGTCGCTCGGTATGATGATGCTGTCGCCGACCATCGTGTCGATGCCGTTCAAGCTGCTGCTGTTCGTCCTCGTCGACGGCTGGGCGCTGACGATGGGATCGCTCGCCGCTTCGTTCGGGACAGGCTGATGGAGGCCGATCGCTTTATCGATGTCGCGCAGCACGCCTTGTGGGTGCTGGCGCTCGGGTCGGCGCCATTGCTGCTGCCGAC
>DDFE01000049.1:7455-9340 GCA_002336985.1 Sphingomonadales bacterium UBA1936
GGTGCGGAAGCGCAGCTGCTGATCTGGTTCCTCGCGATGATCCGCCCCGGCGCCGCCCTGCTTGCGGCCCCGCTGTTCGGGTCGAGTGCGGTGCCGGTCCAGGTGCGCATCATCCTGTCGCTCGCCGTCGGTATACCGGCCGCGAGTGCATCGGGCATGGTCGTGCCGCCTGAAGGGGCGGTCTCGGTCGCGGGCTTCATGTTGATCGCGGGTGAGGTCATCCTCGGCCTCGGCCTTGGCTTCGCCATCCAGATCGGCTTCGCGGCTGCCCTTATTGCCGGCGAAGCGATCGGCAACGCCATGGGTCTGGGTTTTGCCTCGATGCAGGATCCAATGTCGGGCCATTCGAGCACGGCGGTCGGCCAGTTCCTCAACATGGTCGCGACGGCGCTATTCCTATGCGTCGGCGGTCACCTCGCGCTGATCGAAATCGTCGTCACGAGTTTCAAGACGATGCCCCCGGGCCACAGCTGGCTGACGGCCGAGGCTATAAGGGGCATCCTCGAATTCGGCGGACTGATGTTCGCCGCCGGCCTGTCGATCGCGCTGCCCGTCGCCTTTGCGCTGGTGATGGTCCAGATCGTCATGGGCACGATCACGCGGTCCGCACCGACGCTCAATCTCTTTGCCGTGGGCATTCCCGCGACCGTGCTGGCGGGGATCGCACTGCTTGCGATCGCCATGCCGGTGATGGCGGATGCGATCGAACATGCGCTGCGCCTCGGCATCGACCAGTCGCGGCTGCTGGCAGGACTCTGATCCATGTCGGACAAGCCCGATCGCGATCAGCAGACAGAAGCGCCGACAGCCAAGAAACGGCGTGACGCCGAGGAAAAGGGCGACGTCCTCCAGTCGCGCGAACTCGGCACCGCCCTGGTCATGGCCGCCGGCGTCGCCTGGCTGGTGATGGCCGGGCCGTGGACATTCGGATCGATGGCGACCGCGATGCGGACGGGCCTGACGTTCGGGCGCGGCAACCTCGACAGCTTCGATCCGTTCAGCCGTGTCGTGTTGCTACTCAGTTCGGTCGCAATGCCGCTCGCCGCGCTGTTCGGGGCGACGATGATCGCCGCGATCGGAAGCCAGGCGATGCTCGGTTCGCTCGGTTTCCGGACCGGCGGTTTCAGCCCCAAGGCATCGAAGCTCAGCCCCATGGCGGGCCTTTCGCGCATCTTCGGGACGCAAGGATTGGTCGAACTCGGCAAGTCGATCGCCAAGGTCGCACTCCTCGGCGGCACCGGCTGGTGGCTGCTCAGCGGAAAAATGAGCTTCATGATGGGCCTTGGCGCCGTCGATCCGCGCCGCGCGATGGGCGATCTCGGTACGACGTTCGTTTCCGTTGTCGCCTGGCTGGTCGGCGGCCTGATCGTCATCGGCATGATCGACGCGCCCATCCAGATCATGCGCCGCACCGCGCGGCTGCGCATGACCAAGCACGAGGTCAAGGAAGAGCATAAGGAAAGCGAAGGCTCGCCCGAGATGAAGCAGCAGGCGCGCCAGCGCCGCCACGATATTCTCAGCGGATCCGCGCGTCGCGCCGTCGGCGATGCGACCGTCATCCTGACCAATCCGACGCACTTCGCCGTGGCACTCCGCTATCGCCCCGGCACAGATGCGGTGCCGACCGTCGTCGCACGCGGCCGCGGCGAGACAGCGCAGGCGATAAAGGCGCTTGCGAAAGAGTCTTCCGTGCCGATGCTCGAATACCCGCAGCTCGCGCGTGCGATCTACTTCACGACGCGCGCCGGGCAGCCGATTGCGGCCGATCTTTACCTGGCCGTCGCGACCGTGCTGGCGTTCGTCTTCAACCTCGACCGGGCAATGGTCGAGGGGATCGCGCAACCGGTCGTCGAAGTACCGGCCGCCAAGCAATTCGACGAATCCG
>DDFE01000201.1 GCA_002336985.1 Sphingomonadales bacterium UBA1936
GCGCCATTGGGGCCGAGCAGCGCGAAGATCTCGCCCTTTTTGATGTCGAGCGACACGTCGTCGAGCGCCTTGTGGCCGCCCGCATAGGTTTTCGACAAATTGGCGATGGAGAGAATGGAGGTCATGCGGCGACGGTCGTCCGTGTCATCCGGTCGGCTACAAACAGCTTGAAAACCACAAACGCGACAAGGCCGACACCGGCGCTTGCTATATGGATCAGCCAGAAGGTTGTCGTCGGCAGCGACGAATAGAGACCGCCGACATAACCGACCAGCTTGTTAGCTCCGAAAAATGCCAGATAATAAATTCCAAGCACCGTCGCGTTGATCGAACGCGGCGCTATCTTGGTAAACAGCGCGAGGCTGACCGGCAGGATATGTGAAAAGCCGATCGAGTTCAGCAGGTGGAACATCAGGGGCCAGAACAGTCCGATCTTGCCGTCTCCCTGCGTCGCCGCAGCCATGAACAGGCACGCACCGCCCGCCATGGTGAAGAACGACCCGATGATCATCTTGCCGAGTTCGTCGGGTTCCTTGCCAGCGCTCTTCGCACGCCAGTTCCAGAACGCCGCGACGGCCACAAGCATCGAGAAGCTAAACACCGCGTCAATGGTGACCATCCAGCTTGTCGGGAAAGGGCTGGTGAACGTGGCGTGCCAGCCCAGAAAGTTGAACTCCATCCCTTCGAGAAAGGCCGGTAGCGGACGGTCGAAATGTTTATCCGCCCAGACCAGATATGCGTTGAAGATCTCTTGGTTGGTGAGGAGTGCAGCTGTCATCGACGGAACGAGAAGGATGAGCGCGGCAACACGTTTCCAGTCTTCACCCGTAAGCCGTACCTGTTCCCGCGCCACGCCGCGCTTCGGGCGATTATCCGGCGGCAACCATGGTCCGGCGATAAGATAGAGGATCAGGCCCCCGACCATCACCACGCCCGCTGTGCCGAAACCCCAATGCCAGCCGACTTTCTCTCCCAGCGAGCCAGAAACCAGCGGCGCTGCGATCACGCTGACGTTGATGAAAATGTAGAAGATCTGAAAAGCCATGGCACGACGCGTGTCGTTTGGCCCGTAAAGCTCGCCGACCTGGCTCGCGATATTCCCTTTGAAAAGGCCGACGCCAACGATCAGCGATATCAGCGCGAACAGGAACAACCCTTCGAACGCCATGAGGAAATGCCCGAGCGCCATGACGACGGCGCCCAAGATCAATGTCGTACGCCGTCCCAGCCAGCGGTCGGCGATGAATCCGCCTGCTATCGGTGTTAGGTAGACCAGGCTGGTGTAGTCGCCGAATATCGCCGAACTTAACGGCTGCCCTTCGAGTCCCGGGTAATGCCATGACCGAAGCCAATCGAGACCGACTACCCCACCGATGTGCTGCGGCAACAGCAGGTAGTTGACCATGTAAAGCACGAGCAGCGTCTGCATCGAATAATAGCTGAACCGCTCGCACGCCTCGGTGAACGCAAGATAGCCGAGACCCTTGGGATGCCCGAGGAAGCGTGTGTCGAGCGGTGCGAGTTCCGGTTCGCCGGGTTCTGTTGCGGTCATATGGTCATCCCCAGGTCGATGTAGCGAACAGCCAGTGACCGAGCAAACGATTGAACGGGAAGGTGAAAAATCCCGCGATCAACAGTGCGCCCAGCACCATGGCGCGAACGCCGCGGCGGTGACGCTTCACATTATGGGTGCGTGCGCTCCACACGATGATCGGAACCTGAATGACGGTCCACGCCGACAGGATGTGGATGAAGCTGAAGCCGCCGGGGTTGGTATAGCGCAGGTCGAAACTGATCAGCGCGGTCGCCATCATCGCCGCCGCCCACACCCATCCGAGCTGCCGGTGGAAAGGGTCGCCGCGTGGACGCAGCAGCATCACAGGGGTCAGCGCGAGCGCGACAAGAATGGTGCCGATGTGCAGCCAGATGTTCGCCAGAACGATGCCCCATTGCGCGCGGCCCCTGAACAGCGCGACCAGGACGGTGATCAGCAGCGCCGTTGCACCCGCGGCGAGCACCCGTTCGAAAGTGTCCGGCGCCAGTGGCTGTGTACGGCGCGTCGGCCCGGCGATGGTCGCCATCAATTCCCCCTGTTATCGCGCCTGTATTGAGCTAGCATGACGTCATGCTCAAGCCTTTCCTTGCGGCCGCCGCGCTGCTCGCATCGACCGCCGCGGTCGCAACCCCGTCCACCGACCTGAAGGCCGCGATCGACGCGCACTGGGACTGGTTCCTGACGAACAACCCGGTCTGGGCGTCGTCGCTGGGCGATCATCGCGGCGACGGGAAGCTCGACGACCTTTCGCTGGCGGCCGCCGACCGTCAGACGAGCGAAGCAAAGGCATTCGTCGCCCGGCTCGACGCGATTCCGGACGGCGGTCTGGACGGTACCGAGCGGACCAACAAGGCGATCCTGCGCCGACTGCTGAGCGAACAGGCCGAGGGTGCGAAATTCGGCGAACGGATGATGCTGTTCAGCACCTATTCCGGGTGGCACCAGAATTTCGCGGGGCTCGCCGACAATTCGCCGTTCAATTCGGCGGGCGATTACGAAAGCTACCTGAAGCGCCTCGCCGCCTATCCGGCGTATAATGCGGAAGCGCTTAAGATCACGCGCCAGGCGGTGGCGGCCGGTTTCATCCAGCCGTGTGCGGTGCTGAACGGGTTCGAAGGATCGATCACCGGCGTGATCGCGGCGGACGTCGAGAAATCGCGCTTCTACCAGCCGTTTCTCGGCAATCCGCCGGTGGGCGTGTCCGCCGCCGACTGGGCGGCGATGCGGGCGCGGGCAAAGGCGCTGATCAAGGACGTCGTCGAACCCGAATACCGCAAGTTCGCCGATTATTATGCGAAGGATTACAAGCCGAAATGCCGCGCGACGGTCGGCGTGTCCGCGCTGCCGCAGGGCAAGGACTATTATGCCCTTCAGGTCCGCAGCCATACGACCACCGACCTCACGCCCGACCAGATCCACGAGATCGGCCTGGGTGAAGTGAAACGCATTCGCGCCGAGATGGAGGATGTCGCGAAACAGGCCGGTTATCCCGACCGTGCGGCGTTCATCGCGAAGCTGCGGACGGACCCGAAGTATTTTGCTAAGACGCCTGCCGAACTGATGGCGTCGTCGGCGCTGCAGGCGAAAACCATCGACGGCATGCTGCCCAAATATTTCGGCCGCCTGCCGCGCCTGCCCTATGGCATCAAGGCGATCCCGGCGGAAACCGCCGAGGGGACGACGACCGCCTATTACATGCCCGGCTCGCCCAAGGTCGGCATCGCGGGCAATTATTACGTCAACACGTCGAAACTGCCGCAGCGGCCGTTGTGGGAACAGGCGGCGCTGACGGCGCATGAAGCGGTGCCGGGGCATCATTTGCAGATCGCGCTGCAACAGGAACTCGACCTGCCCGAGGTTCGCAAGAACGTCGCCGGCTTCACCGCCTTCGTCGAGGGCTGGGCGCTTTATTGCGAACACTTGGGCATCGAGATGGGCCTGTACGACACACCCGAAAAGAACATGGGGCGGCTGAGCTATGAAATGTGGCGGGCCAGCCGCCTGGTCGTCGACACCGGCATGCATGCCAAGGGCTGGACCAAGGCGCAGGCGATCGCGTTCATGCACGACAACACCGCGCTGACCGACGCGAATATCGAGGCGGAGGTCAACCGGTACATCTCATGGCCGGGACAGGCGCTCGGCTACAAGATCGGCGAGATCAGGATCCGCGAGTTGCGCGCAAAGGCCGAAAAGGCGCTTGGGCCGAAGTTCGACCTGCGCGGCTTCCACGATACGGTTCTGGGCGGCGGTGCGGTGCCGCTCGACGTGTTGGAACGGACGGTCGACGACTGGATCGCCTCGCGCCGCTAGCAGGCGTCAGTTGCCGCCGACGCGTGAGTCCACGACCTGGGATTCGGCGTTGGCCGCCTGGCGCTGGCGCTTGGCATCACGCATCTGTTGCGCCCAGCAGCCGGTCCAGCCGCCTGCGCCCTGCGCCGAACAGCTGCCGGTGCCCGACGCCCCGCCCGCGTTCAGCGTATCGTTCGCCTTCGCTGCCCAGCTCTGGTTCTCGGGCGTGATCAGGATCGGCGAGCGCAGTTCCTTGGGGATGCGAAACCGCTCCCCTTCCGGGCGACGCGCGCAAACGACGATTTCCTCGCCCGAGGCATTGGTCGGGCATTTGTCGTTGCCGAAGATCACCAGCACGCGGTCGGTCTGCTGCGCCATCGCTGGTCCCATGAACGGAACGGGCAAAGCGACCGACAGGAAAGCGGCGGCAAAAAGGGGTCTACGCATGGTCCTATCCTTGTTCCTGTCGGTATGAACGCACGATGGACGTATCAGATGCGTTTCGAAAGTTCGATTGCAAGGCGACACCCCGCGCGGATTGCGCCGCTCAGCACCGGATAGGCGAAGGCGCCCTCTGCACCGTGCGCGATCGCGGCGTTCTTGTGCTCGACTTCCTCGGCCTGAAAATCGGCGATCACTTCCGACAATTCGGGGTCGGTATCGCCGAGTTCGGCCAGCTGTTCGCCGTAATGGCGGTCGATCTCGGTCTCGATGGCCGCGGTGCAGGCCATCGCGGCGCGGGGACCCATCAGCGCGGTCGCCATACCTAATCCGTAACCCGCGACATTCCAGAACGGCTGCAACAGCGTCGGCCGCACGCGGCGTTCGGCAAGCATCGCATCGAACCGTTTGCGATGCCGTTCCTCCTGCGCCGCCATGCCGGCGATCTCGCGCGCGGCGGGGTGGCGGCTGCCCATGACGGCCAGTTGCCCGGCATAGATGCGGGTCGCGCCATATTCGCCCGCCTGGTCGACGCGCAGCATCGATTCGGTGTCGGGCTTCATGACCCGCGCTTGACCAGGGCAAGGACCGCCAGGCCGCCGAGGATCGAGAAGATCGCGTTGAACCCGGCGAGCGAAATACCGCCGAGTGTCCATTGGGCTGCGTCGCAGCGGATGATCGGCGCGCGCAGCAGGTCTTCCAGGCTTGTGCTGGCCGCCGACGCCGTGCAGGGAGTCACCCCTTCCCACCAGTGATATTCGACACCGGCATGGAACACGCCGATCGCGCCCGACGTCAGGATCGCAAGCGCTGCCAGTGCGATCAGCACCGGCTTCATCGGCGGCTTCAGCCAGAACGCCAACAGCGCGATCACCAGCGCCGCATAATGCGGCCAGCGCTGCCAGTGGCACATCTCGCACGGGTGAAGCCCGCCGATGTACTGCGACCCAAGTGCGCCCGCCATCAGCACGGCGGGAATGGCGAAGGCGAGCGCGTTCGCGCGGACGTACCGGGGTTGCTGCACCGCCCTAGCGCCGCGCGACCTTGGCCGGCTTCGCGGGTGCGGGCAGGCTCGCGAGGCGCGAGATCGACTTGAGCGCATAGTCGAGCTGGAAGTCGGTCACGCCCTTTGCCTTCAACTGTTCCGGCGTTGCCGAGAAGCGCGGATCGGGCTTGGTGTCGTCTTCCAGCACCGAATTGTCGACCTTCGCTTCGTTGATCAGGTGTCGGCGCAGGTCCGCCTCGCGGAAGCGGGGACGGGTTTTGTAGTCGGGATCCGACAGCTGCGGCACCTTGATGTCCGGCTCGATGCCGCCTTCCTGCACGCTGCGGCCCGAAGGTGTGAAGTAGCGCGCGGTGGTCAGGCGCAATGCCGTCGTGTCGTCGAGCGGAAGCAGCGTCTGCACCGATCCTTTGCCGAAGCTGCGCTCGCCCATGACGATACCGCGGTGGTTGTCCTGGATCGCGCCCGCGACGATTTCGGCCGCCGAAGCTGAGCCGCTGTCGACCAGCACCACGACCGGCAGGCCGTGAGCGGCATCGCCAGGCTTCGCGAAATAACGCTCGATGTCGCCCTTGTTGCGTCCGCGCTGCGACACGATTTCGCCGCGCTCGAGGAACTGGTCGCTGACCGACACGGCTTCGTCGAGCAGGCCGCCGGGGTTCGAACGCAGGTCGACGACGTAACCCAGCGGCTGGTGCCCCAGCGACTTGTCGATGCCCATCAGTGCTGCACGTACGCTGTTGCCGGTGTTCCGCGAGAAGCTGTTGATGTTGATATAGCCGACCTGGCCCTTCACTTCCCACTTCACCGGCTTCAGCTCGATGATCTCGCGGGTCAGCGTCACGTCGAACGGCTTGTCGCGGCCGGGGCGTACGATGGTCAGCTTGATCGTCGTGCCGGGCTTGCCGCGCATCTGTTCGACCGCATCGTCCAGCGTTCCGCCGAAGACCAGCGTGCCATTCAGATGGGTGATGAAATCGCCGGCCTTGATGCCCGCCTTGAACGCGGGCGTATCCTCGGTCGGGGTCACCACCTTTACCGCGCCGTCTTCCATGGTGACGGTGAGGCCGAGGCCCCCGTAGTTACCGTCGGTCTGCGTACGCATCTGTTCGAAATCGCGCGCGTCGAGGTAGGACGAATGCGGGTCGAGCGAGGCGAGCATGCCGTCGATCGCGCCCTTGATCAGCTTCTTGTCGTCGGTCTTGTCGACGTAGTCCGCACGGACGCGTTCGAACACCGCCATGAAGGCGTCGAGTTCCTTGTACGTCGAATTGTCGACGGCGGCGAAGGTCGCGGTCGTGGCGGGGATCAGGGCGATGGCCGACACGGCAATGGCGGCGCGAATGGGAAAACGGGGCATCGGTAAACTTTCAGACNNATGACGTCATCGCCGACCTTCACGTCCAGTGCTGCGAGGTTGGTGAGCAGTGTCGTCCAGCCGAGGCCATGGTCGATCACGACGATCTGGCCATAGGCACGGAACGGGCCGGCAAAGGCGATGCGGCCGGTTGCCGGGGCCACGACCTGTGCGCCCGCGCGCGTCGCGATGGTCAGGCCGCGTGCCTTGATACCGGTTGCGGATACTTCGCCGAGACCCGTCACGACATTGCCGAGAACGGGCAGGCGATAGGCGGGGCTTGCCGACTCTGTCGCTGCGACTTCGACCGGCAAGGCGCGGGGCGCGCCGGGCTGCGCGGGGCGCAGCGTCGGACCGGGAAGCGTTTCCAGTCGCGCACGCACGCTGGCCTCTGTATCGAGGTTCTGGACCAGGTCGCCCAGGTCGCGGGCCTGTTCGCCCATGGCGATGGCCCGGTCCTGTTCCGCCATGGCGCCGATGCCCAGCCGCGCCGATTCCGCCCGCTTGCGCGCCTCGAGCGCGGCCAGCCGCTGGCGCTGGGTGACGAGCAGGCCTTGCGCCGTGCGGCGCTGCGCGACGGCTTGCTCCGCAGCCACACGCAACTGGCGACCGCGCGCGACATCGGCGCGCAGGTCTGCGGTACGCGCCTGGATGGCGGGCAGGATCGCGGCGAACACCGCCTGGGTGTGGACGACATCGCCGATCGAACCGGGCTG
>DDFE01000202.1 GCA_002336985.1 Sphingomonadales bacterium UBA1936
CTATCACGCGCGCCATTCGGTGAAGAGCTTCCGCGACGCCAAGAACAAGACGAACGCTATGGCGTGGATGTCGATCATTCCGTTCGGCGGGCTAGCGGCGGCCGGTGCAATCACGGTCGCGCAGGTCGGCATGATCGGATCGCTCTATGCCAATACCCGCGAGATGGAACGGGAAGCGGACGCAGGTTCACTGCCGCTGCTGGCAAAGGCCGGATACGATCCGCGCGCCGCATCGCGCATCTGGGGTCAGATCCTGGCCGAGGCGGATGCGACCGCCGCCGAACGCAAGCAGAAGCGGCGCAAGGACGGCGGCATGTTCGCAACCCATCCGGCAAGCGCCGAGCGCCAGGCCGAATTGACCAAGCAGGCAGCAGCCTTGGCGAGTCCGACGGCCGTCGCGGAAAATGCGGCGGAATATCGTGCGGCACTCGCGCCATGGTGGGCGGACCTCATCGACGACCAGGTGAAGCTCAACGATTTCGGGGCGACGGATCTGCTGCTGGGCCAGCTGGCATCGGCGGGGTGGACCGGTGACCTGCTTTACGCACGGGGCGAACTGTACCGGGCACGGGGTGCGCCGGACGATTTCGCCAAGGCTGCGGGTTTTTATCGCGATGCGGTCGCGAAGGGTGGAGCACCGGTCGAGGTCTATCGTGGGCTAGGCCTCGCGTTGTTACGCAGCGGCGACGCGAGCGGCGGCCGGGAAGCGCTCAAGACCTATCTCGAACGGGCGCCGCAGGCGAAAGACAGGGCAATGATGGCAATGATGGCAGGGGTGAAGGCATGAGGTGGATCGTTTTCGCGGCGGTACTCGGCCTATCTGCGTCCCCAGCGACTGCCGGGTACAAACTCATGCCGACCGGCACGAAGCAGCCCGTGGGCAAGCTGGGCCTCAGCGTCGTTCCGCCCAACGACTGGAACCGTCTTGGCGCCAAGATCGGACGCAATGCCGAAAGCTGGACGCTAGACGGACTGTCGCTCAACGACCTGAGCTTTTACGCGGGCATCGAAGACGGCCGCACGCTGTTCCGAGAGGTCGACAAGAAGAACCGGCCTTTGCCGAAATTCTCGTCGAAGATGCTTCTCCCCGACATCGTCCAGATGTTCGAGGGCAGCTACCGGATCGCGTCCGGCACTTCGCTGTTCTCGATCGGAAACGTGGAGCCCGCGACCTTCGCCGGACAGCCGGGCGTCCGTTTCTCCTACAGCTTCGTCCAGCAGGACGAGGAAGTTAAGCGGAACGGCGAAGCGACCGGGGCGATCATCAACGGTAAGCTCTACCTGATCACGTACGAAGCCCCGGCCATCTATTACTTCGACCGCGATATCGCCGCTTATCGCAAGCTCGTCGAAACCGCGCAGATCGGCTGACGTTTAGCCTTTCGGATCGTTCACCGGCGCCGGTTCATCGACATCGTCGGGCATAGGCGGCAGTTCGCTGGGCGGTGTCGTCGGTTGCGGGGGGCTGTCGACGGGACCGTAATCGGGTTCGGGGGTGGGCACGGTTGCCATGGTGTCTCTCCTTCGCGAACTGAACGCCCCGAAACCCGCTTTCGCTCCCTTGCCCTACGGCACAACCCTCATTATGGACCCGCGCCTTGTCGGCGCTTGTATGCGGGCGTGGCGAAACTGGTAGACGCGCCAGATTTAGGTTCTGGTATCGAGAGATGTGGGGGTTCGAGTCCCTTCGCCCGCACCAGTTGCCAAGACTCGGTGGCGTCCGGCGGACGCCTCCGGCTTGGCAACTCCCGAGCGAAGCGAAGGGGGCGCCCTTAGAACAGAGAGATTGTAGAAGACCGATGAACATTGCCGAGACGCTGAACGAAGGCCTGAAGCGCGCCTTCACGCTGACCATCCCCGCCAAGGACATCGAGGCGATGGTCGATGCAGAGGTCAAGAAGGTTGCGCCGCAAGTGCGCATGCCCGGCTTCCGCCCCGGCAAGGTTCCGGCAAACCTGATCCGCAAGATGCACGGCGAGGCGATCCAGGCCGACGCGCTCAACACGGCGATCCAGAACGGCGTTTCGAAGCTGGTCAGCGACAAGGGCTTCCGCCCCGCGATGCAGCCGTCGGTCGAACTCGGCGAAGATTACGCGCACGGCAAGGATGCCGAGGTGAAGGTCGCGCTGGAAATCCTGCCCGACGTGCCCGCGCCCAAGATCGACGGCATCAAGCTCGAGCGCCTGACGGTCGAGGCCGATGATGCGACGATCGACGCCGAAGTCGGCAAGCTCGTTTCCCAGCAAAAAGCATTCGAAGACGCCGATGCGAAGCATAAGGCCGCGACCGGCGACCTCGTGGTGATGGATTACCTCGGCAAGGTCGACGGCGAGCCATTCGACGGTGGCAAGGGCGAAGACATGTCGATCGAGATCGGCAGCGGTCGCCTGATCCCCGGCTTCGAGGACCAGCTGGTCGGCGTGAAGGCCGGCGACGAGAAGACGATCAAGGTAACCTTCCCCGAGGAATATCAGGCGGCCTATCTCGCCGGGAAGCCCGCGACATTCGACCTGGTCATCAAGAAGGTCCAGACGGCAAAGACCGCGTCGGCAGACGATGATTTCGCCAAGTCGCTCGGCCTCGAAAGCCTCGAGAAGCTGCGCGAACTGTTCAAGGGACAGATCGAGCAGGAACTGAACGGCCTGACCCGCACGCACATGAAGCGCACGCTGCTCGACCAGCTTGCCTCATCTCACGACTTCCCGGTGCCGCCGTCGATGGTCGACGCCGAGTTCGACCAGATCTGGCGCCAGCTGGAGCATGAAGCCGGTCACGAGCCCGATCCGGCGGCTGCCCGCAAGGAAATGGAAGCCGAGCGCGACGATTACCGCCGCATCGCCGAGCGTCGCGTGCGCCTGGGTCTGCTGCTTTCCGAAATCGGTCAGGGCAATGGCATCGAGATCAGCCAGGCGGAGATGAACCGCCTCGTCCAGCAGGCGGCGATGCAGTACGATCCCAAGGATCGCGAACGCTTCGTCCAGTACCTTCAGAACGAGCCGATGGCCGCCGCCCAGCTGCGCGCCCCGCTTTACGAGGACAAGGTCGTCGACTTCCTGTTCTCGAAGGCCGACATCACCGACCGCGCGACCACGCGTGCCGACCTCGAATCGCAGATCGAGGCGGAGGAAGGGCATGTCCATGGTCCGGGCTGCGGCCATGACCATTCGCACGACGAAAAGCCCAAGGCCAAGAAGGCCGCGGCACCGAAGAAGGCAAAAGCTGAAGAGCCCGTAGCAGAAGCCGCTGCGCCCAAGCCTGCCGCCAAGGCAAAGAAGGCTGCCGAGCCGAAGGCTGAAGCGGCTCCGGCCGAAAAGCCGGCCAAGAAGGCACCGGCCAAGAAGAAGGCGTAAGCCTGATTTTCTGCCCCGCCATTTCCCGCTTTTGCGGAAATGACGGGGCATTAACCTCGTTTGCGGTATGAGGCCCCGATGACCCACCGCATTGCCGTCTTGCTTCCCTGCTATAACGAGGAAGCCGCGATTCCGCAGACCATCGCGGATTTCCGTGCTGCGCTGCCGGCGGCGACGATCTACGTCTATGACAACAACTCGAGCGATCGCACGCGTGAGGTTGCTGCCGCGGCTGGCGCGGTCGTTCGTACCGAGCGCATGCAGGGCAAGGGCAATGTCGTCCGGCGGATGTTCGCCGACATCGATGCCGACATTTACGTGATGGCCGACGGCGACGCGACCTATGAGGCGGCCGCGGCGCCCGCGCTGGTCGCGCGACTGATCGACGAACAACTCGACATGGTCGTCGGCGCGCGCAAGTCGGAAGTCGACGAGGCGTACCGGCGCGGACACCGGCTGGGCAATGCGATGCTCACCGGCATGCTTGCCCAGGTGTTCGGGCGGACGTTCACCGACATCCTGTCGGGTTACCGCGTGTTTTCGCGCCGGTTCGTGAAAAGCTTCCCGGTCCTGTCGGCAGGATTCGAGATCGAGACCGAGATCAGCGTCCACGCGCTCGAACTCAAGATGCCGACGGCCGAGATCGTGACAGCCTATGCGGCTCGTCCCGAAGGTTCGGTGTCGAAGCTCAGCACCTATTCCGATGGCTGGCGCATCCTGCGCACCATCGCAATGCTGGCGCGGTTCGAGCGGCCGCTGGCCTTTTTCGGATTCATCGGACTGGTTTTCGCGTTGATGGCAGTCATCCTCGCCGTGCCGTTGGTCGTGACCTATGTGCAGACCAACACTGTCCCTCGCTTCCCGACTGCGATCCTTGCGACGGGTCTTATGATCGTCGCTTTCCTCAATTTTTTTGCAGGGCTGATCCTCGACACGGTGGTTCGCGGCCGGCGGGAAGTGCGCCGTCTGGCCTATCTTCAGCACCGGGCGCCGGAATCAGTTTCTTAGGGTCCAGACCCCCAGTTAACGAGGTCGAGATGGAGACGAAAATCGGTGCTGGAAGGGAGGGCGCGCCGCCGGATACCGGGAGTATCAGGCAAGCGCCCGACCGTGGCAGCGCCGATTTTCGTCCCACCGCTTCGCGGCATGATTGTCCGGGCGCTGTGGGGCGTCAAAACGCTTGAACGGGGAAAAGCCCCGTTCTGCGCGCTTTTCCTGCCACAGCATCCCGGACAATCATGTCTCGATCCTCATTAACTGGGGGTCTGGACCCTAATCCCCACTTGAACCGGGACGATGGACCGCCGATGTTGTCCATCGCAAAAGGCTACCAGGACAGAACTCTCCCATGAGCACCCCCGATCACGCCGACATTATTGGCGGCCTCGTTCCCATCGTTATCGAGCAGTCGACGCGCGGCGAGCGCAGTTTCGACATTTATTCGCGCCTGCTTCGCGAACGCATCATCTTCGTGACGGGTGGTGTCGAGGACCATATGGCCTCCGTCATCACCGCGCAGTTGCTGTTCCTTGAATCGGAAAATCCGAAGAAGGACATCTACATGTACATCAATTCGCCGGGCGGCGTCGTGACCGCGGGTCTCGCGATCCACGATACGATGAACTACATCCGTCCGGACGTCGGCACGGTCTGCATCGGCCAGGCGGCATCGATGGGTTCGTTCCTGCTTTCGGCGGGTGCGCCGGGCAAGCGCGTGGCGTTGACCAACAGCCGGATCATGATCCACCAGCCGTCGGGCGGGGCGCAGGGCATGGCCTCGGACATCGAGATCCAGGCCAAGGAAATCCTGCGGATGCGCCACCGGCTCAACACGCTCTATGCCAAGTACACCGGCAAGACGGTGGAAGAGATCGAGCGCGCGATGGATCGCGACAACTTCCTCGAAGCCGACGAAGCCAAGGCGTTCGGCCTGGTCGACGACGTGATGGACAAGCGTCCGGTCGCCACCGAAGAGTGAGCAACCGGTAACCGATATTGAGCATTGCCCGTTAGATTCTTCGCGGTAACATGTGTGACACCGGCGAGACACCGCCGGTCCTGGGATTGATTAGAATGACGAAACTCAGCGGCAGCGACTCCAAGAGCACGCTTTATTGCTCGTTCTGCGGAAAGTCGCAGCACGAGGTGCGCAAGCTCATCGCGGGACCGACAGTGTTCATCTGCGACGAATGCGTCGACCTGTGCAACGACATCATCCGCGAGGAAACGAAGTCGGCACTGTCGTCCAAGAAGGACGGCGGCGTGCCCACGCCGCAGGAAATCTGCGACGTGCTCGACGATTATGTCATCGGCCAGAAGAAGGCGAAGCGGGTCCTCTCGGTGGCGGTGCACAACCACTACAAGCGGTTGAACCACGGCGCGAAGGGTGCCGACGTCGAACTGGCCAAGTCGAACATCCTGCTCGTGGGCCCTACCGGCTGCGGCAAGACGCTGCTCGCGCAGACGCTCGCCCGCATCCTCGACGTGCCGTTCACCATGGCCGATGCGACCACGCTGACCGAAGCGGGCTATGTGGGTGAGGATGTTGAAAATATCATCCTGAAGCTGCTGCAAGCGTCCGACTACAACGTCGAGCGCGCCCAGCGCGGTATCGTGTACATCGACGAGATCGACAAGATCAGCCGCAAGGCCGAGAACCCGTCGATCACGCGCGACGTGAGCGGTGAGGGCGTCCAGCAGGCGCTACTCAAGATGATGGAAGGCACGGTTGCCAGCGTTCCGCCGCAGGGCGGTCGCAAGCATCCGCAGCAGGAATTCCTGCAGGTCGATACGACGAACATCTTGTTCATCTGCGGCGGCGCATTCAGCGGCCTCGAAAAGATCATCGGCGATCGCCTGCAGGGCAAATCGATCGGTTTCGGCGCGCATGTCGCCGCACCCGACGAACGCCGCACGGGCGAAGTGCTCCAGAAGTGCGAGCCGGAAGATCTGCTGAAGTTCGGTCTGATTCCCGAGTTCGTCGGCCGTCTGCCGGTCATCGCGACGCTCGAGGACCTCGACACCGACGCGCTGGTCAAGATCCTGACCGAGCCGAAGAACGCCCTCGTCAAACAGTATCGCAAGCTGTTCGAGATGGAGGACGTGGAACTCGGCTTCACCGATGACGCGCTCGTTTCGATCGCGAAGAAGGGCATCGAACGCCGTACCGGCGCGCGTGGGCTGCGCTCGATCCTCGAGGGGATCCTGCTCGACACCATGTTCGACCTGCCTAGCATGGACGGCGTCGATGAGGTCATGATCGACAAGGATGTCGTTGCCGGATCGAAGGAACCGGTGCGCGTCTATGCGAAGAAGGAAGCGGTCGGCGACGCTGCCTGACCGGGCCACACGCCTACAGCCTTCGAACCGAGATGACAGAAAAGCCGCGGCGGTGACGCCGCGGCTTTTTCTTTGTGTATTTACCGCCGGGCAGTTTTACACAAATTGCGCTGAATTTCCGCATTTTACGGGCGCTATTTACCGATACGCAACGAGTGGCGGCTAGCAGCAGATGAAGGTGAACAGACTCCGATAGAAAGAACCGCAATGGGAACCATCGACGCCGAACCGCGCGTGATGGAAGATGCAATTGGTCGTAACGGTCCCGCCCGGCGTTTGCTGGGCGGACTGAGGTTGCGGTTCGAACGCGGCGGTTCCGCAGGGTTTTCCCATCAGCGTGACGAGGCGCTCCTCATCCTGAGAACGCACGAAGAATCGGGGCAGGGGTGGTTTTGGGCAACCGATATCGACGGAAACCTGACCTACCTGTCGGAAAGCGTGTCAACCGGGTTCAGGCGCAAGGCCCAGCCCGCGGTCGGAACACCCTTCGCAGAGTTGTTCATTCCCCAGAATGACCCGGATCGCGTACACCGGACCCTGCCGTTCGTACTTGCGCGCAAGACCAAGTTCTCGAAGCTGACCCTGGAAGCCGCCGGATCGCACGGCGGGTGCTGGTGGGAAATTTCCGGAAGTCCGCAGTTCGACAAGCACGGCGAATTTACCGGTTATCGCGGCAGCGGCATCGACGTGACAGAGCAGCGGCGTTCGTCCGAACAGGTTTCGCAGCTTGCGATGTACGATGCACTCACGGGGTTACCCAACCGGCGCCGCATGGCCGAGGTTCTCGAAAATACCCTCGCCAATTTCGAGCGGACCGGGCGCCATTGTTCGGTCATGCTGATCGACCTCGACCGCTTCAAGCAGGTGAATGATACGCTGGGCCATCCCGCAGGCGACGCGCTGCTGAAACAGGTCGCCGAACGCCTGCTGAAGATCATTGGCGACAAGGAAAAGCTCTGCCGTCTGGGTGGTGACGAATTCCAGATCATCCTGCCTGACAGGGACGATCGCGGCGCACTCGGCGCCCTTGCCAACGATATCATCAACAGCCTGTCGCAACCCTATTCGGTCGAGGGCTCGCGCTGCATTATCGGCGCGTCCATCGGCATCGCGATCAGTCCGTTCGACGGTGTCGCAAGCGAAGAC
Organism: Sphingomonadales bacterium UBA1936; assembly: GCA_002336985.1. Lineage (GTDB taxonomy): Bacteria > Pseudomonadota > Alphaproteobacteria > Sphingomonadales > Sphingomonadaceae > Sphingomonas_O. Next base: position 7,836 of record DDFE01000202.1, read on the forward strand.
GTGATCAGGAACGCGGACCTGGCGCTCTATGCGGCCAAGGGCGGCGGCCGCGGGCGTTTTCGCTTCTTTTCCGGAGAGCTGTTGCGCGCGGCTGAGGACAAGCGTGTCCTGGAAGAAGACCTGCGCGATGCCGTCGCCAAGGGCGAGATGGAACTGTTCTACCAGCCCATCGTCTGCGCGAAGAGCAATTGCGCCAAGGGTGTCGAGGCGCTGATCCGCTGGAACCACCCCAAACGCGGACCGATTTCACCGGCGCTGTTCATCCCGATCGCGGAAGAAACCAGCCTCATCGAACAGATCGGTGAATGGACGCTGCGCCGGGCCTGCGAAGACGCGGCAAAATGGCCGCAAGACCTGAAGGTCGCGGTCAACCTGTCGCCGGTCCAGTTCGCCAATGAGGCTTTTCCGGATCTCGTCCGGACGGTTTTGGCCGGCACCGGCCTGGCCCCGGGGCGTCTCGAACTGGAAATCACCGAAGGCGTGTTCCTGAGCGACTCGGAGGAAACCGACCAGACGTTCGAGGTTCTGAAGGACATCGGCGTGCGCCTTGCGCTCGACGATTTCGGCACGGGCTATTCATCGCTCGGCTATCTGCGCACGGCACCGTTCGACAAGATCAAGATCGACCAGAGCTTCGTCCGCGGCGCGACCGAAAAAGGGTCGCGTAACGGTGCGATCATCGCCGCGATCGTGGCGCTGGCAGAAGCGCTTTCCATGGACACGACGGCCGAGGGGATCGAGTCGCTCGACCAGCTCGAGCTGGTCCGTAAGCTCAACGTCAGCCACATCCAGGGCTATATATACAGCAAGGCAGTCTCGAATACCGAGCTGTGCGAGCGACTGAATGCCGGTGACTGGGTCATCGAACCTTCTGGTCCGGCCCGCCAGCGCAACGAGCGCCAGTCGGTCTTCCGTCAGGCAGGCGCGATCCACGGCGATCACTATTACCCGGTCGTCATCCGCAACATTTCGACCACAGGCGCCCTGATGGAGGGGCTGGTCGAAGTTCCCGTCGGCACGCAATTCGTCGTCGACTTCGGCGAAGGACAGATCGTCGTTGCGACCGTCCGCCGCTCACACAAGCACCAGCAGGGCGTGGAGTTCGAGCAGCGGCTGGTCAGCGACGGCAATGGCGGCCTGTGCACCAGTCACCGCGCGTCGCAATATATGCTGGCGCTCGCCGGACTGCCGGGCATCAACGATTCGCTGGCGCCTAAAGGCGCGATTCCGGCGAGCGGCGTCCCCCAGACAGCGCCGGTGTTCAACACGCTCAAGACCCGCAAGGTCGGTCAGGCGCGCGGCAGCAGGAAGCGCGCCGCCTGATCCTTACCGGAACGGCGGCTCGTTGAACGCGCGCAACTTGCGCGAATGGAGCTTGCTGCCCTCGCGACGCAGTTCGTTGCAGGCCTCGATGCCGATCTTCATGTGCTCGGCGATGGCGCGCTCGTAAAAGAGGTTTGCCTGTCCGGGCAATTTGAGTTCGCCGTGCAGCGGCTTGTCTGAGACGCAGAGCAACGTGCCGTACGGAACGCGGAAGCGGTAACCTTGGGCGGCGATCGTCGCGGATTCCATGTCGATGCCGACCGCGCGACTCTGCGAGAAGCGCAGCGCTGACTTCGAGAAGAACAACTCCCAGTTGCGGTCGTCGGTCGTCACGATCGTGCCAGTGCGCAGGCGGCGCTTCAGCGTGTCGCCGCTTTCGCCCGATACCGTCTCCGCCGCGCGGGCCAGCGCCTGCTGGACTTCGGCGATGGCCGGCACCGGGATTTCAGGCGGCAGGACGTCGTCGAGGACATGATCGTCGCGCAGATAGGCGTGCGCCAACACATAGTCGCCAATGCGCTGACTGGGGCGCAGGCCGCCGCAATGGCCGATCATCAACCAGGCTTCAGGCCGCATCACCGCCAGATGATCAGTAATCGTCTTGGCGTTGCTCGGTCCGACGCCGATGTTGACCAAGGTGATCCCCGAATTGTCCGGTGCGCAGAGGTGCCAGGCCGGCATCTGGTGCCGCCGCCAGGCGTCGACCGCGATCGCGCTTTCGGGATCGTGTGTGTCACGGGTCACCCGCACGCCGCCGGCGCCGGAAAGATGAGTGTAAGGCGAATCACCGCCCAACTGGCTCAGGGCCCAGCGTGCGAATTCGTCAACGTAACGGTGGTAATTGGTGAAGAGGATATAGCGCTGCACGTCCTCCACCGGCGTACCGGTGTAGTGACGCAGGCGTGCCAGCGAGAAATCGGTGCGCAGGCCGTCGAACAGGGCGAGAGGGCGCGCCGCATCCGCCGTGAAGATACCGTCGGCAATCTCGTCGCCGATGTTGGCGAGTTCGGTCGCGGGGAACCACCGCGACAATTCGGTCGGCGTCACGCCCTTCAGGTCCATCTCCGCATCGAGCACGTAGGGAAACGGAATTTCCTGCGTCGATTGGCCGACTTCCACGGTCACGTCGTAATCGTCCATCAGCAGGTCGAGCTGTTCGGTCAGGTAATCGGCGAACAGGGCAGGGCGCGTGACGCTGATCGCGTAATGCCCGGGCTGCGTCAGCCGCCCGAACGAGCGGAGCGGCGCATGCCGCTCCTCGTCTTCGCCCGAATAAGTGACGCGGATTTCCGGATAAGTGAAACTGCCGTCGCTACGTGAGGCGGGGTCGGGGCGGGTGCCGTGCGCGACATAGGCCTCGATGGCTGCGCGAAGCCGTGCGGTTGCGGCGGTAAAGAGAATGTCGAGTTGCGCGACGATTTCGCGCCCGGTCGGTGTTTTCGTGTTTGCTGTCATGGGCGATTGTTACGCGCGGCACGTTGCAGCCGCAAGTCGGCCTCCCCGGATTGCGATCCGGGGAGGAGTAATGACCTCAAAGGTGTTCGAGCATGTACTCGGCGCTGCTGACGCGGAATTCGCCACCGGCCTCGACATTGAGCTGCTCGACGACGCCGTCGTTGACGACCATCGAGAAGCGCTGGCCGCGTGTTCCCATACCGAAATTGCTGCCGTCCATGGTCAGGTCGAGCGCACGCACGAACTCGGCATTGCCGTCCGACAGCATGGTGATCGATTCGGCGTTACCGGCTTTCGCCCATGCGCCCATCACGAACGCGTCGTTAACCGCGGTCGCCGCGATTTCGTCGATACCTTTCGCTTTCAGTTCGGATGCTTTTTCTACGAACCCGGGCAGGTGCTTGGCCGAACAGGTCGGCGTGAAAGCGCCAGGTACCGAGAACAGAGCGACGCGCTTTTTCGCGAAATAATCCGTCGTGGAAACAGCTTCGGGGCCGTCTGCCGTGACCTTCGTCAGCGAAGCCGCGGGGAGTTTGTCACCAACCTTGATCGTCATAAGCCTTCTCCTTCGGTGGTCTGCCCTGTCCCCGATGAAACCGTAATGCAAGGTTCGTTAACCGTAACGATTTAGGTTTGTGCAATCGGGGATTGCGACATTCGGCCCGGGCAATGGGAACGGGGTCTACAACATGAAAAAGACGCTTTTGGTTGCGGGTGCAATTGCGGCGCTGGCGGGTACTTCGGCGCAGGCGGCATGCTGGACGCCGCAGCAAGTGGCAGCGGCAAAGGTCCGTGATTTCGACACGATGCTGATGGTGTCGTCGCTGCGCTGCCGGTTCGAGAGCCGCCAGCTTGCGAATGATTACAATACGATGGTCATGCGTCACCGCGGCAGCCTGTCGGAGATGAACCGCATGCTGGGCGCGCGCTTTAAGGCGGCTTATGGCGAACGCGAAGGGGCAAACCAGCTCGACCGCTATATTACTCAGGTTGCCAACCGTTATGGCGCCGGCACTGCCGAACAATTGAGCTGCGCATCGCTTGCGTCGATCGCCCAGGCCGCGACTGCGGAACCCCAGACTTCGGAAGCATTGATCGCTCTCGCAGAACGGGCGGGCGTCGTTCCGCTGACGCCGGAGGGCGTATGCCGCGCGCCGATCATCATGGCGGACAATCAGGCACCGGCCTACCGTCAGGCGGGTCTGGTCCAGGTGGCGGCACGGGGTCGCAAGTAAGCGATATAAAGATATCTTTATATTTGCTTCCGGCAGTTCGAACGGCTAGGGGCGGGCGCAATTTCACCGATTTGGAGACGCCCGCCATGGCCAGCGCCGCTGTGCTTGAGAAGAACGACTACGTAGTCGCCGACATCAACCTGGCCGATTTCGGCCGCGCCGAAATCAACATCGCCGAAACCGAAATGCCGGGCCTGATGGCGCTGCGTTCGGAATTCGGCGCGTCGCAGCCGCTGAAGGGTGCACGCATTACCGGATCGCTCCACATGACGATCCAGACCGCAGTGCTGATCGAGACGCTGACCGCGCTCGGTGCGCAGGTCCGTTGGGCGACGTGCAACATCTATTCGACGCAAGACCACGCCGCCGCCGCGATCGCCGCATCGGGCGTGCCCGTCTTCGCGATCAAGGGCGAGAGCCTGGCCGAATATTGGGACTATGTCGGCTCGATCTTCGATTGGGGCGACGAGACCTGCAACATGATCCTCGACGATGGCGGTGACGCGACCATGTTCGCGCTGTGGGGCGCCAAGCTCGAGGCCGGCCAGTCGTTTGCCGAGCCCGAGAACGAGGAAGAGATCGAAATGCAACGCGCAGTGAAGGCATTCATCGCCCGCAAGCCCGGCTATCTCACCGAGACCGTCAAGACCATCAAGGGCGTGTCGGAAGAAACGACCACCGGCGTCCACCGCCTCTACGCGATCGCCAAGAAGGGCGAACTGCCGTTCCCCGCGATCAACGTCAACGACAGCGTGACCAAGTCGAAGTTCGACAACCTCTATGGCTGCAAGGAATCGCTGGTCGACGCGATCCGTCGCGGCACCGACGTGATGCTGGCGGGCAAGGTCGCCTGCGTTGCCGGTTTCGGCGACGTCGGCAAGGGTTCGGCCGCATCGCTGCGTAACGGCGGCGCGCGCGTCCTCGTGACCGAAATCGACCCCATCTGCGCACTGCAGGCGGCGATGGAGGGCTATGAAGTCGTGACGATGGAAGAGGCGGTGAAGCGTGCCGACATCTTCTGCACCGCGACGGGCAATGCCGATGTGATCACTGCCGATCACATGAAGGGCATGAAGAACATGGCCATCGTGTGCAACATCGGCCACTTCGACAGCGAGATCCAGATCGCAGCGCTGTCGAACTACAAGTGGACCGAAGTGAAGCCGCAGGTCGACCTGGTCGAATTCCCGGATGGCAAGCAGATCATCATCCTGTCGAAGGGCCGCCTGGTAAACCTGGGCAACGCGACCGGCCACCCGTCGTTCGTGATGTCGGCATCGTTCACCAACCAGACGCTCGCGCAGATCGAGCTCTGGACCAAGAGCGAGAACTACAAGAACGACGTCTATGTCCTGCCCAAGCACCTCGACGAAAAGGTCGCGGCGCTTCATCTCGAAAAGCTGGGCGTGAAGATGACCCAGCTGACCAAGAAGCAGGCCGACTATATCGGCGTGCCGGTCGAAGGGCCGTTCAAACCCGACCACTACCGCTACTAAGCACAGGGTTGAAAAAGGGGCGTCCCTCTCGTCGCGAGAGGGGCGCCCCTTTTGCGTTTCGAGGCACTGCCGAACACCGTTCGACAACGTCCGCCAATGCGCTAATGGCGCTGGTGATGGCGCGTGACATCCATACATGCTGACGCTTTCCACTGGCGGGGCAGTCCTTGTCGGCGTCGTGATGGCGCTGTGGCTGATGGCGGCCGCATGGGCCGTGATCACCGGACTGAGGCTGCGGAATCGCGCGACATTCGCGGACAGTCAGGCCGACCGGTTGGCGGCGCTGCTCGACACGGCGCCTGCGCTTCCGGTTGCGGTCAAGCCGGACGGCCGTGTCGAGGCACCCGACCGGCTGGGCCAGTGGCTTGGCCTGCCGAAAACACCGGGCTTTATCGTCGATTTTTCGGGAAAGGCGGGTGGGCTGACTGCCGCCGATTGTGCCGCGCTTGCCGCTGACGTGACCGGTGCGCAGCGCACGGGCGCGAAGTTCGCGCGATCGGTCAAGACGATGGGGTCCGACCGCACATTGCTCATGAAGGGCGGCCCTGCGCCGCTGTCGCTGGGCCCCCCGGGCAGCGTCATGTTCTGGGTTTTCGACGCCACCGAGAGCCAGGCCGAGATCGGACGCCTGTCGGTCGAAGTCGATCGCACGACGCGCGCCTTCGAATCGCTGTCTCGCCTGATCGAATCCGCGCCTATTCCGATGTGGTTCCGCGGAGCCGACCTGCGCCTGACCCTGGTCAACAAGGCCTATGTCGAGGCTGTCGACGCGGCGAGCGCGCAGGACGTGATCGCGCGCGGCATGG
>DDFE01000109.1:0-5405 GCA_002336985.1 Sphingomonadales bacterium UBA1936
TGGGCGACACCTGCACGCGGGCCTGTGCCTTCTGCAACGTGAAGACCGGCATGCCGCGGGCGGTCGATCCGCTTGAGCCCGAGCATACCGCGGTTGCGGCGGCCGAACTCGGTCTCGAACATATCGTCGTGACGTCTGTCGACCGTGACGACCTGCCCGATGGCGGCGCATCGCAGTTCGTGAAGGTAATCGAGGCGCTTCGCCGCAATACGCCCAAGACGACGATCGAGATTTTGACGCCCGATTTCCGCAACAAGTCGCAAGCGGCGGTGGAGGCGATCGTCGCGGCGCGGCCCGATGTCTACAACCACAACCTCGAAACCGTCCCGCGTCTTTACCCGACGATCCGTCCGGGTGCGCGCTATTACGCGTCGCTTCGCTTGCTCGAGAGCGTGAAGCGGCACGATCCGTCGATCTTCACCAAGTCGGGCATGATGATGGGCCTGGGCGAAGAGCGCATGGAGGTCCACCAGGTGATGGACGACATGCGCTCGGCCGACGTCGATTTCCTGACCCTGGGCCAGTATCTCCAGCCGACGCCGAAGCATGCCAAGGTCATCGAGTTCGCGACCCCCGCGATGTTTTCCGCCTATGCCGCAATCGCGCGTGCCAAGGGGTTCCTGCTGGTCGCGTCCTCACCGCTGACCCGGTCGAGCTATCACGCGGGCGACGACTTCGCGAAGCTGCGCGCTGCGCGTGAGGCCAAGCTGGGGCGCTGATGCCCAAGCATCACGAGCGCCGCGCACTGCCCTATGGGGCCGAGGCGATGTATGACCTGGTGGCCGACGTGGCCCGCTATGGCGAGTTCCTGCCCTGGGTCAGCGCGGTGCGTGTGCGGTCGGACAGTGAGACCGAGATGGTCGCCGACCTGATCGTCGGTTTCGCAGCACTACGCGAACGCTTCACGTCGCGGGTGATCAAGGCGCGACCGCGCACGATCCATGTCGACTATCTCGACGGACCGCTGAAATTCCTGCGCAACGACTGGAAATTCGAACCGGCCGAAACGGCATGCATCGTCGATTTCAGCGTCGAGTTCGCGTTCAAGAACCGCGTGTTCGAGGCAATCGCAGGGCAGGTCTTCGACCAGGCCCTGCGCAAGATGATCAACGCGTTCGAAAAGCGCGCCGAGGCGCTCTATTCGCCCTCGGGCATCAACAGTTCGAGCGCGCACAGCGCGGCCTGAAGGCGCACGCCGCCGCGGCCGGTGTCGGGGAAATGCTGCTTTTCGGACACGATATCGTCCGGATCGCCGCCCTTGATCGCTTTCGCGAAGATCACCGTTCCGACCGGCTTCTTCTCGGTGCCCCCATTGGGTCCGGCGATGCCCGTGATTGCAACCGCGATATCGGCTCCGCTGCGCTCCATCATGCCGCGCGCCATGGCCCAGGCGGTCGCGACCGATACCGATCCGAACGTCTCGACGATGTCGCTGCCGACACCGAGCAAAGAAACCTTGGCTTCGTTCGCGTAGGAGACGATGCTCGCCAGCAGCACGTCCGACGATCCCGGGATCTCGGTCAGCGCCGCGCCCACCAGGCCGCCGGTGCAGCTTTCCGCGACCGACACGGTCCGTCCGGCCGCGCGGTTGGCCTCGATCACCCGCCGCGCTGCCGCAACGAGTTCTTCGGGCAATAGAGTTTCGCGACGCGCTGGCGCGTCGTCCGTAGTCGTATCCGTCACATATCCTCCGGAAGGCGAACCGTCGCGATGGCCTGCGCAGCGATTCCTTCGCCGCGCCCCGTAAAGCCGAGCCGCTCGGTTGTCGTTGCCTTAATACTAATGCGCCCCGTCGGCACGTTCAAGATTTCCGCGATGCGTGCCCGCATTGCGTCCCGATATGGGCCGACCTTCGGCGCTTCGCAGATCAGCGTGAGGTCGACGAAATCGATGATGCCGCCGCGAGCCATGACCAAGCTACGCGCATGGTCGAGAAACAGATGCGATGCGGCGCCGCGCCATTGTGCATCGCTGGGCGGGAAATGCGTGCCGATATCGCCCGCGCCGATGCACCCCAGGATCGCGTCGGTGATCGCGTGGAGCGCGACATCCGCGTCGGAGTGGCCGGACAGGCCGTGGGTGTGTGTCACCTCGACTCCGCCAAGCCACAGCGGCTTGCCTGCCTCCAACCGGTGAACGTCGAACCCGCTGGCACTGCGAGAGACGTAGCGCGTGGCGAGCGCCGCTTCGGCGCGCGCGAAATCGGCGGGGTGGGTGATCTTGTCGAGCATTGCGTCACCGGGCACCGTCACCACCTCATATCCGGCCGCACGGGCCATTTGCGCATCGTCCGTTGCGGGATCGCCCGACCAGTGTTTGTGTGACGTCATGATTGCACCGAAGCGGAACGCCTGCGGCGTCTGCACGCGGAAAAGGGCGGTGCGATCGACTGTATCGCCCAGGGTGCCGTCCGCCCGGGCGACCGTGTCGGCGACTGGAACGACCGGAACGGCGCCGTCATGGACATCAAGCGCTGCAACCAGCGCATCGCGAACTTGTGCGGGGAGCAAGGGACGGGCGGCGTCGTGGATCAACACTTTCGTCGCGCCGCCATTCCCTTCGATCGCCTTCAAGCCATTGAGGACCGAATCCTGACGGCTCGATCCGCCGATCACGATGCCCGCCACTGTCCGCGTTCCCAGTGCCACCTGGACAAGGTCCTGCTGGCCTTCGCCGATCACGACAAAAACCGGAATGTCGCCGAACGCATCGACCGCACGGGCGATGACGGGCACGCCGCCGATCGACACATATTGCTTGGGAAGATCGCCGCCCGCGCGCTCGCCACGTCCGGCGGCAACGATCAGGGCGACAGTATCGAAACGCATCACGCGCCCTTATGCCGGAGCGCGCTTGCCCGCCAGAGCCATCGACGCTATGCGCTGCCTAACTTTTAGGCAGATTCCCGTGCAACGTATCCATCCCATTCAGATCGGCCCGATCCGCATCGACGCGCCTGTCATCCTCGCGCCGATGACCGGCGTGACCGACATGCCGTTCCGCCGGATCGTGCGACGCTTTGGATCGGGCCTCAACGTGACCGAGATGATCGCAAGCCAGGCGATGATCCGCGAGACGCGGCAGTCGCTGCAAAAGGCTGCGTGGCACGCGAGCGAGGAGCCGGTGTCGATGCAACTCGCCGGCTGCACGCCGTACGAGATGGCGGAAGCCGCGAAGCTGAATGCCGATCGTGGTGCCGCGATCATCGATATCAACATGGGCTGTCCCGTGAAGAAGGTTGTCAACGGTGACGCCGGATCGGCACTGATGCGCGACCTGCCGCTGGCGGCGTCGTTGATCGAAGCGACGGTGAAGGCGGTCGATGTACCGGTGACGGTCAAGATGCGCATGGGCTGGGACCATTCGCGCCTCAATGCGCCCGAACTTGCGCACATTGCCGAGGATCTGGGGGCGCAGCTGATTACCGTCCACGGCCGCACGCGTTGCCAGATGTATCGCGACACGGCCGACTGGGCATTCGTGCGCAAGGTGAAGGATGCGGTGCGCGTTCCCGTCATCGTCAACGGCGATATCTGCTCGCCGGAGGATGCAGTGACTGCGCTCGACCAGTCCGGCGCCGACGGCGTGATGATCGGACGGGGAGCATATGGGAAACCCTGGCTGCTCGCGCAGACGATCGCGCACCTGACTGGCGGGCGCCCGGTTGCCGATCCGACGATCGAAGAGCAATATCACCTGATTACAGAGCATTATGACATGATGCTCGAACATTATGGCGAGATGACCGGCGTTAACATGGCGCGAAAGCATATCGGCTGGTACACCAAGGGGCTGACCGGATCGGCCGAGTTCCGCAACCGGATCAACCAGATCCCCGACGCGCGTACGGCGCGCACGATGCTCGACGATTTCTACGGCCCGTGGCGCTCGCGCGCAGCCGCCTAGGGAGCGGAGACGCACCGACGCCCGACGCGCTGATCGCAGCGCTTCCGGCCGCGATGTTCGTCATCGATGCAGAAGGATGCGTGGCGAGCGTAAACGCGGCGGCAGAAATGCTGATGAATGCGAGCGCCGCGAATTTGCGACACAAGCCGCTGGGCATCGTCATGCGCTTGCCGCCCGCTTGCCTCGAGGGGCTGCGAGAGGAGGCGGTGTTTGCCGCCTATGACTGCACGGTCGGCACGCCTCGCGGCATCGACATGCAACTCGATATCCACGCGACTCCGCTACCCGACTATCCCGGCTGGCGATTGCTGACACTCAATACCGGTGCGGCGCGGCAGGCGATGGGGCAACGCTTCGACCGCCGTGATCGCAGCCGCTCGGCAATCGGGGCTGCTGCGATGCTGGCGCACGAGATCAAGAATCCGCTTTCGGGCATTCGCGGCGCCGCGCAATTACTCGATTCGCAAGTGGGTGAGGGCGGGCAGGCGATGACCCGCCTCATCCGCGACGAGGTCGACCGCGTGACTGCTCTGATCGACCGGATGGAGGCCTTTACCGACGAACGCCCGTTGCCGCGGGCTTCGGAAAATATCTATGCGATCCTCGAACATGCGCGTGCTGTGGCGACAGCAGGGTTCGGCGACCGGATCGATATCCACGACGCCTATGATCCGTCGCTTCCGCCCGTGTTCGTCAACCGCGACGCCATGGTGCAGGTGCTGCTGAACCTGATCAAGAATGCGGCGGAAGCGGTGCCGGAGGGCGAGCGTGGGACCGTATTGCTCGCCACGCGATACCGTCACGGTGTTTCGATTGGCGCGGGTGCGGAACGCCGGTCGTTGCCGATCGAACTCAGCATCATCGACGACGGCCCCGGTCCCAGCGACGAGATCGCAGAGCACCTGTTCGAGCCTTTCGTCTCGTCCAAGTCGTCCGGACGGGGCCTTGGCTTGGCGCTGGTCGACAAGCTGGTTCGCGACAACGGGGGGATCGTCCAGTTCGCGCGCGAAGGTACGCCGCCCAAATCCATTTTCCGGCTGTTGTTGCCGAGATCGAAGTGAGGACCTGATTTTGAGAGGCGCACGCATATTGGTCGTCGACGACGACGCGGCCATCCGGACGGTCGTCGGCGAAGCACTGCGCCGTGAGGGATACCAGGTGCAGACAGTCGGGTCGGTCGCTGCCCAAACCGAGGCGCTGGCGAAGTTCGTGCCTGATTTGCTGGTGACCGACGTCATGTTGCCGGACGGCAATGGCCTCGATGCGATCCCTGCCGTGCTGGAGGCGCACCCGGACCTGCCCGTTATCGTGCTGTCGGCACAGAATACGCTGACGACAGCGGTGCGTGCGACCGAGCGCGGGGCGTTCGATTACCTTCCCAAACCCTTCGATCTCGATGCCCTTTGCCAGGCCGTGCGCAGCGGGCTGTCGCGTGGGTCCGGAGGGGAAGGGGACGAGGCCGCACCCGATGCGGACCTGCCGCTGATCGGCCGTTCGCC
>DDFE01000109.1:5445-9759 GCA_002336985.1 Sphingomonadales bacterium UBA1936
TCGTCGCCCGCGCCATCCACGACCTGGGCCCCCGCAAGGCAAAGCCGTTCGTTGCGGTGAACATGGCCGCGATCCCGCGCGAACTGATCGAGGCCGAACTGTTCGGGCATGAGCGCGGGGCATTTACCGGCGCCAATGCACGCGCGACTGGGCGGTTCGAGGAAGCGAATGGCGGCACCCTGTTCCTCGACGAGATCGGCGATATGCCGATGGAGGCGCAAACCCGGCTGCTCCGCGTGCTTCAGTCGAACGCGTTTACGACCGTCGGCGGGCGAACCGTTCAGGTCGACGTGCGCGTCGTTGCCGCCACGCACCAGAATTTGTCGCAGTTGATCGAGGCGGGGCAATTCCGCGAAGATCTTTATTACCGTCTCAACGTCATCCCGATCTCGTTGCCCGCACTGCGCGAACGTGGTGACGACATCGTCCTCCTTGCGCAGAATTTTCTCGAAAGGGCGGCGGCCGAAGGCTTGCCGCGACGGCGCCTGTCGGGCGATGCGGAAGCAATCCTCAAAGGGCATCATTGGCCCGGCAACGTGCGGGAGCTCGACAACCTCATGCGCCGCTTGTCGGCGCTCAGCCGCGATACGGTCATTCCGTCATCGCTGGTCGAGAGCCAGCTGGGCGCAACGGTGCTCGATCGTCCCTCATTGCCGACGGCCAGCCTGTCCGAAGCGGTCGAGGCGCATCTTGCCCGTTATTTCATCGGGTTCGGGGAGGAACTTCCGCCGCCCGGGCTTTACGACCGTATTCTGGCCGAGGTGGAGCGGCCATTGCTCTCCGCCACGCTGAATGCCGTGCGGGGCAACCAGCTAAGAGCGGCCGACCTGCTGGGCATCAATCGTAACACGCTGCGCAAGAAACTGACCGATCTTGGCGTCGTTCCGACGCGGGGAACGCGCGGTTGACCCCAGGCTTCGACCAACTGTGCTTGGAAAGCCACGCGGTTGTTGTAAAGCAGTCACAATGACGTCGTCTACGAACCGGACCTTGCGCGTTCGTGCTGCCCTGTGGTTCCGGCGGCGGCGATGGGTTCCGTTCGTCGAAATCGCGACCGGTTGCGCATCGATCGCCATGGCGCTTGCGACCTGGGCGGTCCTTTCGGGCACCGGTAGCCAGAAGCTGCTTACCCCGCCAGTCGTCGCCTTGCTGCTGATGGGCAACCTTATCCCGGCGATCGCGTTGCTCGTGCTGATCGGTCGTCGCATTGCCAAGGGCAGGGCGGCCCGATCCATGATCGGCGGCGATGGGCGATTGCATGTCCGCCTTGTCGCGATCTTCTCGCTGGTCGCCAGCGTGCCGACCCTGCTCGTCGTCGTATTCGCATCGCTGTTGTTCCAGGCCGGCGTCCAGTTCTGGTTTTCGGATCGCGCCAAGGCGACGCTCGAAGGGGCGAGCACGGTCGTGCAGGACAGCTACAGCCGTGAAGAAAGCCGGATTGCGAGCAACACCGAAGCGATGGCGAGCGACCTCGCAGACGCGCTGACCCGCGTACAGATCGACGATCCGCGATTCCTCGATTTCGTCGGCAAGCAGCTGGTGTTCCGCGAAATGTCGGAAGCGATGGTGCTGCGTGCCGAACCGGGCAAGGAAATGCAGTCGCTGGTCCTTATCGACCCGCGCACCCGTGACCTCGACCGCTTTATCACGCCCGCGATGCTCGACGCCGTCCGGTCGGGGAAACGCAGCGTCATGGTGCCCAGCCCGAACGGCATCGGCGCGCTGTCGATGCTGCCGATCGGCAAGGACAATTTCCTTTATGCCGCGCGCTTCGACACGGTTTTCGGACAGCAGATCCAGCGCGCGCGAACCGTTCTCGCCGACTATCGCGAACTTTCGGCCCGGTCGCGATCGCTGCAGCTCCAGTTCAACGCTGCACTGCTTCTTATCTCGCTTTTGATCGTGGGCGGCTCGGTCTGGATCGCGCTGAGCGTTGCCGACCGTCTCGTTCGCCCGGTCGGTCAGCTCGTCGACGCGGCACGGCGGGTGACGGGCGGCGACCTGTCGACGCGGGTTGCGGGTCCGCATTCACGCGACGAGGTCGGCACCTTGGCGACGGCATTCAACCGCATGACCGGACGTCTGCAGGAACAGACCGCCGACCTTGTCGCCGCAAACGACCAGATCGAGCGCCGCCGTGCGTTGACCGAGGCCGTGTTGTCCGGCGTCAGCGCGGGAGTCGTGTCCGTCGATCGCGCGGGCGAAATCCGCCTGGCAAATGGGTCGGCGGCAGCATTGCTCGCTGAACCTGGCACCATCCTCGTCGGCCAGCCATTGAGCGCCGTCTCGACCGAACTCGGGGCATTGATCGACGATGGCCGGCGTGAAGCAGTGGTGGAGGTTGCCCGCGGCGGCGATATGCGGACGCTTGCCGTCAAGGTATCGCGCGACGTCGGCGGGCACGTGCTGACTTTCGACGACATCACACAGCAGCTGAGCGACCAGCGCCGTGCCGCCTGGTCGGACGTCGCGCGGCGCATCGCGCATGAGATCAAGAACCCCCTGACACCCATCCAGCTCGCGGCCGAACGGTTGAAGCGCCGCTATGCGACCGAAGTGTCGAGCGATCCGGCGACTTTCACCAAGCTAACGGACACGATCGTCCGGCAGGTCGGCGATCTCCGGCGCATGGTCGACGAGTTTTCATCGTTTGCGCGCATGCCGAAGCCGGTGTTCCGGCCTGAATCGATCGTCGATATCGCGCGTCAGGCGGTGTTCCTTCACGAAGTCGCGCACCCGGGCATCCGCTTTTCGCTTCAGGTTCCGGACAATCACCCCGAACTGGTCTGCGACCGCCGGCAATTGGGCCAGGCACTGACCAACTTGATCAAGAACGCGGTCGAAGCCGTTGAGGCGGCGGACCGCGACGGCGGCGAGGTGGCCGTATCCATCACCTGGCCCGAACCCGCGGCCATTCATCTTTCGATCAGCGACACCGGCATAGGGCTTCCCGCTGACCGTGAACGGCTGGTCGAACCCTATGTCACGACGCGCGCGCGGGGCACCGGCCTTGGCCTCGCCATCGTCAAGAAAATTGTCGAGGAGCACTACGCAACGATGCGATTCAGCGACCGGCCCGGCGGCGGAACCGTCGTCACCGTGGTGTTCGACGCCGATGTGCTGGCGTCGCACGCCATCGATGCTCCCGAACCCGATGCAATGGAGGCGCGTGCCTGATGGCGCTGGATATCCTGATCGTCGACGATGAACGCGACATCCGCGAACTGGTCGCGGGCGTCCTCGAAGACGAGGGCTACACGACACGGGTCGCGGCCGACAGCGATGCGGCGCTGGCGGCGCTCGCCGAGCGGCGGCCGTCGCTGGTCCTGCTCGACGTGTGGCTGCAGGGATCGCGGCTCGACGGGCTGGAACTGCTCGACGTCATCAAGGAGCGGGATCCCTCGCTGCCCGTCCTGATAATCTCCGGCCACGGCAATCTCGATACGGCGGTTCACGCCATCCGCCGCGGTGCTGCCGATTTCATCGAAAAGCCGTTCGAGGCAGAGCGGCTCGTCCTGCTGGTTGCGCGCGCGACCGAGACCGACCGCCTGCGCCGCGAGAANNNACGCTGAAGCGTGTCGCGCCGACCGGGAGCCGCGTCCTGATCACGGGGCCGGCCGGCGTCGGCAAGGAAATCGCGGCGCGGATGCTCCACAACTGGAGCCCGCGCATCGGCGCGCCGTTCGTGGTGGTGTCCGCCGCTCGCATGGACCCCGAACGTGTCGAAGAGGAATTGTTCGGAAGCGAGGAGGGGGATGAGATCCGCCCCGGCCTGCTCGAACGCGCTCATGGCGGAACGCTGTTCCTCGACGAGATCGCCGACATGCCGCTGCCGACGCAGGGCAAGATACTGCGCGTGCTGACCGACCAGAGTTTCACCCGCATCGGCGGGCAGCGGACGGTGCGCGTGGACGTGCGGGTGCTGTCGGCATCGGGCAAGCCGCTCGCCGAGGAGATCGAGCAGGGGCGGTTCCGCGAAGACCTGTTCTACCGGCTGAACGTCGTGCCGGTTCACTTGCCGCCGCTGGCCGAGCGGCGCGAAGATATCCCCATGCTCGTCGAACATTTCGTGGCGCGATTCGCGGCCGAACGTCGTGTTCGCACCCCCGAAATCGCAAGCGACGCGATGGCGGCGCTGCAGGCATTCGACTGGCCCGGAAACGTGCGCCAGCTGCGAAACGTCGTCGAACGCACCATCATCCTTGCCCCCGGCGAGCGGATCGGTCGGATCGAAGTCGACCTGCTTCCGTCGGAAGTGACACAGGCAGACGCCGGGGGAGGGCCGGCGACGATCGCCATGGGCGCCCCCTTGCG
>DDFE01000109.1:9790-10560 GCA_002336985.1 Sphingomonadales bacterium UBA1936
AAGATTCTGGGGATTGCGGAGGACCGCGACGAAAACGACGATTGAGAGTCTTGCGGGTGTAACCTGAACCGCTATCTTGGCACTGCGCATGGCGCGCCAAGAGCAGAAGGTAAAAACAAGATGGCGGACAAGCCCAACAACCTCCAGGACCTGTTTCTCAACTCGGTCCGCAAGGCGAAAACACCGGTTACGATGTTCCTCGTAAAGGGTGTGAAGCTCCAGGGAATCATCACCTGGTTCGACAATTTTTCGGTGCTGCTACGGCGCGACGGCCAGTCGCAGCTTATCTACAAGCACGCGATTTCGACGGTGATGCCGTCGAACCCGCTCGACCTGGCGCCCGTTGCTGCGGCTTTCGCAGAAGATAACGCCAAGCCCAAACAATTGCAGGATATTTTCCTGACCGCGGTGCGTCGTCAGAACAATCCGGTGACGATGTTCCTGGTGAACGGCGTGATGCTGCAGGGCGAAATCGCGGCCTATGACCTGTTCTGCATGCTGCTGCAGCGCGATGGCATGGTGCAACTGGTCTACAAGCACGCCGTATCGACCGTGCAGCCCGCGCATCCGCTGAACCTCGCCGAGGAACAGACCGGCGACGCCGACGATTGATCACTCCATGAGTACCGGTGTCGATTTCAGGCGTGAGGAGGGGATCACGCGGGGCGCTCGCGCGCTCGTCGTGCTTCCCGAGCGTGCGGGTGCGAATTCGCGCGACGCGGACGCGCGCCTCGAAGAGGCGGCGGGCCTTGCCGCGGCGATCGGCATCG
>DDFE01000226.1 GCA_002336985.1 Sphingomonadales bacterium UBA1936
GATCGTACCGGTCAGGTTGGCGCCGGCATTCCACAATTCGGTGTAGTTGGACTCGCGCGTCGTGAAGCGGATGTAATCGGCCTGCGCCGCCGTCATCGGCCCGAAAAGATTGATCGGTACGCAGCCCGCAGTCGCGGCGCAGGTGGCGGGATTGCCGATGCCGAGGAACAGATTGTCGTAATTGATGCCGTTCAGGGCGACCGACTGGATCTCGTTCTTCGCATAGCTGGCGAAAACGTCCCAGCTCCAGCGGTTGCCGAACAGGCCGAACTTGCCGTCGAGACCGGCGGCGCCGCGCCATGTTTCGACGCTCTGAACATTATCGCGATTGCCCACTTCGGTCATCACGCGACGGATGCGGAATGCCGATGTTGCCGCAAAGGCCAGCGCGTTGGCAGTCGGGACACCATTGGCCGTGCCGAACGGATTGAACGCCTGGTTATTCGGTATCGCAAAGCCGCGGACGGTGCCCGCGGTGCCGCCGATGTCCAGAAGGACGGGCGAGAACAGCTGGTCCGAAGTGCGCTTGTTGTACAGGCCATCGATGTGGAAATTCACATCGTCGGCAATCTCATATCCGAAGCGCGCATAGATCCCATAGCGCTCCGACGGACCGGTCGAGAAAATGCCCTGCGCCTGAGTGTTGTAGAAGTCGCCCGGCAGCGCAGCGGTCCGCAGGCTGTTGTCCGCGAGCGAGCCTGCCCCGTATGGCACGCCGGTATAGGTTGCCGGTGTCGCCGTGCTGGCAAAGCCCGCAGCCGTGCCGAAATAGGCGTTGCTGGCGAGTCCGGGTAGAATGAACAGGCCGGCCGGGCTCGTGCCGACTGCGGTCACCGGTACCAGCGATGTGGTGGTCAGGTCGCGGGCGTCGGTCCGGATCGCTTCCGACTTGAAATAGCTGCCCGACACGATGATCGAGGCGCGCTCCCAGCGTTTTCCGACATTCAGGATCGCGGTATATTCTGCACCATCGCCCCTGTCGGTCGTCGCGGCACGGGTAGACGCGCGAATACCGTCGAACGGCTGGATCGTCTTGATGTTCACGACGCCGGCAATGGCATCCGCACCGTAGATTGCCGAAGCGCCATCCTTCAGGACTTCCACACCCTCGATCATGCCCATCGGGATCGTGTTGAGGTCGACGAAGTCACGGAAGCCGCGCTGGCCGACTGCATCGACCCAGCGATGTCCGTCGACAAGGACCAGCACGCGGTTGCCGCTGCCTTCGCCGCCGCCAAGGTAGCGCAGGTTGATGGATGCGGCACCGTACGACGTACCCTGCGTACCATTGGAATTAAGGCTGACACCTGCCGATGGAAGCCGTTGCAGCAGTTCGCCGGGTGATGCCGTTCCGGACTTGGCGATGTCCTCGGTCGTCAACGTCAGCAGCGGCCCAAGCGTGGACGTATCGCGGCGCTGGATACGTGAGCCCGTAACGACGATCTCGGTTTCCGCTTCGGCAGCCCCGTCCTGAGCGGCAACCGGGGTCACCGGCTGTGCGTGTACGGAAACCGCCGACAGCAATGCGATGATGCTGCCGCTTAACGCAAGGCCGGTTTTGCGGCTGAAGCCTGTACGGTTGGTCATGGTCGCCCCCTGAGAGTTCTTGTCGATTCGGGGGCACGCTAGCGCTGCGTTACGCAAACGAAATCTGATGACACCATTTCATCATAATATACCAGAATCGATATGGAGTTGTCCGGCACAGCATGTGTTCGGTATGCCATGAAACGGTTTACAGGCTGGGAGGCAGCTATATTCGATCGGCGCACCTTGATCGCAGCTTCTCTGGGCGTTGCGGTCACGCCAGCGTTTTCGGCGACCGCCAGGCAGCGGCCGATCCGCGTGACATTGCTGGGTCAATCGTTGATCCAGCAAAATCTGTGCACGACGGGTTGGCCCGGCATGGCTGCGATCCGCGCGCAATTGACGAGTGCCGACGTCGTATTCACCGATCTCGAAACCGCCATCGACGGACCGGGCGCCGGGCCGCCGACCCGTGAGGGGGAGGTGTTGCATGCAGCAAAGCCCGAGGTCATCGACTGCCTGAAATCGCTGGGCGTGACGATGGTGACGACGGCCAATAATCATGCCTGGGATCTGGGCACGACGGGAATTCTCGCAGCGATCGATGCACTCGACCGGCGCGGCATCGTCCATGCAGGCACGGGGCGAGATCTCGCCGCAGCGTCGGCAGCTGCAATCCAGCGGACGCCGGCGGGTAGTGTCGCGCTGGTTTCCGCGGCGGCTGGCATGATCCGTGAGGGCGCGGCAGCAACACCGACGCGCCCGGGCGTCGCGGAACTGCGGCGGCTGGCATCAGGCGCTCTCGATCCCACCGACGTCGCGCGCACATTCGACGCCATCCGAGCCGCAGGCGCGGACGGCGCAACGGTTATCTTCTGCCTGCACAATCACTATTGGGAGCCGGTCCAGTCCGACACACCGGAATGGCAGCGGCAGTTCGCGCGCGGATGCATCGATGCTGGTGCCGCTGTATTCGTTGGGCACGGCGCGCCCCTGATGCAGGGCATCGAGCGATACAGAGGTGCACCATTATTCCACGGCCTGGGGAATTTCATCTTCCAGACCCGCAAGGCCGAAGATTTCTACAAGGCACCGACGTGGCGGTCGTTTATCGTCGATGCCCGGTTCCAGGCCGGCCGGTTTCTCGATGCAAGGCTGATCCCGGTCCAGCTTGCGCACGGTAAAGACGGTGGGGAATATTCGAAGGGATACCCGACGATCGATGGCCTGCATCAAGCGTTGAGATGATCGCTTGGATTCTCCCCGCATAGGGACGCTGACTGTCGTTACGTTGCTTTTGGTCGGGGAGACAGGATTCGAACCTGCGACCCCCTGGTCCCAAACCAGGTGCGCTACCAGCCTGCGCCACTCCCCGCCGAAAGCATGCGTCGCTCGGAGGAGCGACCGACGGCGCGGCTTTGCCGCGATGGGCCTGCAAAAGCAAGGACTGTACGTGTTCCGGCTCCAGCTTGCGTTCTGGTCCACGTCGCGGCAAAGCCGCGCCGTCAGTCGCAGCTTCGCTGTGCTGGCCGACCTTGCGCGTCTCGCAATTAGCTTCGCTAATGGTGCGCGCGCCACGGTGGGGCCTGTAGCTCAATTGGTTAGAGCTGGCCGCTCATAACGGCTAGGTTGCGGGTTCAAGTCCTGCCGGGCCCACCAGTCTTCTCGTCGATCGTCGCAGCGACATCTGGCAGGATCAGTTCGAAACGTTCCGACCGGATCTTGAGCGATCCACCTGCCTGTACCGCCAGCCGTGCGACGAGGCGCAGTGTGAAGCCCAGGCCGAGCAGCGGCGCATCGGGCCAGTCCCCCTCGGGTCCATAAGCCGGGTCGAGCAAGGCGCGCTCGTCGCGTCCTGCAAGCGATATAGGCCGCGAGACCGAAAACACGATGCCGCGCGGCGAAGGCGCTATCGCGACATCGATCGTTTCGCCTGGCGTCGCAACACCCGACGCTGCGCTAATCAGCCGCGCCAGCATCCGTTCGACAGGTTTCGACGCGGCGCGGGCGACCGCGGGCTGTGCAGCGTCAGCGAAATGCAGTTCAACCGCGCGGCCAGACAGCACGGCACGATGTTCGGTGACGATCGTCTGCGCGATCGCCGCAACGTCGGCCTGCCCGGCCTCATCCGCCTCCATTTGACCGCCGTCGATCCGCGCATTGGTGTCCAGATCGTCGACCAGCGTCGTCAGCCGGTCGGTATCCGCAACGATCGCCCGGGCGCGCTGCCGGTATCCGAACGCGACCGGGCCCAGCAATTGCTGGTCGATCATCTGCGCAAAACCCTGGATCGCGTTCAATGGCGTCCGCAGTTCGTGGACCAGCTGACGCAGCGAATCCGGCGCTATGCCGGCCGTCGCCGATGCGCCTCCCGCACGCTCGCCGGTCTCTGGCCGCCTCGCCGTGCCCCGATAGCCGCAGAATCGTCCATCACGCGGATTGAAAAGCGGAGCGCCAGAGATCAGCCAGTCGCCGCCGGTTGCTCCCACGCCATCGACAAGCAACCGTGCGTCACGGAACGGCGCGCGGCGGCGCCAGGCGCCTGCCGCCTGCCCGTCCACTCCGGCACAACCGATTTCGGCCATATCGCCGATCGTCAGCCCGACCAGGGCTTCGCGCGGCGCGCCGTCGATCCAGTCGATGATACCGTCTGTCGTAGTTTCGAACTCGAAACCCGTCGAAAGATCGCCACTTTCGTCTTCCGGCGGAACGCCTTGCGGCATGCGCCGGCGATATGCCTCGATCCGGTCGACGAGGTCGCGGATCTGCGTGACCGAAGAAGACGCAGCTTCTGCTGCACCGTCGCTTGCGGGAAGAGCAAGGTCACCAGAGGCGAAACGCGCCAGCAATTCGGTTGCGGCACCTGGCAAGTCGCGGCGATTGCGCAGGATGTTGCGCGACGCGGGCGGCAGGGCCGGTATGGCCGCGCGCCAACCGTCATTGTCGAGTTCGAGCCGTGCCAGCAGCGGCGCGGCAACAACCGGCACATCTGTTGCGAACAGCATGACGACGTCCATGTCGCGCGTGCGCCCGGCAAGGCTGGCCGCGGTCATGCGGCGCTCGTGCGCGGGCACACCGCCACGCGCAGCAACAAGCTGTTCCACCGCTGCGAGGCGGAGCGACGAGCGCAACTCCGGCCCTGCCTGCGCGAGCACATCGACCATCTGGCGCCACGATGCGATGTACGCACCATCGTCGCCCGGGCGGTCACCCAGCGCCATGGCAGTCGCGAGCATCGATTCGAAACGCGCTGACATATTTTACTTTGACCCCACACGGGCCACGGCCCGCTTATGCAAATACCCAAGTTGGGATTGTGCCTATAGGCTGCCGGTGCATTGGCAAGCGTCCAAAATGGCACGTCACAAGGTGGGACATGTTAACCACGGATGGTAATATAATTGTGCATTGGTATGCTGGCACGAAATCTTGATATAGCCGGAGAGATGGAGCGCATGCTCGACCCGATTGACCGCCAGATTCTGCGTGAATTGCAGCATGACGGCCGAATGACCAATGTAGAACTCGCCGCACGGGTGGGCCTGACCGCGCCGCCGTGCCTGCGCCGGGTAAGGGGGCTGGAGGAAGACGGCACGATTCGCGGCTATCATGCCGAACTGGATGCGGTAAAACTGGGCTATGGCATTACCGTCTTCGCAATGGTGAGCCTCAAGAGCCAGGCAGAAGCCGATCTGCGCGCATTCGAAACACACGTCGCGTCGCTCGACGCGGTGCGCGAATGCCACATGCTTAACGGCGAGATCGATTTCATGCTGAAGATCGTGGCGCACGACCTTCAGGAATTTCAGGCGTTTTTGACGACCCACATCACGCCCGCACCCAACGTAGCGGGGGTCAAGACGTCGCTGACGATCCGGACTTCTAAATCCAAACCGGGTGTACCGGTCCCCGAGGAAGGGGACCGGTAACAACCGGACTTAGGCCGTCGGCGGAACGTCGAGGTAAAGCAGCCAGAGACTGGCGATCTCGGCGCGCGGGCCCTTTACGGCCTGGAACGCTGCCTTCGCACCTTCCTTGTCGCCCGAGCGAGCCAGCGCGATGCCGAGGCGCGTGTTCGCCGCGTCTGCATCGATGCCGCCCTTCTGCAGGGCAAGGCGGTACATCGGGATCGCCTTGGCATCCTGGCCGTAGCTCAGATAGCCGTCGGCAACGCCCATCGCACCACGGCCGGTCGGGGCGCTGTTGGCGGCTTTTTCCGAAGCAGGAAAGCTGGCGAGGTCGGCGGTGATCTTCGGCGTTGCGGCGGTGCGCAGTTCTGCCAGGTTCTTGCTGGTCGCAAGCTTGGCGTCCGACGCAACGGCCATATCGACAACCGCCTTGGTCTCGCCGGGCAGGCCGCGCTCGCTCGCGATGGCGGCATAGTCGTAATAGTCGCGCTCGCCGGCAATACTCTTCGTCATACGCATCAGGCGATAGACGTCCAGTGTAAGCTGCGGATCGAGCGACTTGCTGTCACGGTACAGCACAAGTGCACTGCGCCAATTGCTCGCCGTCGGATAGGCGCGCACCAGCATGCTCGACCATTTGACGGCATCGGCGCCCAGCTTGGCGTTATAGGCTGCGGCAAGGCCGCGGTTATACCAGTCTTCCGACACCGGCTGACCCGAAGCCTTTTGCGCATTCACCGCTTCTTCGGCGAGGGCGAGACCGGCCGGGTACTTCTTCTGCTTGAACTGCACGTCGGCGGCCAGGATAAGAATATCCGGCGCCTTCGAACCGACCCTGATCGCCTCGCTTAGGTAGCGTTCGGCCGTCGGGTAATCCTTCGCAAAATATGCTTCGCGGCCCAGATGCAGGTTGAGCGGCCCCAGGACCGCGGCCGGTGCGGCGCCGCTATCGAGCATCGCCTTGGCCCCGGCGGTCATGCCCTTGTCGTCTTTCAGGTTGGCCGAAATCGAATAACGGAACTGACCCGCGGTGTATTTGTCGTCGGGCGTCGATGCTGCGGCTTCCGCGGCGGGCAGCGCGGCCAGTGCGGCCGCATTGTCCTTTGCCTGCAAAGCCTTCTGCAGCGGCCCGGCAGCAGCGCGGAATTCCTTCGAGAAATTCTGGGCCGGCGCGGCGGGCGCCTTTTCCTTGGCATAGGCAGGCACGGCGACGAAGCCGGTGGCGAGTGCGGCGGCGAGCGCCAGGTTGGTCAGCGTTTTCACATCCATCTCCTTGGGGCAGGCGAACCATTCGGCGCCCCGATTAACCGTCGTGTCGGCACGGCACAAGCGCGCGTGACGCCATTTTCCCCATGGCCGCTAGGACTGGACGGATGAACGCGGGCCGAACCGCCCGGTTGCACGCGGATTGTTCATTTTCCAGTCAGGTGACCGGGAGCCTGTAGCGGTTGCCGCGACCGTAATGACCCTGGCAATCGAGGCAGGGACGCGCCGCGACATGATGAGGGATCGCATGACACTTCGCGTTCTGACCCTGGTAAGCATGACCGCCCTGATGGCCTCCACTGCGAATGCAGCGGCGACGCCCGCGCCTGCCCCTGCCGCACAGGCGCATCCGGCTGTCGCAGCCGCGGCAAAACCCGCTACAGCGCCGGCAGCAAAGCCGTCGATATTTTCACGCATGACAAGCGCGATGACGTCCAAGCCCGCCGCGGCACCCGCGGCAAAGCCCGCCGTCCATCACGTGTCGGCAACGGCGAACGGCCGCATGGTCACCACCAAGACGTCGACCGGCAAGACGATCACCTACAATTGTTCGAAGGCGGGCAACGCCAACAAGAAGGCCTGCCAGTAATACACCCTATGGCCTCGCGTGCGCGCGCACGCGAGGCTGGTCACGGCGGCCAAGGCGCGTTAGGGCGGTTGTCACTCAATCGTAACCCGAAAGATTTGCACGTCCCATGAGCGACGAGACCATCCTCGCCGACCCTTCCGATATTTCGCCGATCAACATCGTCGACGAGATGAAGTCGAGCTATCTCGACTATGCCATGTCCGTCATCGTCTCGCGCGCGCTGCCCGACGTGCGCGACGGCCTGAAGCCCGTGCATCGCCGTATCCTCTGGGCCAGCCAGGAAGGCGGCTTCATCGCCGGGCGCCCGTACCGCAAGTCGGCGAAGATCGTCGGCGACGTGATGGGCAATTACCATCCGCACGGCGACAGCGCGATCTATGACGCACTCGCGCGCATGACGCAGGACTGGTCGATGCGCCTGCCGCTGATCGACGGCCAGGGTAATTTCGGATCGATGGATCCAGATCCGCCGGCCTCGATGCGCTACACCGAAGCACGCCTGGCCAAGGTCGCGAACTTCCTGCTGGCCGACGTCGACAAGGACACGGTCGATTTCCAGCCGAATTACGACGCGCAGCGTGAGGAGCCGCAAGTCCTGCCCGCGCGCTTCCCCAACCTGCTGGTCAACGGTGCGGGCGGCATCGCCGTCGGCATGGCGACCAACATCCCGCCGCACAATCTGGGCGAAGTCATCGACGCCTGCCTCGCGTTCATGGAAAACAGTGGGCTGACGTCGGAGGAACTGACGCAATACGTCCCCGCCCCCGATTTCCCGACCGGCGCACTGATCCTGGGCACCGGCGGCGCGAAATCGGCGTACACGACTGGGCGCGGCTCGATCCTCGTGCGCTCGCGTCACATCATCGAGGAAGGCCGCAACGACCGCCGCTCGATCGTGCTGACCGAGGTACCGTTCCAGACCGGTAAGAACAACCTAGTCGAAAAGATCGCCGAAGCGGTCAAGGATAAGCGGATCGAGGGCGTCAGCGAAATCCGCGACGAATCGAACCGCGACGGCGTGCGCGTCGTCATCGACCTGAAGCGCGACGGGCAGATCGACGTTGTGCTCAACCAGCTGTGGCGCCACACGCCCGCGCAATCGAGCTTCCCGGCGAACATGCTCGCCATCCGTGGCGGCCGCCCGGAAACGCTGACCCTGCGCGACATGATCGAAGCGTTCGTGAAGTTCCGCGAACAGGTCATCACGCGGCGTTCGAAGTTCGAACTGGCGAAGGCCCGCGAGCGCGCGCATCTGTTGCTCGGTCTCGTCGTCGCCGTCGCCAATGTCGACGAAGTGGTCCGCATCATCCGGGGTTCGGCCTCGCCCGCCGTCGCACGCGAAGCCCTGCTCGCCCGCGAATGGCCGATTGGCGAGATCCTGCCGTACATCAAGCTGGTCGAGGCGATCGAACCGCAGGCGGGGTCCAGCACCTACAAGCTGTCCGAACTGCAGGTGAAGGCGATCCTCGACCTTCGCCTCGCCCGCCTGACCGCGCTTGGCCGCGAGGAAATCGGGGCGGAGCTGGCGACGCTGGCCGACAGCATCACCGAATTGCTCGCGATCCTCGCCGACCGCGTGAAGCTCTACGCGGTCATGCGCGAGGAACTGGTCGCCGTGCGCGAAGAATTCGCGACGCCACGCCGCAGCGAGATCACCTCCGCCGCCGACGGCATCGAGGACGAGGACCTGATCCCGCGCGAAGAGATGGTCGTGACCGTCACCATGG
>DDFE01000168.1 GCA_002336985.1 Sphingomonadales bacterium UBA1936
TGGCCGGGATCGGGTCGGGGGCCGTCGCGTCCGTGCTGGGCGCGGCGATCGTCAACCGCTGGTTCGCGACGCGGCAGGGGCTGGTGATGGGGCTGCTGAGCGCCAGCACAGCGACTGGCGCGCTCGTCTTCCTGCCGGTCATCGCCTGGCTGTCGCAGGGCGGGGCGTGGCGGCCGGTGGTGCTGGTGGTCAGCATCGCCTGTGCGCTGCTGATCCCGCTGGTCGCGCTCCTGATCCCCGAACATCCCGGCGACGTCGGGACGCGGCGGCACGGCGAGGCGGACGACACGCCGCCCGCACCCGCGATGAAGCAGGCGGCGAGTGTCGGTCTTGCCTTCTCCGCGCTGGGGCGGGGGATGAAGCAGCCGGTGTTCTGGCTGTTGTTCGGCACTTTCTTCGTCTGCGGCCTGACGACCAACGGCCTCGTGGGGACGCACCTCATCGCCTATTGCGGCGACCATGGCATCGCGCCGGTCGCGGCGGCGGGGCTGTTGTCCGCCATGGGGCTGTTCGACCTGTTCGGGACGACCGCGTCGGGCTGGCTGACCGACCGCTACGACCCGCGCAAGTTGCTGTTCGTCTATTATGGGCTCCGTGGCCTGTCGCTGATGGTGTTGCCGTTCGTCGAGTGGAACACGACCAACCTGGCGATCTTCGCGATCTTCTTCGGCCTCGACTGGATCGCGACCGTGCCGCCGACCGTGAAGCTCGCGACGCAGGCGTTCGGGCCCAGCGACGGGACGATCCTGTTCGGCTGGATCCTTGCCGGGCATCAGCTAGGGGCGGCGACCGCGGCGTTCGGTGCGGGGGTTATCCGGACCGTCTATGGCAGCTACCTGCCCGCATTCGTACTCGCGGGGGCCTTCGCGGTCGTCGCATCGGCGGCATTTCTGTGGACGCCGCGTACCAGGGAGCCTGTCCTAAGTCCCTGTTAACCTTCATAATGGAGGGTATTACCAAAGGTATGCTTGAATGCACTCCGGCCCCGGTTATATGTGGCCTGCCTGCAAAATCTCGCGGCGCCCGGAGTGATCTATGCGCCGATTATGGTGTGCAATATTCGGCCACAAGTTGAAACGTCCGCGCAAGAGCAAGGGCGAGTCCGGGCTCTACACGACGTGTATCCGGTGCGATAAGTTCTTCATCCGCGACTATTTCAGCGGCTGGATGCCTGCCAGCGCGAACGAACAGGCGCACTATCTGAAGATGTACGGCCCGAAATCGGACGAGCCGGTGGCCGATATGCCTGAAAGCACCGATCCCAAGGACGCTATCATCGAGAGCGAGGAAGCAGTCGGTTCGCGGTCCGCCGAGGCGCACGGCTGACGCGAAAACGCCGCCAGCCTTTCGGCCGGCGGCATCTCCATCATCGTAATCAGGCGAAGCTGACGCTGATCTTGCGGCGGCGATAGCGCATCGCGCCGCCCATCATGCCGAAGCCGCCGATCATCATCGCCCAGGTCGCGGGTTCCGGAACCGCCGCCACATCGTTGAAGCCGGTGACGAGGCCCGTGTTCCAGGGATACTGGAACTGCGACGTGCGGATGTTCGTCGTGCCGATGTTGTTGTCGGTGTCGAGGAACAGGTTGCCGCCCGAACCGAAGTCGAAATCGCGGACCGTCATCAGCAGATTACCCTGCGTCGGGTCATAGTTGAACGCGGTGTCGAGCACGATGTCGAGGCGGCCGTTGACGTTGGTCTGCAGCTTGCCGGTGAAGACCTGCGTATAGGTCGGGAGATCGCCGAACGGGATGTTCGTCTGGCCGAAACCGGTCACCGCCGCGCTGATCGTCGACAGGAAGATCGTGAACGTGTCGGTCAGCGGGCGCGTGCTCGCCGGGCTGAGCGTGTTGTAGAAGGTCAGCTTGTTGATGCTGATCGGCGCCGAAAACGCGCTCTTGTTGTAGATCTGCTGGAAGTACGATGCCGAATAGGCGCCGAACGGATAGCTGTTGGACGAATCCGCAGTGCCGATGACGACGGCATGGGCGGGCGAGACGGCAGCGGCGCTGAGCGCGACCGCGGCGGCGAAGAAACGGTTCATGTGAATACCCCATAGACAGTAAGCGCGACCCTGCGCTGGGGCGGCGATGGCGGGGCGGTGTTACGCTTCCATGAGAGAATAACGTCGCT
Source organism: Sphingomonadales bacterium UBA1936 (assembly GCA_002336985.1). Lineage (GTDB taxonomy): Bacteria > Pseudomonadota > Alphaproteobacteria > Sphingomonadales > Sphingomonadaceae > Sphingomonas_O. The sequence continues at coordinate 2,134 of DDFE01000168.1, forward strand.
TTAGAGACAGTTGCGTGTGTGATCCGTTTTGGGACGGATCATTTTTCGGTCCAGGTAAACAGGATGCGGACCCAGGCGCCGATAATCGGCTTGCCGCCGACGCGCGGCGGCACGACCTTGAACTGCCACGACGCCTGTCTTAGCGCGCTGGCAAGGCCGGAACCGGGCGGGTTTTCGCCAAGGCCGCGGCAATTCTCGACCTTATAGTTCGGCGCGGTCTGGCACATGATCATCGCGGAGCTGTTCGGCGGGATGTTGTTTTTCAGGTAGAGCGCAAGCTCGCCCGCCGTCGGTTCGCGGTACCATGCAGCGTTATAGAGCGGTGCGCCGTTCGGTCCCTCGCCGGGGCCATAGGATGACGTAGCGGTGTCCTGGCCTGTATCGCCTTCACCCTTGTGTGAGGGGAGCTTCGATATGTCGCCCGCGGCGAAATCCTCGCGGCTCATCTTCACATAGGGCGGGGTGAGCGCCTTCGGATCGACCGGCTGCGGCGGCTGTGTCTTTTGCGGGGCGGCGGCCTTGGCGGCCGACTTCGCCCGCGCCTTGGTCTGCTGGTGCGATGCCTCCGCTTTTTCGGCCGGACGCAGGGAGATGGTGGTAAGGACGGCCTCCACCTTTTTCTGGTATTCCGGGAACGGGACGAGGAACGCCGCGAGGAACAGCGCCTCGATGATCAGCGTGAGGATGAACGCGACAATGCGACGCCGGTTTGGCGACGACGGGAAGGACAGGGCGCGCATCTGCCCGCGCGCCTAGTCCGCGCAATGTGGCTCTACAATGAATTAAACCGGCAGCTTGACCGGAACCTCAAAGAATTTCGCGGACGACATCCTGCGGCCGGCACAGGCGGACGCCCTTTTCGGTTTCGACCAGGGGCCGCTGGATCAGCGCGGGGTGCGCCATCATCGCGTCGAGCACGGCGTCGTCGGGCGTCGCCGGGTCCGCGATGCCGAGTTCGGCGACCAGTTCGGCCGCAGGGGAATTGGTGGTCCGCAATCCTTCACGCGGCGTGATGCCTGCCTTGGCGTAAAGGCCGCTTAACCGTTCGCGCGTGGGCGGCGTCTTGAGATATTCGACGATTTCGACATCGACGCCCGGCGTTTCCTGCAGGATCGCCAGCGTCTTGCGCGACGTGCCGCACGCGGGGTTGTGCCAGATTATGGCCTTCATAGGGGCTGTTCCTCCAAAATGTCCGGTGTCGAAACGAGCCAGCCGCTCAGCACAAATCCTGTTGCCGCGCCAGCCATTTGCGCGATCATGAACCCGGGCACATCCACCATGCGGATGCCCGAAAAGCTTTCGGTCAACGCGCGCGCCAGGGTTACGGCGGGGTTGGCGAAGCTGGTCGACGAGGTGAACCAGTATCCGGCCACTATCCACGCCGCGACGAGTGCGGCGACCGAGTCCGGGCGGAAGCGCTGGCCGAGGCGGATCGTCATCAACAGGCCGAAGGTCGCGACGAATTCGCCGAGCCAGATCGCCGGGCCGCTGCGCGCGTTCGTTCCCGCTTCCACGACGGTGTGCCCGAACATCAGATGTGCGATCACGGTACCAGCGATCGCCGCCGCGAATTGCACGATGATGATGACCGGCCGGTTGCGCCGTGCCAGCAGCAATGTCACCGCCGGATTGAACTGCGCGCCCGAAATCGGGCCCAGCAGGGTGATCAGCACATAAAGGACCGCGCCGGTGGCGGCGGTGTTACCGAGCAGCGCCACGGCGCCGTTCCCGCCCGACATGGTCTGCGCCATGATCCCCGAACCGATGACGGTCGCGACGAGCAGGCTGGTGCCGATCGCTTCGGCGACCAGCAGGCGTTTCATGCGGCCTGTCCGGGCAGGCAGGTTTCTCGCCCGCCGCAGCAATTTTCGGTGAGATAGCCGACAAGCGCCGTCATCGCGGCGTAATTCGCCGAATAGATGAGCGACCGCCCTTGGCGGACGCGCGTTATCAATCCCGCGTGTTCCAGCTGCGCGAGGTGGAACGACAGCGACGAAGGCGGAACGCCCATGTGCTGCGCGATATCGCCGGCCGCAGCACCGTCCGATCCGTGCTGCACGAGGAACCGGAACGCCTGCAGGCGATGCTTTTGCGCCAGTGCTGCCAATGCCGCGACGGTCAGGTCTTCATTCATTATTTCGATATTCGTCGAAATATCGAAATGAGTCAATCGCCGGTCGATAGTGTCCGTTGCATGTAGACGGTGTCGAGCAGCTGGCCGAACTTTTCGCCGACCCGCTCCATGCGGCCCGCATGGCGGAATCCCGCCTTTGCGTGAAGCGCGACCGATGCGGGTTCGCCGCCGCCGATGACCGCAAGCATTTCGTGAAAACCGCTTTCGGACGCGGCCTCGATGAGTGCGCCAATCAGCACCGACCCGATGCCACGCCCCACTACGTCGGCGCGGACGTAGATGCTGTTCTCGCAGGTCCGCGCATAGGCCGGACGATCGCGGAACGGTGTCGCATAGGCGTAGCCGAGGACTTCGCCTGCGTCCGCGACCAGGAAGGGGTGGCCCTGTGTCGTGATCGCCGCGATCTTGTTGGCCCAAAAGGCGGGCGGGGGTGGCTCCAGGTCGAACGTCGCCGTGCCGTGCAGGACATGGTGCGCGTAGATCGTTGCGATGGCCGCGTCGTCGCCGGGGGCGACGGGCCGGATCGCAACGGCGCTCAACGCGGCGACACCTCCGTCGCGTCATGGAGTTGCATCGACGGCGGCTCGGCCGAAAGGCGGGCGAGGTTGCCGCCGAACTCGCGCGACGCGGGCACGACGAAATGGGCCTTCAGCACGGCCATGTCCTGCCAGCGCTCGAGGAAATGGAGGCGCAGCGGCTCCTCCGTATCGCGCATCACCGCATGGCTGATGCAGCCGGGCTCCGCGCGCGAACGCAGGACGTGTTCGGTGCTGATCGCCAGTATCTCGTCGAACGTATCGGGCTTCGCGAGCACGGTACCGGTGACGATGATCATGCGAATGCTCCCGCGGCAATGCGGCCGACGTGCGCAAGGACGGCTTCGTCGCTGGGGCGGGTTTTTTCGAAGTGCGCCGCTGCGTCGAAATAGGCCGCGATGACGATCGGTGCCCGGTTCGGCGGAAAGACGATTGCGACGTCGTTGAGCTTGTTCACCATCGGATTCGGGCGGACATCGATGGCGCTCCCGGTCTTGTCACCGGCGCGCCATCCGGCCGGGAGACCGGCACGAATGCGCCGTACGCCGGTCTTTGTGCCCACCATCCACTCCGTCAGCAGATTGAGCGACGCTGGCGTGAGTACGGACCCCGCGAAGATATGCGCGATAATGCGCGCCATGGCCTCGGGCGAGGTCGTGTCATGAATGTCGCCCGGCATCACCAGGTTCATGGCGGGTTCGTACCGGTCCAGCCGCGACACGCCGTCGCCGATATCGCGCAGCTTGGCGGTGAAGCCCTGCGGACCACCCAGCAGGCGCAGCATCAGGTTCGCGGCGACGTTATCGCTAACCTTTTGCGCACCCTCGGCCAGAGCGATCAGGGTCATGCCACCCTTCGGCAGGTTCGGGCCGGTCACCGGGTGGACCGGGACCATGTCGGCAGGGCCGTAGGGCACCCACTGGTCGGCCTTCATTCGGCCTGCATCGATTTCGGCAAGAATGACCGCGGCAAGCGGCAGCTTGAATGTGGAACACATGCCGAAACGCTCGGCGGCGCGATGGCCGATCATGCGGCCGGTTCCGGTGTCGATGATCGCAACGCCCAGGCGCCCGCCTGACTTGGCTTCGAGTACGCCCAGCGCGTCGGCATCGTCCCACGAAGGGATCGTCGCGCACGACGGAAGCAGCAGCGAAGCGCCCAGCCCTCCGAATACGACCGTGCGGCGTGTCGGCGTCATTCCTGTTCCGCCAGCCAGTCTTCGAGCCACTTGATCGTGTATGCGCCGTCCTGGACATCCGGATTGGCGATCAGGGCCTGGTGGAGCGGGATGGTGGTCTTCACACCCTCGATCACCGTTTCCTCCAGCGCGCGGCGCAGGCGCATCAGCGCGGCTTCTCGCGTCTTGCCGTACACGATCAGCTTGCCGATCATGCTGTCGTAATAGGGCGGGATGCGATAGCCGGTGTAGAGGCCGCTATCGAAACGGACGTGCAGGCCGCCGGGCGCATGGAACGCCTTCACCAGCCCCGGTGAGGGCGCGAAGGTCTTTGGATCCTCCGCATTGATGCGGCATTCGATCGCGTGGCCGGTGAACTCGACCTCTTCTTGCGTGATGCTGAGCGGAAGGCCCTCCGCGACGCGGATCTGTTCGCGGACCAGGTCGATGCCCGTGATCATTTCGGTCACCGGATGTTCGACCTGCAGGCGGGTGTTCATCTCGATGAAGTAGAACTCGCCGTCTTCCCACAGGAACTCGATGGTCCCTGCGCCGCGGTAACCCATGTCGGCCATCGCTTTCGCGACGATGCCGCCCATGTGCGCGCGTTCCGCTGCGCTGATGACCGGGGAAGGGGCTTCCTCCAGAACCTTCTGGTGGCGGCGCTGCAGGCTGCAATCACGCTCGCCCAGGTGGATGGCGCTGCCGTTGCCGTCGCCGAACACCTGGAACTCGATGTGACGCGGGTTGCCGAGGTATTTTTCCAGATAGACGGTCGCGTCGCCAAACGCGGCTTTCGCCTCGCTGCCGGCCTGTTGCATCAGGGTTTCGAGCTGATCCTCGGACGTGCAGACCTTCATCCCGCGTCCACCGCCGCCCGAGGCCGCCTTGATGATGACGGGATAACCCGCCTTCGCCGCGATCGCCTTCGCTTCGGCAAGGTCGCTGATCGGGCCGTCGGAACCGGGCACGAGCGGCAGGCCGAGCGCGCCCGCGGTCCGCTTCGCCTCGATCTTGTCGCCCATCGTGCGGATATGTTCGGGCTTCGGCCCGATGAAGATGATGCCGTGTTCCTCGATGATCTCGGCGAAACGCGCGTTTTCGCTGAGGAACCCGTACCCCGGGTGGATGGCATCCGCGCCGGAAATTTCGGCAGCGGAAATGATCGCGGGGATGTTCAGATAGCTGTCGGCGGCAGCCGGCGGTCCGATGCAGATCGCCTCGTCCGCAAGGCGCACATGCATGGCGTCGGCGTCGGCGGTGGAATGCACCGCGACGGTCTTGATACCCAGTTC
>DDFE01000107.1:0-3004 GCA_002336985.1 Sphingomonadales bacterium UBA1936
TCGAACTCGTTGCGGGTGATATCCGCGACGAGGCGCTGATGACGCGCCTGCTCGACGACCACGCCATCGACACGCTGGTCCATTTCGCGGCTGAGAGCCATGTCGACCGCTCGATCAGCGGCCCGGACGAATTCCTGTCGACCAACATCGACGGCACGCACAATCTGCTGAAGGTCGCACGCGCCAAGTGGCTTTCAGGTTCGGGCATGCCGCACCGGTTCCATCACATCTCGACCGACGAGGTGTTCGGCTCGCTCAGCGAAACCGACCCAGCTTTCCACGAGAACACGCCTTATGCGCCCAATTCGCCCTATTCGGCGTCGAAGGCCGCGTCGGACCACCTCGTCCGCGCCTATCACCACACCTATGGGCTTCAGGTCACGACGACCAATTGTTCGAACAACTACGGCCCGTACCAGTTTCCCGAAAAACTGATCCCGCTGTTCCTGATCAATGCGCTGTCCGGCCGCGCGCTGCCGATCTATGGCGATGGCATGAACCGGCGCGACTGGCTGCACGTCGACGACCATTGCCGGGCGATCAATCTCGTCCTGTCGGACGGCAGGGTCGGCGAAACCTACAATGTCGGCGGCGGCGAGGAACTGCCGAACCTGAAGGTCATCGACGCGATCTGCGAGGCCGTCGACGCGGCTTTCGCTGCCGATCCGAACCTGGCTGCGCGCTTCCCCGACGCCCCCGCGGGCAAAGGCGGATCGACGCACGAACTGCGCACCTTCGTCACCGACCGGCCCGGCCACGACCGCCGCTATGCGATCGACGAACGCAAGATCGCGGGCGAACTCGGTTACAAGCCGCAATACGGGTTCGAGGACGGGCTGGCCATGACCGTGCGCTGGTACCTCGACAATGAACCCTGGTGGCGCGCGATCGCCGACGGGAGCTATCGCAAGGGCTAGACCGCGACGCCCTTCAACCGGTCGGCGTGCTTCTTGCGGAACTTCGCAAGCTTTGGCGCGACGACGACCTGGCAATAAGGGTTGGCCGCGCCTTCCCGCTCGAAATATTCCTGGTGATAATCCTCGGCGACGTACCAGTCGGCCAGCGGCTCGATGGTCGTCACGATCGGCTGCGCATGGTCTGCCTGAGCGCGCGCAATGGCAGCGCGTGCAGCCGCTTCCTGCTCTGGCGAATGCGGGAAGATCGCCGAACGATATTGCGTGCCCACATCGTTACCCTGGCGGTTCAACTGCGTCGGATCGTGGATTTCAAAAAAGATGTCGAGAACCTCGTCGAACGAGATGATGGCGGGATCGAACACGATCCGGATCGCCTCGGCATGCCCGGTCGCGCCGGAGCAGACTTCCCTGTAATTCGGATTGGCGGTGTGGCCGCCGATATAGCCGCTTTCGACGCTTTCGACGCCGGCAAGCCCGTCGAACACGGCCTCGACACACCAGAAGCACCCTGCAGCAAGCGTTGCGGTCTCAGTCGTCATGAGGAATTCTCCTTTACCCAAGGAGATAGGGTCGCGTCGTCAGGCCGCAAGTTCCTCCGCGGTCAGCGCGTAGAGCCCCGCGGCGCCGGCGGTCGCCGAGGCGGCCTTGCCCAGCGCTTCGGAGACGATGTGGTCCAGGAAGAACCTGGTGCTCGCGACCTTGGCCTTGAGGAACTTGGGATCCCCCTCGCTAGCCGCCAGCCGCTTCGCGGCCATTCGCCCTTGCTGCGCCAGCAATCCGCCCACCGCCATTACCGCGACCATGTCGAGGAAGGGATAGCTGCCCGCGAGACGGTCCTCGTTGCTCGCCGACAGCATCCAGGCCGCCGCCGATTCGACCGCGTCGGTCAGGTGCGACAGCGCCGCTTCGCCCTCAGCCTCGGCACGAACATCGGCAACGAGCGCCGCCAGCGCTGCACCGCCGTCACCCGTCAGCTTGCGCCCGACGAGGTCCGCCGCCTGAATACCGTTCGTACCCTCGTAGATCGGCGCGATACGGGCATCGCGGTAATATTGCGCGACGCCGGTCTCCTCGATGAAGCCCATGCCGCCGTGCACTTGCACGCACAGCGACGAAACCTCACAGCCGACGTCGGTGCCCCATGACTTCACCAGCGGAGTCAGCAAATCGACCCGCGCCTTGGCGGCTATATCGCCCGTCCGCGCGCGATCGACATTCGCCGCCGCGGCGTAAAGCAGCGCCCGAGCGCCCTGCGTCAGCGCCTTCATGCGCAGCAGCATACGGCGGACATCGGGATGCTCGATGATCGGCTTGCCCTGCACGCGCTCCGCCGCATAGGCGAGCGCCGCCTGCGTCGCGCGTTCGGCGATCTGCACGCCTTGGCTACCTACGTTCAGCCGCGCATTGTTCATCATCGTGAACATGGCGCGCATGCCACCCATCTCCGGGCCGATCAGCCAGCCCTTGCAATCGCCATTGTCACCATAGCTCATCACGCAGGTCGGCGAGGCGTTGATACCCAGCTTGTGTTCGATCGACACGCAGCGCGCATCGTTGGCTTCGGTGAAATTGCCGTCGGCATCGGGCCGGAACTTGGGCACCAGGAACAGGGAAATTCCCCTGGTTCCCGCAGGCGCGTCAGGCGTGCGTGCGAGGACGAGATGGACGATGTTGTCGGTCAAATCGTGATCGCCGAAGGTGATGAAGATTTTCGTACCCTTGATCGACCAACTGCCGTCGGCGTTCGGCGCGGCGGTCGTGCGCAGCGCACCGACATCCGATCCAGCCTGCGGCTCGGTCAGATTCATCGTCCCCGTCCATTCGCCGCTGATCAACTTGGGCAGGTATTTTTCCTGCTGCTCGGGCGACCCATGCGCGTGGATCGCCTCGATCGCGCCCGATGACAGGATCGGGCACAACGTGAACGCCATGTTCGCCGTGCCGAGATCCTCGAACACGATGGTCTGCATGATGAAGCCAAGCCCCTGCCCGCCATAGGCTTCCGATGCGTCGAGAGAACCCCAGCCGCCCTCGACATAGGCCTTGTACGCGGCGTCGAAGCCCGCAGGCATGGCGACGCCGGTATC
>DDFE01000107.1:3049-11538 GCA_002336985.1 Sphingomonadales bacterium UBA1936
GGTCATGCGTCGCCCATGCCATAGCTTACGTAAACGTCAATCAAAACAGCATTCCCAAAGCATCATTGCGGCGTTTATCGGCGACAAGACACTAGCGCTGGGCTCGTGACCGAAGATTGAACAATTTCACATGCGCCAAGACGCTTCCCGCCGATCGATATCGACACCGCGCTCGCGGAATGCGAAACGATGATTGTGTTGGTCGATCACGACATCTTCAAATCGAGTCCACGGGCGAGCGCTCCGGCAAGACCGCGTACGACGTCTGGGGTGCGGCCTGATCCGTGCTGACGCGAATTATGCCTTTCGGAGACCAGGCGATTACCACCGCCTTAGATGTCGTTGCGCATGGAGGCATCGTCGCTGTTCCGACCGAAACCGTTTATGGCCTGGCGGGCGATGCGACCTCGGACACGGCGGTCGCAGCGATTTACGCGGCAAAGGGACGTCCCTCCTTCAACCCCTTGATTGTACATGTGCCGGACCTGGCGTCTGCGCAGATTATCGGCGATTTCTCCGACACCGCGGTCACCCTCGCCAAGACCCACTGGCCGGGTCCGCTGACCATCGTTGTGCCGCTTCGCCCTGATGCCGGCATCGCGAAACTGACGACTGCGGGCCTCGGCACCGTGGCCCTCCGCGTTCCCGCGCACCGAGCCATGCAGGCGCTGCTGCGCGCATGCGGCCGCCCCCTCGCCGCCCCCAGCGCCAACGCCAGCGGCACGCTCAGCCCCACACGCGCCGGGCATGTCTTGCGCAGCCTCGACGGCCGCATCCCTCTGATCATCGACGACGGCGCGACACCTGGCGGAATCGAATCGACGATCGTTGCAGCCGATGAAGAGCTGGTGCGCCTGCTCCGCCCAGGCCCTCTCCTTGTCACCCTGGACCTTATCCGGGGTGCGGCCCGTTCCCTTGATGACGCAGCGATCGAAGCGCCCGGCCAACTCGCTGCCCACTACGCCCCCTCAAAACCCCTCCGCCTGAACGCGATCGCGGCGCAGCCAGGCGAAACCCTGATCGGCTTCGGCCCCGTTCCCGGCGATGTCTCGCTCAGCGCGTCGGGCGACAGCGTCGAAGCTGCTGCCCGCTTGTTCGACCTGCTCCACGCCGCCGACGCGGGCCCGGCCCCGCGCATTGCCATCGCGCCCGTTCCCGACGATGGTCTCGGCTTGGCGATCAACGATCGTCTGCGCCGCGCGGCCGTGGGTGCAGTACGGGATGCCGCAGCTTGAACGTCCTCATCACCGGTGCGGCAGGCTTCATAAGTCATGCCGTGACGCGCGCCCTCATCGCGCGCGGCGACACGGTCACGGGCGTCGACAATCTCAACCCATATTACGACGTTCAGCTGAAACGCGACCGGCTGGCCGACATCGGCACGGCAGGGTTCGACTTCCGCCAAATCGACTTCGCCGATGATGCCGGGTTCGATGCGGCGATGGCCGGAATCTCTTTCGACAGCATCGTCCACCTGGGGGCGCAAGCGGGGGTACGCCACAGTCTCGACAACCCGCGTGCCTACGTCCGTTCCAACCTCGCAGGGCATTTGAACCTGCTCGAACTGGCGCGCGCGCGCGGCGTGCCGATGATCTATGCCTCGTCGTCGTCGGTCTATGGCGGCAACACGAAGATGCCGTTCAGCGTCGACGACCGCGTCGACCACCCTGTCTCGCTCTATGCCGCTACCAAGAAGTCCGACGAGTTGATGAGCGAGGCCTATGCACATCTCTATCGCATTCCGCTGACCGGCCTGCGCTTCTTTACTGTCTATGGCGCCTGGGGCCGCCCGGACATGGCGCCATGGCTGTTCACCAAGGCAATCCTTGCGGGTGAACCGATCAAAATGTTCAATCACGGCAACATGCGCCGCGACTTCACCTATATCGACGATATCGTAGCGGGCGTTCTTGCCTGCATTGATCGCCCCCCAGCCGACGATGCGGCAGCCAAGCCTGGCGGCAGCATGGCACCACATGCGCTCTACAACATCGGCAACAGCCGCCCCGAAGCGCTGACCTACTTCATCGATATCCTCGAAGACGCGACCGGCAAGACCGCGATCCGCGAATTTCTGCCGATGCAACCTGGCGACGTGCCAGCGACCTTTGCCGACATCGAAGCCATAACGCGCGATCTGGGTTACGCTCCAAAAACCGCTTTGGAGGCAGGCTTGCCGAAATTCGTCGATTGGTTTCGATCATATCACGGGGTTTGAGGTGGCTTTCGGCTCCGCTGCCGTCGCCAGCTTTCTTGGGCCGGATTTAAGTATTCCGCCTGTTCGCGCGATCCCGTAGAGGCGGGTGATGCCCATAACCTCCCGATCCCGGCTGGCATTCACTCCCAGTTTGCCACTCACACTGCTTGTAGCATTTTTCCTACTCTTGTTGATTGCCGGCGGTTCTGCACGCGCGGATGTTTCCGGCCAAGTCATTGTGCGAGGCGGCGCAACACTTATCATGATCGTTGCGGTGCTTTTCGGTCCGCGGCCCGCGCTTGCCGAGGCAAAAGCGGTCTGGCTTATCCTGCTCGCCTGCATCGCGCTGCCGGCACTCCAACTGATACCATTGCCGCCTGCTCTATGGCAGGCACTACCCGGCCGCTCGTTCTTTTCCCAGGCCGCCACGATTGCGGGAGGACCCCAGCCATGGCGGCCGATCACCCTCGTCCCGGGCGCTACGCTGAATGCCATCGGGGCACTTCTCATCCCGCTCACGACATTGATCCTGATGCTTCAATTGAGCGACAACGAGCACCGGCGCACCCCAGACGCTCTGTTGTTCGTCATCACGATCTCAATGCTCGTGGGCTTGGCGCAATTCTCGGGCGTCAATATCGGGACGCCGTTCGGTGACAACGGTCCGGTCGAGGTCAGCGGATTTTTTAACAATCGCAATCACTTCGCTCTTTTGCTCGCTATCGGATGCATCATTGCGCCCGCTTGGGCCTTTTCGGGCAAGCGGCAACAAAAATGGCGCGTGCCTGTAGCGCTGGGACTGACGGTACTTTTTGCCCTTTGCATTTTGGCCAGCGGATCCCGCGCCGGCTTGATCGTGGGCCTGTTGGGGCTGGGACTCGGCACGATCATTTCATGGCGCGGCATCGGAAACGCGGTCGCTCGCTATCCGCGATGGGTAGCCCCGGCGGCCATCGGCTTGATTGGCGCAGCGATTGTCGCGGTAGCTGTTCTGAGTTTTGCTGCCAACCGGGCCGTCTCGATCAATCGCGTTCTGACCATCGACGCCGCTCAGGACATGCGCGGCCAAGCACTCCCGACCGTAATGACGCTGTTCGAAACCTATTTTCCAGCCGGGAGCGGCTATGGAAGTTTCGATCCCGTTTTCCGGATCCATGAACCGTTTGCCCTGCTCTCCCCGGTCTATTTCAACCATGCCCACAATGACCTGCTGGAAGTCGTGCTTGATGGTGGTGTAGTTGGATTGCTGATTCTTGCCGGCGCCCTCATCTGGTGGGGTATCGCGTCGGTGCGGTCCTGGCGGGCACGGCCCATCATGCGAAACCCTCTGCCAAAAGTCGGGTCGGCGGCGATTTTGCTAACCGGTTTGGCAAGCGCGGTCGACTATCCTGCGCGGACGCCCTTGATAATGGCGGTTCTGACCGTCACTGCCGTATGGCTGGCGAGAAAAGACTTTGCTTCCGGCCCGGCTTTACCGCAGTCCGGTCGCCACCTATAGGGACGGCATCTCCCCACCCGTCGCCGGAAAACTTCGTTTATGCGTAATGTTGCTTTATTGATCTTGCTGGCATGCTTCACGGCCGGGTGCGGCGGTCGTATGCCGCTTGAAAGCAGCGCACGGCTAAAAGTGGTGAACGATACTTCCGCGCTGCCGGCACCGGATCGCAATGATTTGACGGCTGCGGACCGGCCTTCGCTTATCGGTCCGCTCGACACAATTCTTGTCGATGTCTTCAATGTTCCCGACCTGAGCCGGGAAATTCAAGTTGACGCCAGCGGCCGAATCTCGATGCCGCTCGCCGGCACGATCGATGCCCGGGGCAAGACCTCGGAAGAACTTGCACGGGCGATCGAGGCCACGCTGCGCGCGCGTTATGTCCGCAATCCGGAAGTAACCGTGAACATCAAGAGTTCGGTCAGTCAGGTTGTGACGATTGATGGCCAGGTGGTCGAGCCGGGGCTGTATCCGGTCACGAACCAGATGACCCTGATGCGCGCTATCGCTTCAGCTAAGGGTCTGTCGGAATTCGCCCGCCAGGATGATGTCGTGATCTTGCGGACCGTTGGAACGCAGAAAATGGCCGGACTTTACAACGTCGCGGCAATACGCCGGGGCGCCTATGACGATCCGCCCGTCTATGCGAATGACGTAATAGTTGTCGGCGATTCGCCACAGCGGCGCCTCTTCAAGGACTTCGTTTCGCTGTCAGCGCTGCTTGCAGCTCCGCTTATCGCGATCATACAAAGGTAGATCGGCCGTTATCATGAATTTCGTTGCATCGGACATGCGTAGCGGGTCACCTGTCAATCAGATGGTTATAGATCAATCGCCAGCGGAAACGGCCGAGGAGCATAGGCTCTCGGTCATTCAGCAGTACCTGCGCATCGCGCTGCGTTGGCGTTATGTGATCTTTGGTACAACCATTGCCTGTGTCATGATCGGCCTCATCGCGACCTTGCTGATGACGCCGAAATACACGGCCGTCGTCAGCGTCGAGATCTCGCGCGATTCCAGCAAGGTTACGGACTTCCAGGGGGTGGAACGCGAAACGAGCGTTGCCGATCAGGAATTCTACCAGACGCAATACGGTCTGCTTCGCTCAAGGATCCTGTCGGAGCGCGTTGCAACGCAACTGCGCGTGGTCGATGATCCCAAGTTCTTTGAAATGTTCGGAAAGTCGGATAGCCGCGCGGCATTCCAGCTCGTTGGCAACCGTTATGGCGCCGCTGGCCGCGATGTGCGGCAACGGGTTGCCGGCGAAATCTTGCTCGACCATCTCGATGTCTCGCCAACGCGACTTTCACGCCTCGTCGCCGTTGGCTTTACCAGTCCGGATCCGTCTTTTTCCGCCAAGGTCGCCAACGCCTGGGCCGTCAATTTCATTCAGACCAACCTCGAGCGGAAGGTTCAAGCCACAGCATATGGCCGCGACCTGCTTCAGCAGCAACTTGGGCAATTGAAAGAACGTCTCGATACGTCGCAACGCCAGCTGGTGGCCTATGCATCGGCGCAGCGCATCATCAACTTGCCCGCGCAGTCGACAGGCGATGGCAAAACAACATCGGAACGTCCCATCGTCGCCGACGACCTCGCCGAGTTGAATCGTGCGCTTTCTCAGGCGATTGCCGACAGGATTCAGGCGGAAGCACGCTATCAGCAAGCCGGCCGTTCCGGCGCGTCGGCGGAAGCTTTGCGCAATCAGGCAATTAACAATCTGCGTCAGAAACGAGCCGAACTGGCCGCCGATTATCAGCGGCTGATGACGCAATTCGAACCGGGATATCCGGCCGCAAAAGCCCTGCAATCACAGATCGATCAGCTGGATCGTTCAATTGCCCGCGAGGAAGGCCGTGTCTCCGGTTCGTTGCTCGCCGAATATCGCGAAGCACAGGGGCGTGAACAGGCTCTTCAGGGCAAAGTCGATCAACTCAAGGGCAGTTATCTCGATCTTCGTCGACGTAGTATTCAGTACAACATCTATCAGCAGGAAGTTGATACAAATCGCGCTCTTTATGATGGGCTGCTCCAGCGCTTCAAGGAAATCGGCGTCGCGGGCGGCGTCGGTGTCAACAACATATCGGTTGTTGATCCCGCCGACGTTCCGCAGAAGCCGTCGAGTCCGCGCATGTTCCTCAATCTCGCCATTGCGCTGCTTGTCGGCCTTGGGCTGGGCGCGGCTATCGCACTTGCGCTCGAGCAGATGGACGAGGCGATTTCCGACCCGACCGAATTGCAACGCCGTCTCGGCTTGCCGCTTCTTGGTTCGGTGCCGAAGGTGGCCGACGGCGGAACGCCGAAGGAGGCCTTGCTCGACCGCAAGTCCGAGCTGGTCGACGCCTATATCGCGATTCAGACCAACCTGGCGTTCACGACCGAACATGGCGTTCCGCGAACGTTCGCAGTCACATCGACCCGGCCAGGCGAGGGCAAGTCAACGACCGCGCTTGCTCTTGCGACGACGCTCACCCGAGCAAAACGCAAGGTTATCCTCGTCGATGGCGACATGCGTTCACCCTCGGTCCATCATCTCGGCGGCGTCGATCACGACCACGGCTTGAGCAACTTCCTGTCGGGTGAGGAGAACATCGCTGCGCTCACCTTCCCGATGAGCGACCTGGGTTTCACGGCCATGTCGGCGGGCCCGATCCCGCCGAACGCGGCGGAACTGCTGACGGGTACGCGCCTCGCATTGCTGATCGAGCGGTTGCTCGAGACCTATGACCATGTCGTGATCGACTCCCCGCCGGTCATGGGTCTTGCCGACGCTCCGCTGATCGCAGGCCGAGTCGAAGGCGTGATCTATGCCGTCGAATCGCACGGCATCCGGTCGAGCCTGGTAAAGACTGCGATTGCCCGCCTAGCATCTGCAAATGCACGTATTTTCGGTGGCGTGCTAACCAAGTTCGAGGCGCGGAAGGCGCATTACGGATATGGCTATGAATATGGCTATAACTATGGCCGCGCCGACGAAACGCTCACGCAGCGATAGGTCCGCAAAGCGAACGGCGACGAGGATGCCGAAGCGCTGGATCGTCCGGGCCCCGACTGCTGCCGCAATCGGGATTTTGGGCGCGTTTTCGGTAACCCATTCGATGGCCTTCCTGATGAGGTCGTCGAATGCGGCAGCCGCGCATCAACTGGCACCTTACGACGGGCGCATCACGGCGCTTGCTGCCGCGTTCCGCGCCGATCCCGAGGCAACGTCACGCGACCGGTCCGAGGCAGACGTGTTGGCTCGCTTGGCCCTTCAGCAAGACCCGACAACCATAGTCGCCGCATCCACGCTGGGCTTGAATGCGCAGATCAAGGGTCAGGACAAGATCGCCCGCCAGGCATTCGGATATGCCGAAGCGTTGTCCCGGCGCGATATCCAGACGCAGCTGTGGGCAATCGAGGACGCGGTGCAACGCAACGATGTTGCCGGAGCATTGAAGCATTATGACACGGCCCTTCGCGTTACGCCCAGTCTGGCGGAAATGCTGTTTCCTGTCCTGGCCTCGGCAAGCAACGATCCGGAAATCCGGGTACCACTGATCAAAACGTTGCTGGCGAAGCCCGCCTGGAGCGAAGCGTTCATCGTCCACGTCGCGGCGGCCAAAGGTGTCGATCCCCGGTCGATCGCACAAATGCTGATGAGTATCGCACGTGCCGGCGGCAACATACCGGATGCGGCCCAAGCAAATATGGTTGCCAGGCTCACTAGCGCCGGCCTTCCTACCGACGCCTGGAACTATTATGCCAGCATTCGTAGCGGCGTCGATCGCCGTATGTCACGTGATCCCCGTTTCGCGATACAGACGGACAATCCGACGGCGTTCGACTGGACTGTCCTTCAATCAACCGGCGTCAGCAGTTCGCTTCAGCGAACCGGGTCGCAAGGCATTTTCGATTTCGCTGCGCCCGCGATGATCGGCGGGCGGTTGCTCCAGCAGACGCAACTGCTTCCACCCGGGATCTACCGGCTCGTGGGTCATAGCACCGGTATTGACCAGGCCGAAAACTCGCGTCCGTATTGGCTGCTAAGCTGCCAGGAAGGGCGCGAGATCGGCCGTATATCTGTGCCCAGTTCCGATCGGGCGAAAGGACGGTTCGAGGGCATGTTCACTGTGCCACAAGGATGCCCCGTCCAGGTGCTGACACTCGTCGCACAGCCCTCGGAAACCGTTAGGGGTCTTTCTGGGCAATTCGATTATGTGCAACTGACGCCGGTTAACGGCATCGTGGATGCGGGGGCTGCGAAATGATGCGGGCGTTTTCGGCAGGATGGCTCTTGCTACTGGCCATACCCATGGGCGCAACCGCCCAGCAGGCACTTCCTGTGCGCTCAGTTGTCCAGCCGAGCCAGCAAGCCGACGACCCCACTCAGCAAGGACGTGTCGCGGATTCGGCGGTTGGCAAGGTCGGGGAGCGGCAGCGGCAGATTGATAACCCAAACACCCAACCACTGGCACGCATCGACAGCCGGATTCAAAACCGCGTTGCCTCACGGCTGACCACGCGGATCGATCGCTATTCACGGACGATTACCGGCACCACTGCCTTCTCGGAAGCCGCAGAAGATAGCCGACGGCCCAATCGCCGTACCCGGCGATAGGATCCCAATCAGGCAAATAAAAAGGGCGGAGACTTTTCGGTCCCCGCCCTTTTCATAAATCGTCAGCAGCAATTAGCGGCTGGTAGCCGAACCGCCGCTGTCAGCTGCGATCACGATGCCGGCGATCACTGCAGCAGCAGCGAGAACGGCGATGATCACGCCACCGCCGACAGCCTTGTTGCCCTTGGCAGCCGGTG
>DDFE01000177.1:0-539 GCA_002336985.1 Sphingomonadales bacterium UBA1936
GGCACTGGAGCATCGTGTTCCGTGCACGGCATTGGGGATTTGGCGTCGATGGACAGGCTGCAGGATTTCGCGGACGAGACCAGCCGCGACATTGCAGAGACCGGGGTTGGTGCGGGCGCGCAGGACGCGGTCGTCGAAACGCCCGTCGTCATCGGCACCGACGAGCGGCGCATGCATGTGCGCGCCTACAACTACTGGGTCTCGTTGCTGAACGGCCGATCCTACCCGTCGGTCGACGACCTCGAGCTCGGCGTCATCAACAATGATTTCAGCGCGTCGAGCGTGCTGCTCGACTTCACGCGTTCGGGCGAAGAGCCTGCAATTGCCTGGCTGGGCGAACGGCTGCGCGAGGAATGCGGGCTTCCGGTCACGGTGGACAGTGTCGCGCAGGTGCCGGCGCGGTCGTTGCTGTCGCGCCTGACCGACCATCATCTCCAGATCATCGCCAACCGCGCCCCGATCGGGTTCGAAGCGGAATTCGTCAACGCGCGCGGCAATTACGCCATGTATCGCGGCATCCTGTTGCCGTTCTCGTCGGA
>DDFE01000177.1:592-2970 GCA_002336985.1 Sphingomonadales bacterium UBA1936
GACGATGCGCCCGAACTCGACGACAGCGACGCACTGGCCGACTGGCTGGCGGCGGCGCGCGAATCCGCCGACGCTGCACTGACCGCCGACACCCGTGGACGCGCTGCGCTCTATCGCGCGCTGGGCGGCGCCTATGATTTCGCGGTCATCGCGGAAGCGCGGCCGGACGAATATGTCGATCTGCTGTCCGATGCGAAGATCCGCAAGCAGGACCGCGCACCGATGACGCCGGTCGTGAAGCTGATCTTCGGCAGCAATTACGACAAGACGCGCATCACCGAATTTGCAGCCGCCCTCAGCTTCGCAAGACGCCGCGAACTGCCGACCGGCGGAATGCGCTTGTTCCTCGAAAGCTTCCCCGGTGGCCTGAAAGCCGTCGTTGCGGCGGAGCGTCGTGAACGCCGCCCTGCCGACAAACCCGCGCCCATCAATGCCCACCGCGAAGCTGCGCGTGAGCTGCCCGTGCAGGCTTACCTGACGCTGCCCGGCAACGACGAGTTCGTCGTTCTGGTCGCGCGCCGCGTCGATCCGGACCGGGTCGCGATCATCGGTGTGACGCCGGAAGACAAGTCGCTTCTCGACCGCGCGCTGAAACACATCACCGGCTAAAAGAAATCGCCTTTTCGGGCGCGTAATTAAGTTTCAACGCCTTGAGGTCATCGTCAAGCGGGCGCATAGCTGCGCCAACGCAACGACAACGATACGGATGCCCGACACATGGCTGCCGACCGCGCGATTCCTGCCGCAGATACTTCCGATTCCCCCCAGCTCAAGGCTTTGGCCAAGGCACTCGTCGCCGGGGCCTTGCCCGGTGAGATCGCCAATTTCGACGCCGACGACCGGAAGGCGGCGGCCGAACTCGTGCTCGAAGCGCTTGCCGCCCGTCGCGGACGGGATCCTGCGATTCGGATCGAGAGCGGTACCGGTTCGGACGGACGGCGGCTGATGCGGGTGGCGGTCGTCAACGACGACATGCCGTTCCTTGTCGACTCGATCGCGAACGCGATCACCGCACGCGGCCTGCCGATCGACCGTATCCTGCACCCCGTCGTCGGCGTTGCGCGCGGTGCAGACGAATGTTTCGAAAAGCTCGATGCCAAGGGCATCCGCACGTCGCTGGTCTATATGGAGACCGAGCGCGGTGACGCGCTGGTTCGCAAGGACCTGGAAACGGCAATCGCGACGGCGCTTCGCCATGTACGCGCGGCGGTCACCGACTGGGGCAAGATGAAGGCGGTGATGGCGGATGAAGCCGTGCGCCTCGGCGATTGCGAGGGCGCCGCATTGCTGCACTGGTTCCTTGAGGGCAATTTCACGCTGCTGAGCTCGGCGCATTATCCGGCCAAGGGCGGGATCAAGTCCGCGTTCGGTATCGCCAGTGCGATCGGCGATGCCATTCTGGCGCCCGAACAGCGGCACAAGGCGCGCGACTGGCTGTCGGCACACCAGGCACCGATGCTGGCCAAATCCAATGCGATTTCGACCGTGCATCGCCATGCGCCCCTCGACCTCATCATTACGCCCGCTGCCGATGGCGTGACGATCCAGGCCGGCCTGTGGACCAGTAACGCGCTGGCGGCAGCGCCCGAAACCATTCCTGTCCTGCGCAACCGCCTCGGCGCGCTGATGGCGAAGTACGACTTCGCGCCCGATGGTCATGCGGGCAAATCGCTCGCGCATGCGCTGACCGACTTGCCGCACGACCTGTTGCTTGCACTCGACAGCGCAACCCTTGAACGCCTGACCCTGACCGCGATGTCGCTGTCGGACCGTCCGCGGGCAGAACTGGTGCTGACGCACGACGCGCTCGACCGGCACATGTTCGCGTTCGTGTGGTTGCCACGCGATGAACTGACGACAGCGCGCCGTGTCTCAATCTCTGACATGATTTGCGACGCATCGGACGGAACCTTGCTTAGCTGGTCTGTCGACATGGGCGACGATGCAGTCGCGCTGATCCGTTACACGATCGACCGGCGTCAGTCGGCGCGTGATCCCGACGAAGCGCGGCTCCGCGCCGCGCTGGTCGCTATGGTGCGCGGCTGGTCAGAAGCGGTGGAAGCGAGTCTGGTTGCGGCTGGCGAGACATCGGGCGCTACCCGTTTGGCACTGCGGTTTGCCGAGGCTTTCCCTTCGGCGTACCGGACCGGAGCTGGTCCGGATGAGGCGGCGCGCGATATCCGTCGTCTTGCGGCCCTTGCCGAACTTTCCGACCGGCAGGTCCGCCTGTACCGCAATGATGATGACGCGCCAGGCCGTTTGCGGCTCAAGCTGTACAGCCTGACGGCCGTTACCCTGTCCGATGTCGTTCCGGCGCTCGAGAATTTCGGTTTCAAGGTGGTCGAGGAAGTCTCGACGCTGCTCACCGAGAACCTGGG
>DDFE01000177.1:3058-4890 GCA_002336985.1 Sphingomonadales bacterium UBA1936
GTCGACGCGCTGCGCCGTCATCCGCATATCGCGCGCGCCATCATCGACCTGTTTGCAGCCTTGCACGATCCTGCGATGCGCAATCGCGACGATGCGCAGGCGGACGCCGAGCGTGCGATCGAACGCGGGCTCGCACAGGTGGCAGCAATCGACGAGGATCGTGTCCTGCGTTTGCTTCGTGCCGTCGTCCGTGCGGCACTGCGTACCAATTTCTACGCGGCTGCCGGACAAACCGCTATTGCGTTCAAGTTCGACAGCGGCAAGGTGCCAGGCCTGCCCGCACCCGTGCCGTGGCGCGAGATCTGGGTCTATTCGCCGCGCGTCGAGGGCATCCACCTGCGCGCGGGTCCGGTTGCGCGTGGCGGCTTGCGCTGGTCCGACCGGCGCGACGACTTCCGCACGGAAATCCTCGGCCTGATGAAGGCACAGCGCGTGAAGAATGCGGTCATCGTGCCGACAGGAGCGAAGGGCGGCTTCTTCCCCAAGCTGCTTCCCAATCCGGCCGCCGACCGCGACGCATGGCTGGCAGAGGGGACGGAGAGCTATCGCATCTTCATCCGTACGCTCTTGTCCGTCACCGACAATATCGTCGGCGGCAAGGTCGTGCATCCGCGCGACGTCGTCATCCGTGACGGCGACGATCCCTATTTCGTCGTTGCCGCGGACAAGGGTACGGCGACGTTCAGCGATGTCGCCAACGCGATCGCCATCGACCATAATTTCTGGCTGGGCGACGCTTTCGCCAGCGGCGGTTCGGTCGGGTACGATCACAAGGCGATGGGCATCACGGCCAAGGGTGCCTGGGTTTCGGTCCAGCGCCACTTCGCCGAACGCGGTGTCGATGTGCAGACCCAGCCTATCCGCGTCGTTGGGTGCGGGGACATGTCGGGCGACGTCTTTGGCAACGGCATGCTGCTGTCGTCCGAACTCAAGATCGTGGCGGCGTTCGATCACCGCCACATCTTCATCGATCCCAACCCCGACCCTGCGTCCAGCTGGCACGAACGCAAGCTGATGTTCGAAAAGCCGCGCTCGTCATGGGCCGATTACGACGCGTCGCTGATTTCGAAAGGCGGCGGCGTCTATCCGCGTAGCGCCAAGTCGATCAAATTGACGAAGGAGGCGCGGATCGCGCTCGACATCGATGCGACCGATATCGAACCGGCCGCGCTGATTTCGGCCATCCTAAAGGCGCCGGTCGACCTCATCTGGTTTGGCGGCATCGGCACTTATGTGAAGGCCGCGAGCGAGACCCACGGACAGGTCGGCGATCCCGCGAACGACGGCCTGCGCGTCAACGCGGAAGATGTTCGTGCGACCGCGATTGGTGAGGGCGCGAACCTCGGCGTGACACAGGCGGCGCGTATAGCCTTCTCGCTGCGTGGCGGGCGGATCAACACCGACTTCATCGACAATTCGGCCGGCGTCGATTGTTCGGACAATGAGGTGAACATCAAGATCGCGCTCAATTCCGAAGTGGCGAAGGGCGCGCTGGCAATGCCGAAGCGCAATACGCTGCTGGCGAAGATGACCGATCAGGTTGCCGAACTGGTGCTGGAGGACAATCGCCTCCAGACGCTGGCGCTCTCGATCGCCGAGCGCGGCGGTGCGGCGACGGTGCCGTCGCTGGTGCGGATCGTCGAGACATTCGAGACGACCGGCTGGCTCGACCGCGCGGTCGAAGGGCTCCCGTCGAACGACCTGTTGTCGCGCCGCGCCCAGGACGGGCAGGGCCTGACGCGTCCCGAACTCGCGGTGCTGCTCTCGACGGCGAAGCTGGTGCTGCAGGATGCGATCGAAGAAGCGCATCTCGGCGACGAACCGGCGATGGA
>DDFE01000018.1:0-2848 GCA_002336985.1 Sphingomonadales bacterium UBA1936
ACGATCCGCCGCGCTGCCCGAGCCAGTACCCGCCGCCGCCAGCGACCAACACCGCCGCCATGATGCCTGCGCGCCAGCGCACCGCCGTTGTCGCGTCCATGCTCATGGCCGCACTCCCCCGTTTGTCATTGGCCCATAAGTAAAATTGATCCTGATCGCGTCGCGCGCGACATCGGCCTCGCGCGACAGCGCATCGACCTCGGCCTCGGCCAGTGCCAGGGTCGAAAGCAACGCGCTGCCGAGATCGAGCTTGCCTGCCGCATAGCTCGCCATGTCGAGTTCGCCCCGGCGCTTGGCGAGCGGCACCAGCACCGTTCGCGCGTTCGTCAGCCGCTGGTGGTGCATGGCGTGATCGGCAAGGTCGCTATCGAGCGCGGCGAGCAGCTCGCGCTCGCCCGCATCGCGCATCAACCTTGCGCGGCTTGCTTGACTCTCGCGGGCCGCGATCAGCGGATCTTGCCGCCGTTTGCCGAAGAAGGGCAGGTCGATGCTCACGCCGACCGAGACCATATCGCCATAGAGCGGATCGCGGCGGCCATAGGAGGTGTTGACACGCCAGTCCGGCCGCTTGTCGGCGCGCGCGAGCTCGGTACCGGCGTCGGCGACGCGCGCGTCGGCATCGAGCGCTTGCAAGCGCGGCAGCGACGCCAGCCCGGCGCGAAGCACCGCGCCATCGACTTCGAGAACGGGCGGATTGCCGGACACGTCGGCTTGCGCGTCACCCGTCAGGCGCACGAGCCTTGCTTGTGCCTTGGCGACTTCGGCGGTCAGCTCGCTGCGCCGGTCGTTGACCGCTGCCCGCAATTGCTCCGGCTCCAGGGATTGGGACGGGCGGGCCGCGCCGGAGGCCAGCCGTGCCGACACCGTGTCTTGAAGATCGTTCAGGCTCGCGTCGAGCAACTGGAGCTGCGCTAACCGGCGCTTTGCGTAATAGAGATCGACCCACGCCAGCGCGGTCTCGAGCCGCACAGTCTGCGTTTCCACCGCCAGACCGGCTTCGGCCACGCCGATGTCGGCCTGCGCCCGCCCGCGCTGAGCGCGCCGCTTGGCGGGATTGGGGAACGCCTGTTCGATGCCGACGCGCGCCATCGTCATGCTATCGCGGTTGAAGGTGAAGGCGGGCGGCCCCGAAACGGGGAAATTATCCAGACCGACCGATAGTGTCGGATCGGGAAGTCGACCGGCGGCGATCGACGCCGAGCGCGAGGCATCGACCCCCGCCGCGTTCGCCTTGACGGACGGCGCATTGGCCGCCGCACGTTCAAGTGCCGCGTTGAAGGACAGCGGGTCAGCCCATGCCGCCATTGGCATGACGCTGAGCAACGCTGCGGAAATCAAAAGTCGCATGATGTCGCCCCGTTCCAGCAAGGGGACATGCCAACCGGCTGCCAGCCAACCGGCGGAGCGCGGTCGCGCTTCGCCGGTTGGACTGGTCAGCTCAGGGCATCATCCGTTGGTGGGACCAGTGCCCTTGTGCGGCATTGCCATGCAATCCGCCGCCATCGCGGTTTCGTGCATCATCGCGCAGTCGCAACTGGCGACTGTTTGGGTATCGCCCACCCATACGCGGACGGCAGCGCGCAACGGAGCGCGTGGGCCGAACTGCGGTTGTGACCGCCATTCATAGTGGCCGCCAGACGCAGGCGTGTCGCTGGCAAGCGCCGCCGACGTGGAGGTGAACGCCGCAAGGGCGGCGGCAATCGAAAGCAGAGTCTTCATGTTGAATATCCTTGGTTGAATCGCGTTTGAGCGCGGAACGGCGTGAGGCCGCTGAGCGCTGGTTGGTTCAGCCAAGGAGCGAAGGAGGATCCGGGTCGGGGGCGATGCTGCGCCCAAGCAGAACCGGCGTTGCCGGCCAGAGTTCGACGCTCGCCACGAGCGGCGGCGCCGGGACCGTCGGGGTCAGGCTATCGACGGCAACCAAAGCCGCGCATCCTGCCATAGCGAGACAACCTGGCGTCATGTCCTTGCAGGGCGTGGAGCCTTTGTCCGTTCTGTGTTGGCCCATGTCGCAATCGGGCACTCCGGCCATCGGCGCGGCCTTCGTCGACGCCTGTTCCATTTGCATCAACGCGCAGCGTGGAGCAGCAAACGCCACGCCTTGCCCCGCGAGGCCAAGAATGACCCCCAGGAGCAGGAAATGGCGCAGCAGAAATTTCATATCGGTGTCGAAATGCTCCCTGAGGGAGAGGAAGTCAATTCGGTTTGGTCAAGTCATTCACTGTTCTCGTATGAATACAATTTGAATACAATCCGCACGCAGTAGAACCAGTTCAAATTGTTCACGCAAAGACTTGGGCGATGCGATCAACGGCCTGAATCAAGGGCATTAGGCAATTTCGCGCGTGCGATATTCTCACGGCGCCTTCGGCCGTCGTCCGCTGTTGTGCATGACGATGATTTTCCACGTTCCGTCAACGTTGCGCAGCACGCTTGTGGCGACGCCGACCCGTTCAACCGGTTCGCCTAACCTCGGCTCGATCCGAAAGCGATACGTCTCGGTCGCGAGCGCCACAGGCCCTTCAAAGCGGACACTCACTTTGTAGTCGGAAAATTTGAAGGATTTGAATTCCGCAAGCTCGGGTTTGAGATGGTGAGCGAGATAGTTCGCATAACTCCCTTCCGCGCTTCCTGTCTCGAAGATCTGAGAATCTGGAGTGAACAGGTCTTCCGTTCCGGTCGCGTCGAGCTTTTCAACTGCGGCCATATATCGTGCCAGTTGCGCCCTGACAGCGGATGCAGCCGGGTTCCCGTGACCGGCATGCGCCCAACCAATCGACGGCACGACGAGCGCCAATGCCGCGATTGCGTTCAATCCTCTTGTCATGGTCTTCGACGTCCTCTCCTG
>DDFE01000018.1:2867-7922 GCA_002336985.1 Sphingomonadales bacterium UBA1936
ATGTCGAGATCGCCGATCCGGCTGAACGCCGGTCGCGCGATCTGTGCACGCACGTCAGACTCGCGCGCGTCGGGTGCGACGAGAAACAACCCTGCTGCCGATTGAAGCTCGCTGCCGCTGAGCGCGAGGTCGAGCATCCTGACGATGCCCGAGTAAATCGAGGTTGAGTGTTCGACCTCGAAGGCGGCGACAACATTCGCTGCGCCACGTTCGAGCCAGAGGACGTCGATCAGGCGTATTGCGTCCGCGCCTGGTGACGTCGCGATCGGGAGGGGCAAATGTTCGAGGCAGTTTTGCCCAAGCGGAACACCCTCATGCAGCCGCCCACGATCGTTGGCCGCCATCCAGACGTCATAGCCGAGCGCAAACCCAAGGTCACGCAACCACGCCTGAATTTCGCTATGTGTGCGTTCGTTTTCGCCTTGGGCAAGCTGAGCCTTGCTGAGCGTCGCCGCTTCGGCCCGTGCCCTTTCAAGGCGCGATGCCCAATCGCCCATATCGCCATCATCCATGGGAGGGACCGGATAACGGCTCGACCCGATGTCGAACAACAAGCCGCCAACCGCGCCCAGGTCGTTCGACAGCAGGTCACGGTGATCGTCGTTGAGATCGAGGACGCCGCTTCGCATCGCCAGGAACTGCTCCCAACTGCCCAGTTTAACCTTCGACCCGGTCAGGGCATTATACCCGTTGACGATGGCCGTGTTGAACGGCGGGATGAAAGTGGGATGAAGAAAATACAGAATGTTGGCGACGGCGGGCCCAAGCCCCTTTATCTTCAGTCCATCGATTTCGCGGATGTGTCCGATGACATCTTCGGCATTGTCGCAACACGAACATTTGTCGAGCAATCGGCCGAACGCGCGTTGATTGCCAGGATTTTCGTAAATGTCGGGAATGCGAAGTTTGGGTTTCCACAAAAATGCGTGGTCGGCGCCCCTGAAGATTTGCCGCTGTTCGGCGATCGAATGGACGATGGTTTCGAGCGATGAGCCGCGATAGGCAACACCGAACCGACCCGCCTCGATTTCAGCGACCACCTGAGCAATGCCGCGGCGGATCGACCTGAAATTCTTGATACGCTCGTCCCACAGAAACCAGCTCCGATAGGTCGCGCCATCGTCATCGCGCCACCGTTCGATCAGCTGGCGTATCCGGTCTTTACGGTCGATCAATAGGGCTCTCCGGCGCTGCTGGCTGCGTATAGCTCGATCGGACTGTCGCGCAACGGAGATGCCGACCGTTGGAAGCACTAAAATCGATTCTGGAACATTGGCAGTTGCGAGGGGCAGTGCGCCGCGCCGCGTATACTCCGTGACGCCTGGACGAGGGGGTCGCACCGACTGGGGGGATACACTGCATGGTCAACGTACACGCTGACAGCACGTCAAACTTGGATCTCTGGACCGACCGTCGCGCAAGCAATGTGTTGCGAGAGACGGGGTTGGTACTGCCCCGTAAAGGCGCCATCCGCAAATTGATCCGTCGCTCGATGATGACCGCCAATGGGCGAACGACTGACATCGCGCGCGCTCCGGATCGCGCCGTACTGCGGCAAGCCGTTTTTCCGGAAGTGGCTGCACGAGGGGGCGATATCTTGTTTGTCGGCACCCAGGCTTACACGATCGACTATCCCGACATCCTGGAAGCGGACGGCGGCATCTGCTGGACGATCGACTGCGATCAGAAGGCGGCTCGCTTCGGCGTGCCTGACCGCCACATCGTCGGAAGTATCGTCAATCTTGGCAGTCTCCTTCCCACGATCCGCTTCAAGACGATCGTGCTTGCCGGAGTCCTTGGGTTTGGCGTCAACCGCCGCTCCGAACAGCTTGCCGCGTTACAAGCCTGCGCGACTGCCTTGGCGCCGGACGGGTTCCTGATCCTCAGTTGGAACGACCGCCGAATGTCGGCGACGGTACTCGAGGATGCTGCATCACGCTGGTTCGACTATCGCCCATTCGGCATCTTGCCATCGCGTCTCTGGGTGAAGGGTTGCGATCAAAACTTCGCGTTTCTCAGACGGTCCGCGGATCGGATAGCAGACAATGGCAGCGCCCGTTCCGCTTTGGTAGACTGGTCGCTGTCGACGAGCACCTCGATTATGGCCGCTATCTCCGCTGTTCTTGCCATTCCCGTTCCAGTCTAAGATGCCAAATTTGCTTCTACAATGTTGGTGCTAACTTGTGCGAGCACGCGACGGCATGTCCGTTAAACTCTGGGACAACGCGACGTGACGCAATCGCCCCGCGGCAATGCTCGGGCTGAAAAATTATCGCCATAGTCTCTGTACACCAGTGAACAATGACGACCGCTATGTCGCTCCTCGCAATGCCATGTCGGTTTTCGTGCTGTCAGTGCCGTCTCGCATAGTCAAACAAACCATGATCGATAGCGAACGGACTGCCGGATGAACGCTGTACAGAGCCCAAAAGGGTGAGAAATTGTCTGAATCGGAGCCCGTTTCATCAAGCTCGAACCATCCGTCATGAGCCTCTGAATTCGTACTCGTCACCGCCGTTTGCAATTTAGGTGTCGTTCGGGCGCTGATGGTGACGCCCTGCTAAAAAGCGTTGAGATGCTGCGCCGGCGGAATGAACCTTGTTAACCCCGCCGCCAGATACAAGGGCGATCCGGTCGCGGCTCCAGCTGACGGAATAATCAAATATCATCGTCAACGCACAAAAAATTATTGACATTTTTGGCATAGTGGCCAGAATTTTATTCTACAATCTGCGAACAAATTAGAATTCTCGACATGGACGGCTTGGGAGCGGGGGGCTCGTAGGTTGTAGGATGCACGCTGACATTGCGGATGACCTCCGGGCGGCGGCGGTAATCGAAGATGGGGGGAATCATGCGAAAAATTACGAACAAAAAAACCGTTATTCTGTCGGCGACGTCGCTGCTTGCATTGTGCGCGCGACCGGCGTTTGCGCAGCCGACGCCTGCAGACGCATCTGACCGCATCGATGGCCCCGACATTGTCGTCGTAGGTTCGCAAATCCGCGGTGCCAAGGTTGTCGAGGCTCTTCCTGTCACGGTGATCGACGAAAAGCAGATCGCAACGACGGGTACCGTCTCGGGCGACGAGTTGTTTCGCACGATACCGCAAATGGGTGACGTGTCTTTCAACAGCACCAACGGCGCTACGAGCAGCAACTTTGCGCGCGGTGACGTCGGATCGGTCAATCTCCGAAACCTAGGTGTTGGGAACACGCTCGTCCTGCTGAACGGTCGCCGCGTCGTGCAGCATCCCGGTAGTCAGGCCGACGAGAACCTTGTGCCGGTCATTACGTACAACACCAACGCCATCCCAGTTAAGGGCCTTTCCCGGTTGGAGGTGCTTCGCGACGGGGCG
The DNA here is from genome assembly GCA_002336985.1 of Sphingomonadales bacterium UBA1936. Lineage (GTDB taxonomy): Bacteria > Pseudomonadota > Alphaproteobacteria > Sphingomonadales > Sphingomonadaceae > Sphingomonas_O. Next base: position 6,226 of record DDFE01000018.1, read on the forward strand.
GCCGCAATCTATGGCGCAGACGCCGTTGCGGGCGTCGTGAACACGGTGCTGCGCGACAATGTCGAAGGCGGCAACTTAGAGGCGCAATATGGTGGCGCCGAGGGGACGTCGCTCCGTGAATTTCAGGTCAGCGGCCTGCTCGGTCACAATTTCTCCGAAGGCCGCGGAAACTTCACTCTGTCCTTTTCATACACCGATCGCACCGCACTCAAGTCGACAGACCAAAGCTTCACCTCCTCCGCCGACAAGCGCCCGCTGTTCGTCGGCACGGCCTTTGAAGGTTTGGCCACGCTCGACCGGCGCAGCACTCTGAGCGCGTGGGGCGATTTTCAGACGCCCTCGGCCTCGGGTACGATACGCAGCAATGGTGTCGCACTGACTAACGCTTCGGGCCAGTTCCATATTCAGCCCAATGCAAATGCGGGCTGCCAGTTGACGATCGGAAACGGCATCTGCATCGATGACGGAAACCGGGCGACTGCTGCGGCTGACCGGAATTTGCGCTCGGACGCTCAGGCCAATTACCCAATCTCAGTGATCCCGTCCCTGAAACGGGTGAATCTTTTCCTTAATTCGCACTATGACCTAACCGACAATCTGACCCTGTTCACCGAGGCCGGTTATTACCTCGCGGAAACTCGGAGCCTGCAGGACAGCGTGTTTAGCATAGGGTCGATCCGCATGACGGTTCCGGCCTCAAACTACTGGAATCCGTTCGGTCCCACTGTGTTCAGCAACGGCACGGCCAATCCAAACCGCGTCGCGGGGCTAAACATCTCGGCTGCAGGCCTGCCCGTGACAATTGTCAATTACCGATTTTCCGACCTTGGGCCGGGCGAGGTGAAGGTCGAGAACACCCAGTTCCGCTTCCTAGCCGGTCTTCGCGGCTCGCTCGGCAACTTCAAATGGGAAGCGGCAGCGCTGTATTCCGAAGCCGAGATCATCGACAGGCAGCCTGGGATCAGTGCGACAGCGCTTCAGCGCAACCTCGCGCTGTCGACGCCGGACGCGTACAATCCGTTTAATGGCGGCAATCTGATTGACCCGTCTGGTGCCGATACGACGATTAGCAGCCAGGCGGCGTTGAATTCGATCGGCATCGTTGCGGTCCGGCGCGACAAGACGACTTTGGCGCTCGCCGATCTGAAAGTCTCGAACACCGCGCTGTTTATGCTACCCGGCGGCGCCGTCGGTATGGCGGCGGGCGCGGAAATCCGGCGCGATACACAGCTCGATGATCGCGATGAACACGTCGACGGGACCATCACCTGGCTCGACACGGTCACAAATACGCTTCAGCCCAGCGACCTTTACGGTGTCAGCCCGACACCAGACACGCGCGGCGGGCGTACCGTCGGGTCCGCCTATGCAGAATTTGTGGTCCCAGTCGTTTCGCCGGATATGAACATTCCGTTGGTGCGCAAACTGGAGTTTCAGTTCGCCGGGCGATATGAACGTTACAGTGATTTTGGCGATGTTGCGAAGCCAAAGGTTGCCGCTTCTTGGGATGTTCTCGACGGCGTACGGTTGCGGGGTTCGTGGGCCCAGGGCTTTCGCGCCCCGAACCTGGAACAGGTCAATGCGACCATCATCACGCGTGGCAACACCCGGGTCGATTATGCGCGCTGCGAAGCGGACTTGCGAGCCGGGCGGATCACTTCATTTGCCAATTGCTCGCAATCCTATGTCGCGACCGC
>DDFE01000012.1:0-12669 GCA_002336985.1 Sphingomonadales bacterium UBA1936
TCGATCAGCGTTTCCTTGCTCGCTTGCAAAAACGGCCCGGCGGAGGTGGCCGCGAGCGCAATCGCCTTCACGTCCGGCCCGGCATAGCGGATGTTGGACACGGCAATACCGAATGGATCTTTCGCCAGCGCGTCGAGGATCTGCTGGCCGTGATCGTAGATCGTCCCGTCGGGATTGTTGATATGCGCGAATTCGCGCAGCGCCGGATTCCAGCGGTGGCTTCCATCCAGCACGGCGTTCTGCAGGTAGAAACCGAAGCTGTCGTCGATGGCCCAGCTATAGGGTACGATCTCGCGGGCGGCCCAATTGCCGGTCAGCCCAAGTTCGCCCCATCGCCGGATATTGCGGCCGCCGCGGCGGTGTTCAGTACCGAGTATTCCGTCGAGCTCGACCAGGGTCAGGCGCGCGAGAGGATTGTCGCGATGGACGAAAACCTGCTGGGCATAGTCGAAATTGCGGATGTCGACGCTGCCGGTCATCAACTGGACGCCGGTCGGCGTATATCCCTTGAACCGCTCGAACGCTTTCGCCGCATCGGGCAGGATTTCCTCGCCCAGGATCGCGAGGTCCCCGCGCCCGTTGAACAGCGCGGGAATGCCCGAGGACGTACCGTACATATGGTAATCGATGCGGGCGCCGGGGTGGAACCTGGCAAATCCCTGCTCCCACAGCCCGATCAGGTGTTCCATCCACGGAAGCTTGCGGTTGCCATGGCCCCACAGCCGAATGGCACCCGCCACGCTTTCTCGCGGCGCATAAGGAGGGATCGCAGCAACGGTCCGGACTTCGAAACTGCCCGGAAGTGCGGGTCGAGGATCGATCTTCTGGACCGCCGGCGTCAGGCGTTGCGCACTGGCACGGGCGGCAACGCCCGCGACCAGCCCGGCAACGACGCTCCGGCGGCTAAGGCAATTCACCGGTCCAGCTTCGCCAGCTGTTCGCGCTGCGCCGCCGGGGTCAGTGGCAGGTATTTGCCGTCCTGCTGCACCGCCTCCTGCCCTTCCCGGCTCAGAATGTAGCGCAGGAACTCGCGCTTCAGCGGATCGACCGCCTTACCCTTCTCCTTTTTGAGGTAATAATAGACGTCGCGAATCAACGGATAGGTGCGGTTCTGCACCGTCTCCAGCGTCATCGGGACGGCAGGACCGCCATTCTGCGACAGCGCGACCATCTTCACGTTCGGATTGGCGAAGGGAATGCCGGTATAGGCGATGCCGTATTTGTCGGCGGCGAGCCCGTTGGTGATCAGCTCTCCACCCGCCGTCAGCGAACCGTCGGCCTTCAGCCCCGCGACGTTCGAATAGGCGCGCATGGTCTCGTTCCATTTGGACGAACCCTTGAGTACCTTTTTGTCGATCTCGTCATTGAAGTGATATTTCATGTTGTAGCCGTAAACGGTGATCCGTTTGTTGGCCCATTCGCCCTTCAGGCCTAGCTGGCCCCAGGTGCGGATGTTCTTTTCCGGACCACGCGCCCAGTCGGTTCGCCAGGTCAGCCCGTCCCAGCCGCCGTCGCGCTGCGCGCCCAGGATGCCGTCCAGCTGTTCCATGCTGAGTTTCGACAGCGGATTGTCCTTGTGGACGAATGCACCCAGCGCATAGCTCCAGCCCCGCACGTTATAGCTGCCGGTCGCCATCACGATTTCGATGATTTCGGTGCTGCTCGATCCGTCCTCTCCGCCGCCGGCACCTTCGCGTTCGAAGCCCTTCAACTCGTCCCACAGCGCCTGCCGCCCCATCGGCGCCAGATCGGCGGCATTCGAGATCAGGCCGGGAAAGCCGACGGCCGAGGAATAGAGATTGTCGTCGAACGTCACATCGGGATGATATTTCCTGAAGCCCGCCTCCCAAACTTCGACGAGGCCAGAATCCTTGATGTAGTTGTTGCCCCATTGCCGCAGTTTGCCCTTCATCGGGGCCGACGGCCTGAACGGCTCGAGACCCGACAAGTCGAACTTCGGTTCGTAGAATTTTTTGACCTTGCGGGCCTTTGTGCCGATCGCCCGCGCCTTGGACAGGGCGTCGGCATCCCGCGTGGTCGGCTGCGCTGCGTCTTGTGCGACGGCAGGCGCCGCCACTCCGAGCGCCAGTATCGCGATCAGAAATTTCATCCGCCCTCTCCACCCGTCGACGCCGAACCCACGGCATCGATTTCCTTCAGCTGCGCTCGCGCCATGTCCGGCGTCATCGGCAGGTACTTGCCATCAGCCATCACGGCCGCCTGCCCTTCGCGGCTCACGACGAAGCGCAGATATTCCGCAACCAGGGGATCGAGCTTCCTTCCGGGCGCGCGATTGGCGTAGAAATAGACTTCGCGGACCAGCGGATAGGTCCGGTCCTGCACGCTCTCCAGCGTGGGCGCCACGAACGGACCCGCCGCGGTTTTTGCCAGCGGCACCGTCTTCACGCCCGGCTTGTTGACGTAGAGCATCGACGTATAGGTGATCGCGTATTTGTCCTTGCCCAAGTCGTCCATCATCTGGTCGCCGGCCACCCACAGCTTGCCGAAATCGTTCGGGTCACCGTCGGTTCGCACCTTGTTGCTGTATTCGGTCAGCGTTTCGTTCCACTTGTACCCGCCGCCCATCACCTTTTCGGCGAAGTCGCGCGGAAAATGGAAATTGAGGTTGTAGGCGAGGACGCGGATCGGCTTGTTCGCCCATTCGCCCTTCAGGCCAAGCTGGCCCCATGTCCGGATGTTCTTCTCCGGACCCCGTGCGGCCTTTTCGTTCCAGTTGTTGCGGTCCCACCCGCCATCGCGCTGCGCCCCGAAGATGCCGTCGAGCTGTTCGATCGTCAGCTTCGACAGCGGATTGTCCTTGTGCACGAACGGCACCAGCGCGAACGTCCATCCCGAAACGTCGAACGACCCGGTCGCCATCGCAATTTCGACCGGCAGCGTACCGAATACCCGCTGGTAGGATTGCAGTTCGTCCCAGGTCGGCCGTCGCCCCATCGGCGCGAGATCGGCCTTGCCAGTATAAAGCCCCGCCATGGCGATGAAGGTCGAGGACAAATTGTTCTCGAACTTCACATTCGGATGATATTTACGGAACGCGTCCTCGAACCGCTTTTCAAGGCTGGAATCGGCGAGGTAGTTCGATCCCCATTGCCGGATCGTGCCGGTCATTGCCGCCGAGGGCTTGTATTCGGGCAAGCCGGAAAGATCGAATTCCCTGGTATAGGCGCGCCGCATCCCCTTGGTCTTCAACGCTTCCGCCCGTGCGTTCTGGAGGTCGAGCGAGTTCTGCGACCCGTCTTTCGGCTGCGCGCCATGCGCCGCCGAGGCCGCCAGCACGGCACCGAGGCAGATCAGGGCAAAGCGCATCACTTCGCCGGGTCCAGCTTCGCCAGTTGTTCCTTCACGATTGCGGCGGTCAGCGGCGTGTAACGGCCCTCGCGCTGGATCTGCTCCTGGCCTTGCTGGCTGAGCACGAAGCGCAGGAATTCCTCGACCTTCGGGTCCATCGCCTTGCCCGGCGCCTTGTTGGCGTAGAAGAAAATCTCGTTGATCAGCGGATAGGTGCGGTCGCGCGTGCTCTCCAGCGTACGCTTGACGGCAGGACCACCGTCGCGCGGTGCGATAGCCAGTTCCTTGAGGTTGGGGCCCAGCACCAGCGGCGAGGCGATGCAGATCGCCAGCGGATCGTTCTCCGCATAGGCCAGCACCTGCTTGCTCCACGAGTTGATCGTACCCTCGGGCGTCGCATAGTTGGAGAAGGCCTGGTAGCCCTCGACCCACTGGTCGCTGCCGCCGAGCACGAGGTTCTGGAACACGACCTGGATGTTCGCGCGCGGACTCTGTCCGCACGGATGGATCGGCTTGTTCGCCCATTCACCGGTCGCGCCAAGCTGGCCCCAGGTGCGGATATTCTCGTCCGCGCCGCGCTTGAAGGGATAGTCGTTGCGATAGACACTACCGTCATAGCCGCCGTTGCGCGCGGTGCCGAAGATGCCGTCGAGCTGCTTCATGCTCAGTTCTTTGATCGGGTTGTCCTTGTTCACCAGGATGATGAAGCCCGGCGACCAGCCATAGACGTCGAACGAACCGGTCGCCGCCGTGATCTCCGTGATCGGATATTTATAAACCTGTTCGAAGGTCAGGTGGTCCATCAGTGTCGCCGGTCGGCCGACACCGAGATCGGCAACCTTGCCCGCGACACCCGGGACGGCGATGCCCGCCGTCGGCAGGTTATATTCGATGGTGATGCCGGGATGATATTTCTTGAACTCGGTCGCCCAATATTCGCCCAGCGGGCCGTCCTTCAGGTAGTTGCTGCCCCAGATGCGCAGCGTGCCCGTGACCTTTTGCTTCGGCTTGTAGACCGGCAGGTCGCTCAGATCCCATTTCTTGGTGTAGCCGCCGAGATTGGCGTTCGACTTGCGAAAGCCGGTGACGTCGAGCGTCCAGATGCTCTTCTTCGCATTGGTCGCCTGCCCGGGTTTGGCGGGGGCGGGGGCCGTCTGCGCGAATGCGGGTGCCGTCAGCGCCAATGCTGTCGTGGCAAGAACCAGTGATTTCATGACGCTCTCCCTTATTTCATCGTGACCTGGGCGACGGCCCGGTCGATCTTGTCGGCTTCGGTTTTCGCGGTGAGACCGGTCAGCGGCAGCCATTTCCCGTCGCGCTGGATGATTTCCTGTCCCTCGCGGCTCAGCATGAAGCGCAGGAATTCGCGGACCGCGGGTGCGATCTGCTGCCCCGGTTCGGCGTCGGCATAGGCGTAGGTTTCGAGCGCCAGCGGATAGCTGCGGTCCTGCACGGTCTTCAGGCTCGGCAGGACGAACCCGCTTAACGCAGTTGCCGCGACGGGCACAGCGCGGGCACCCGGGACGTCGAGCCCGGCGGGTCCGAAGGCGATGCCGCAGCGATCCTTGACCGCCGCCATGACGCGATCCCGGCTCGGCTGCGTCCGCTTCCCGTCCTTGCCCAGCGCCAGCGGAATTTCGCGCGCGCCGTCGTTCCACATATTGCCGCCCGCGAGCACCTTTCGCTCAAAGACCGACATCGTGTGGTATTTGAGCGGCGGGATGTAGACGTCGATCGGCTTGTTCGCGCAGGCGCCCGTGATGCCGAGTTGCGACCAGTTGCGAATATTCTCGCTGGCGCCGCGTCCGGCCTGCCGCCGCCAAACCGTGGATACCCATCCACCGCGGCGCGGCCCGCCGAAAATGCCGTCGAGCTGGCGCATGGTCAGCCCCTTGATCGGATTGTCCTTCGCCACATAGATTGCGAACGCCGGGCTCCAGCCCTGCACGTCGAAGCTGCCGCCCGCGATCTGGAATTCGCGGACCGAGCGTTCGTATTTCTCCTGGAACGCATAGGCCTCGCCCGCGAAATAGGTGCTCCAGCGCCGTCCGATCGACAGGTCGACACCGTGATCGATCACGTCGCCGTCCTTCAGCTGGAACGTGATGCCGGGGTGGTATTTCGCGAACGCCGCGATCAGCGCCTTACCCACGGTTCCGGCCATCAACTGGCCGCTCGCGGGCATGCGGATCGTACCGGTAACCGCTGCGCCCGGTACGTAGGCGGGCACAGCCGACAGGTCGAACTGCGGCGCGTAATAGGCCTTGGTCGCGACCACCTTCCCCGTCTCGTCGGGGCTCTCGCCGTCCCATTTCTTCGGGGCAAGCTGGTCGAGTTGCAGGCCGAGTTCGTTGGGGCTCACCCGCTCGCCGGTCTGCTCCAGCTTCGCGCGCATTTCTGCCGCCCGCTTGCCCGGCAGGACGATCCACTTGCCGTCCTTCTGGATCGCATCCTGCCCTTCGCGGCTGAGCATGAAGGTCAGGAATTCCTTGACCAGCGGATCGAGCTTCTTGCCGGGCGCAAGGCGCGTCTGTGCCCATTGCTCGATGAACAACGGGTACGACCGGTCGCGCAGCGTCGCACGCGTTTCCGTGACGAACGGCCCCTTGTCAGTCGCTCCCACCGGCACCGCGCGGATGCCTGGACGCGTCGATGCCATGTCGGAAAACGAGATACCGTATTTGTCCGTCGACATGTCGCGCACGATTTCCGTAGCCGAGGTGTAGCGCGTCCCGTCCGGGTTCATCTCATGGCTGTATTCGAGCGTGTTTTCGTTCCAGATGTCGCCACCCTTCATGACCTTGCGCTCGAAGCCCAGCTGGATGTTGTACTTCAGCGGACGGCCATAGATGTGGATCGGCTTGTCAGCCCATTCGCCCTTCAGGCCCGCTTGTCCCCAAGTGCGGATGTTCCTGTCTGGCCCGCGCGCGACGCTCGAGTCCCAGCGGGTGCCCTTCCACCCGCCGGTCCGCGCGCCGCCGAAGATGCCGTCGAGCTGCGCCATGCTGAGATGCGCGATCGGGTTGTCCTTGTGGACGAAGATGACGAAACCGGGGCTCCAGCCGGGAACGTCGTAGCTGCCGGTCGCCCAATCGATCTCGAACAGTCGCTCGCCCGTCGCCTGTTCGTATTGGGAGGCCGCGCGTAGACGATCCGAAATTCGCGGACCGGTTTCGATGTCGACCGTGCCGGATGCCAGCGTCCCTTTCGGCGTGATGACCACTTTCACGTTCGGGTGGAATTTCTGGAATGCCGCGATCCACTGATCCTTGATCAGCCCGTCGTGGAGGTAGAGCCCGCCGACGCGGATGGTGCCCGAAAGCTGCCGCTTCGGCCTGTAAACCGGAAACTCGGTTAGTGGTTCGAGGTCGGTGTAGAAGCGCTTGTGCTTGCGCGAATCCGTGCGGGCGTTGTGTTCGCCCCGGATGACCAGGTTTTCTTTCACCCCGTCCCCCAGCCGCGCGAGGAGCTGGTCGTAATTTTCGCCCGTAGGCGACTTGGGGTCGACCTGCGCAACGGCCATGCCTCCGGCCATCAGCGTGGTGGCGAGAAGCAGGGCTGGGCTACGCATGATCTCTCCCGTTTTCGAATGCCGTGTTCGGCTTGATGGTCGGTATCGGTCCGGGTTCGTCGCCGTACGCAGGGCGCGAAAGGGGAGGAGCCCCCTGCGCACGGCAGACGTCCCCCCTTACTAGTCGAGCTTCTTGCGTTGCTCGGCCAGATACTGTGCGTTGAGCGGGTAGTAATAACCCACCTTCGCAATGATCTCCTGCCCTTCGCGGCTCAGCACGAAGCGCATGAATTCCTTGACCTTGGGATCGAGCGGCTGGCCCGGCGCCTTGTTGATGTAGAAATAGCCGTCACGGATCAGCGGGTATTTGCGCTGGGCCACCATCTTGGGCGTCAACGGCACAGGCGCTACACCCGCACGCGGCGAGATCGGCAGGACCTTCAGGTTCGGATAGTCCTTCACGTGCATCATCGCAGCGATGCCGATGCCGAACTTGTCGCGCGACATGATCTCAAGCGGACGTTCGCTCTTCACGGCATCGCCCAGCGGACCGGCGACGGCCTGCTTGGTTTCGACATATTCCAGGAAGTTCGGATTCCACTTGTGCGACCAGTGGAACCAGTGACGTTCGATCGCGGTCTGGAACCCCTGTGCCGAATAACCGTAGGTCTGGATTTCCTTGCCCTTGTATTCCGCGCCCTTCAGGCCGAGCTGGTCCCAGGTGCGGATATCGGTCTTGCGGTCCTTTTTGAATTCCGCCGTGAACAGCCAGTTGTTGTCCTCGACCTTCCAGCCGCCCGAACGTTCCGAACCGAAGATGTTTTCCAGCTGGTCCTTGGTCAGGCTGGCGAGCGGGTTGTCCTTGTTGACAACGATCGCCCAGGCCCAGAGCGAACCGCGGCGTTCGTAACCGCCCGTCGACACCGAAATCTCGGTCGGGACGTAACCCATCGCGTTATAGAACGGCATCTGGTCCGTGACCTTGGCGTCGTCACCCATCGGCGCAACGTCGGCAACACCCGTGTAAAGGCCCGCAAGCGCGCCTTCCGACGACGTCGCGTTCGACCATGTGATGCGCAGGTCGGGGTGATAGGCCTGAAAACCTTTGGCGAGATATTCGACCGAGTTCTTCAGTTCCGAACCATAGATGCGCAGCGTGCCGACGAGCTTTGCCTCGGGCTTGTATGCGGGAAGGTCGGGCAGGTTCGGTGCCGGAAGCTCATGATAGCTCGAAACAGTTTCCGGACCCGTCGTGCGCAGTCCGTCCTTGGTCTTGTCGAATGACGCATAGCCGGCGTTATTGGCGAGCAGGTTCGTGCGGATGCCGGTCTTCAGCGCTTCCGACCGCTCGAACGAGATCGGGTCGCGATATTCCATGACGAGCCAGGTCTTGCCCTTCCCGTCCGCCTGACGCGCCTGGTACATCGAGTAACGCATCATCACCTTGCCGGCGATCTGCGCCTGCATCAGCGGCTCGATGTATTTGCTGGCGAACGCCTTGGTCGTCGCGGCGTCGGTGGTCGGCTGGTACTCGTTGACCTTGAACACCGAATAATTGCTGTCGCGCGGCGATTTTTCGCCATGGATCAGCTTGTCGACTCGGGTCACCGTGAACTGCGAACCGATCTTCGGCGCGTCTTCGCGGGCCCATTCGTCGTAGCTGGTCTGGTCGGCGAACTCGAGCTCCATAATCGCCTGGAACCCGCCGTCGCGCTGCTCGGCCTTCAGCCACAGCACATCGGAGACCTGACCGCCCAGCTTCCACTCGGCGACCTTGGCGGCGAGTTCTTCCTCGCCCTTGGCGCCAGCCGGGATGGTGATCATGACTTCGGCCTTTTCCGCCAATGCCGGGGTTGCCGCAACCAGTGCTGCGAACGAGGCCAGGGGAAGTGCGGCCTTGCGGGAAATGCGGGAAATGAAACTCATCGCGGTCCTGTCCTTCGGTCTGTTTTCGGGGGAGGAAATCTGGGTCAGTCGAGCTTTGCGAGTTGCGCCTTCAGCATGGCATCGGGAAGCGGGATGTACCCGGCGTCGCCGACCATTTTCTGGCCGTCGGCGCTGAGCGCGAAACGGAGGAACTCGCGCAGCTTCGGGTCCATCGCGGTCCCGGGCTTGCGGTCGAAATAGATGTAGATGTTGCGCACCATCGGATAGCTGCGGTCGGCGAAGCTCGCCTGGCTGGGCATCACGGCCTTTCCGCCGCCACGCGGGGCGACTGCGAGCATCTTGATGCCCGGAAGGCCCTTGGCCTGGCTCATCGTCGACCAGCCGATCCCATAGGGATTTGCGGCCAGTTCCTGGGTCAGCATGTATTTTGCGCCAAGCGTCTGCGCACCCTTGTCGATCGCCGCGATCTGCTTGCTGCCGGTTTCGACATAAGCCTTGTAATTCGGGTTCCACTTTTCGGTGTTGCCCAGCACGTTGAGCGCGAAGAAGCGCGCCGTGCCGGANNTTCTTGTCGGCGCCGCGCGCACCGGCCGGCGTCCAGACGAAGCCGTCGAGGCTGCCATTCCGCTCCGATCCGAACACGCCGTCAAGCTGGTCGATCGAAATTTCGGTGAGGGGATTGTCCTTATGGACGAAGATCACGGGGCCGTTCGAACGCCCCTCGACGTCGAATGCGCCCGACGCGACGACGACATAAGATGCCGCATAGCCGCGCGTTTCCCAGAAGGAGAGCGCCTCGGTAATCGCGGGCTCGCCGCCATTGGGGCCAAGGTCGGCCTGATAGGTGACGAGACCCGGAAATGCCGCATCGCTGGTCGGCAGGGTATCCTTGAACGTGACGCCCGGCTGTATCTTGCGGAATGCGTCTTCCCACTTCTGGAGTACGCCGCCCAAAGCAAAGCCATAATTCCGTATCGTGCCGGAGACTTGCGTCTCCGGCACATAGCCGCTGGGGTCGGCTATCGCTGCGGTGCTGACGGACGCCAGCACCGCGGTAAGCAAAGCAACACGTTTACGCATCAGAAGTTGTACCGCGCCGTCAGCGTCGCATAACGCGGCGAGCCGGGGACGATCTGCACACGGCCCTGCGAGCCGGCGCCCGAATTCTCGAAATACCGCTCGTTGAGCAGGTTTCCGACCTTCAGGTTAATCGAGTAATGTTCCTTCGTGTAATACACGCCGAAGTCGACCACCGTGTAGGCAGGAAGATCCAGACGCTTCAGGTCGGTCGACTGGGTCGGCAGCACGCCTTCACGCTGGCCGGTGTAGGTGACGCCCAGACCGAAACCGAGACCGTTGTCGAAGTCGTAACGGGTCCAGATGTTCGCGGCGTTTTCAGCAACGTTCGGCAGGCGCAGGCCCTGCTGGAACCCGAAGCCCGTACCCGTCGCGGTCACCTTTGCATCGATGCGGCTATAGCCGAAGATCACCTGCCAGTTCGGCATCGGTGTCGCCGTACCTTCCAGTTCGAAACCACGCGAACGCGCCGAACCGAGCTGAACCGAGCAGCTGCCCGCCGGGCAGATCGTCTGCGTGATCTGGCCGACCTGGTCGATCTGGTAGAGCGCCGCGGTGAAGCCGAGCTTGCCGTCCAGGAGCTTCTCGGTCTTGATGCCGACTTCGTACTGCTCGCCGGTGATCGGGTTGAAGTTGCCGACAGCGCCGGTCAGGTCGATCAGGCCGGGATCCGGCGGCACGAACGATTCCGCATAGCTGCCGTAGATCGTGATATTCTTGGTCGGCTGCAGCAGGATGCCGACGCTCGGCAGGAAGTCCTTGCTGGTCGTCTTGTACTTCACATCGCCGACGGTCAGCGGCGTGTTGGTGTAGACGCGCGAGAATTCGCTGAACTTGCGCGCCGAACCGCTCACCTTCAACCAGTCGGTCAGGGTGATCAGGTCGGAGAAGTATATCCCGTAGTTCTTCGACAGGATGTTGCGGTCGGTCAGTCCCGAATCCGGCCCCGACGGCAGCGTATTGAACGCCGGAATGGTCGACAGGTTCGGATTGTAGAGCGCGACGTCGAGGCAGATACCACCCGCCGGGCAGACGCCCGTCGTGGTGTTGCGCGCCGCGCCGTCGAAGAACTTCGTGCGGTTTTCGCGCACGGAGTCGATACCGCCGTTGATGCCGATCAGCAGCTTGTGCTGGATCGGGCCGGTATCGAACGTGCCGGTCAGGTTGACATCGCCATAGTCGTACTTGCGCGTCGTCTGCAGCTGGCGAGCGCGGCGAGTGACACGCAGTTCGCCATTGTAGCGGTTCACACCCGACGAGCTGATGTCCTGCTGATCGCTCTGGTAGCGGACATGGCGGAAGCCGACATTGAGCTTCCAGTCGCCGAACCGGCGCTGGATGTAGAAGCTGCCGACCTGGCCCTCTTCTTCACGATAGTTGTCCGGCTGCGTGTACGATGTGTTGATCGCCGCCACCGCGTTGATGTCGTAGATCGTGCTGGTCGCCGACGTGAGGCCATCGAACGGTGCGGCAATGCCGATGTCGAAGTGCTGGCGCGTCTTGCGATATTCCAGCTGCGCCGTCAGCGTCGTTTCCGGATCGATGTTCCAGGTCAGGCTGGGAGAAACGAACGTCTGGTCGGTATAATCGTCGATCCTGTAATTCTTGTTCGCCGTTTGCTGCGCGACGAGACGGTACATCAGGTCGCCGTCTTCGGTGATTGCACCGGTCGAATCGATCGCGCCCGAGAAGCTGTTGCTGTCGAACGGCTGGCTAATGCTGCTCAGGTAGGTGTTATAGCGCGCTTCGATCGTCGTCACCGCCTTTGCCTGCGGCTTCTTGGTGATCATGTTGACGAAACCGCCGGGCTGAATCTGCCCGTAGAGCACCGACATTGGGCCCTTCACCAGTTCGATGTGATCGATGCCGATCGTGGGCGGCGAACCATAACGGCCGGCGAGGCCCGGCAGGCCATCGACCATGATCGCGTTGCGGTCATCGCCGCTCGACTTGAAGCCGCGCAATGTGATGTCGTACGCGGTGACGCCCGACTTCTTCAGGCCGGTCATATAGTTGTACAGGTCTGCCAGGCTCTGCGTTTCAAGCGACTTCACGAACGCACCCGAATAGCTCGAGACCGAGAACGGCGTGTCGAGAACGGGGACGTCCATCTTCATCGCGCTCTTGGCGCCGGTGTCGATGAAGCGGCCCGTGACGACGATGTCTTCGGCGTCCGTGCCCGCGTCTGCAGCTTGCGGTGCAGGCTGCGCCTGCGCGGCGGCGATGCTGGGCACAGCCGCGGCTCCGGCGATGGCGAATGCCAGGGCGTATTTGCTGATCATGATCTTCCCTCTCCCGTTCTTCATTTTTTCACGCTTACTCATTGAAATTGTTGGTTCATTCGGCAGGAACCGCCATCGCCGAGCTCCCTGGCTCCGGCGTCCTGCCATTCAAAACTTCGTGCAATTTCTGCTCGTCGAGCGCGCCTTCCCAGCGCGCGACGACGATGGTCGCGACGGCATTTCCAATGAAATTCGTGAGGCTGCGGCACTCGCTCATGAAGCGGTCGATGCCGAGAATGAGCGCAAGGCCCGCTACCGGCACCGCGGGCACCACGGCGAGCGTTGCCGCCAGCGTAATGAAGCCTGCGCCGGTCACGCCCGCTGCACCCTTGGAGCTGAGCATCGCGACACCCAACAGCACGAAAATCTGCCACCCCGACAGGTCGACGTTGCACGCCTGGGCGACGAACAGCGCCGCCAGCGTCATGTAGATATTGGTGCCGTCGAGGTTGAACGAATAGCCGGTCGGCACGACCAGGCCGACGACACTCTTGTCGCAGCCTGCAGCCTCCATCTTGCCCATCAGGTTGGGCAGCGCCGCTTCCGACGACGAGGTACCGAGCACCAGCAGCAGTTCCGCCTTCAGGTAGCGCAGCAGCTGCC
>DDFE01000012.1:12835-13080 GCA_002336985.1 Sphingomonadales bacterium UBA1936
TCGCCGGAATGATGTCCATCAGGAATCCGACGATGGACTCATCGTGCGCCTTGGTCAGGTAATCGGCGATGCCATGCGTATCGAGGGTAGCCGGATCGACGTTCAGGCCCGCGCCCGGCTGCACGATCAGCGCGACGGCAAGGCCGATGATCAGCGCCAGTGTCGAAAACGTCAGGAAATAAGCGAAGGCCTTGGCGGTCACCCGGCCCAGGCCACCCAAGTCGTCGCGCATACCCGCGATCCCC
>DDFE01000093.1 GCA_002336985.1 Sphingomonadales bacterium UBA1936
TTCCTGGGGCAAAACTTCGCCAAGGCGCAGGATATCAAGTTCCAGAACAGCGAGGGCAGCTTCTCGCACGCCTGGACGACGAGCTGGGGCCTGAGCACGCGCATGATCGGCGGTGTGATCATGGTGCACGGTGACGATGACGGGCTTCGCCTGCCGCCCGCGGTTGCGCCGCAGCAGGTCGTGATCGTGCCGATGCTGCGCGAGGTGCCCGAGGATGAGGCGCTCGTCGCCTATTGCCGCGACGTCGCCGCCAGCCTGAAAGGCGCGACCGCCCTCGGAGAGCCGGTGCGTGTGCTGGTCGACATGCGGGCAGCCAAGGCGAGCAACAAGCGCTGGAGCTGGGTCAAGAAGGGCGCCCCCCTGATCGTCGAGATCGGCGGACGCGACATGGCGGCGGGCAACATCAGCCTCATTCGCCGCGACACGCTGTACGGCGAGGGCGGCAAGCTTGCGAGCGCCGTCCTGTCGCGTGAGGAGTTCGCAGCGCAGGTTCCGGCATTGCTGGAATCGATCCAGACCGCGCTCCATTCGGAAGCGACCGCGCGTCGCGATGCGGGGATCAAGCCGGTCGCAAGCTGGGCCGAACTCGAGGCGCATTTCACCGGTGGCGAGGACGATGTCGTGGGCTGGGTGTCCGTCGGCTGGTCTCGCCCGACCGGCGCGGCGCTGGAGGATGTAGTGAAGCGCCTGAAGACGCTTAAGCTGACCGCGCGTAACACGCCGATGGATGGTGGTGCCGTGACGGGGGCGTGCGTCTTCACGGGCGACCCCGCAGTCGAGAAGATCCTGATCGGGCGGACCTACTAGGCGAGCGCCCGTCGTATCGCGCCGGACCATCGGTCGAGCATCGCCGTTCGGCGTCCGGCATCGATTTCAGGCTGCCAGCGTCCTGCGCTCGTCCAGTGGCTGCTGAATGTCGATGTGCCGGGGATGAGGCCGCAGCCGATCCCCGCCACGACCGCGGCACCCAGGGCCGTGGTTTCATGGCTGGCGGGGGTCTCCACAGGTGTGTCGAGCACATCCGCCAGGAACTGCGCGAACCATTCGTTCTGCGCCATGCCACCGTCGATGCGCAGCGCCGCGGGTTTCGCCGCGCCATCGGCGAGCATCGCGTCGGTCAGGTCGCGTGTCTGGAAGGCGATGCTTTCGAGCGTCGCGCGCACCAAGTCAGCGGCGGTCGTGTCGAGCGTCAGGCCGTGGATACTGCCACGCAATTCCGGCCGCCAATGCGGCGCGCCGAGGCCGACGAAGGCGGGAATGACCGTTATGCCGTGGTCATCGCGCGCCGCGCGCGCCATCGCCTCGGTTTCGGCGGCGCTATCCACGAGACCCATCTTGTCACGCAGCCATTTGACCGCCGCGCCCGCGACGAAGATCGATCCCTCCAGCGCGTAGGCGCGTTCATCGCCGATCTCGTAAGCGGGTGTCGTCAGCAGCCGGTGCGTCGAGGCGACCGCCGCGCCGGTGTTCATCAGCATGAAGCAGCCGGTGCCATAGGTCGACTTGACCATGCCGGGCGCAAAACATGCCTGGCCGATCAGTGCCGATTGCTGGTCGCCCGCCATGCCGCAAACGGGCAGCGCCCTGCCGAACAGCGTAGGGTCTGTTTCGCCAAAGGCATGCACGTTCGGATGCACCTCGGGCAGCAGCCCCTCCGGAATATCGAACAGCCGCAGCAGTTCCGTATCCCATTGCCGCCGGTGGATGTCGTACAGCATCGTGCGGCCCGCGTTGGTCCAGTCGGTCGCGTGGACCCGCCCGCCGGTCAGCCGCCACAACAGGAACGAGTCGATCGTTCCAGCCGCCAGTTCGCCCCGCGCGGCACGGTCTCGCGCGCGCGGCACGGTGTCGAGTACCCACTTGATCTTTGTCGCGGAGAAATAGGGATCGAGCAGCAGCCCGGTCTTCGCCTGGACACCGGGTTCGGCGCCGTCCGCCTTCATCGTCGCGCAGAGTTCGGCCGCTCGCCGATCCTGCCAGACGATGGCATTGTAAATCGCGTTGCCCGTCGTTCGATCCCAGACGACCACCGTCTCGCGCTGGTTGGTGATGCCGATCGCGGCGGGATAGTCGTCACCGATGACCTCGCGCGCAGTCGCCAGCGTCGTCGCCCAGATCGCCTCCGGATCGTGCTCGACCCAGCCGGGGTGTGGATAAATCTGTGGAAATTCCTGTTGGGCGGTCTGTAACGGAACGCCTTGCGTCGAGAAACGGATGGCACGCGACGATGTCGTGCCTTGGTCGATCGCTAGCAGCGTGTTGGTCATCATCCCCACTTTCGTCATCCCCGCGAAGGCGGGGATCCAACTCCCGCCGCTCGTTCAGGAGTTGGATCCCCGCCTTCGCGGGGATGACGGGTGGAGAGATAGTCCCCCAGCCGTTCTACCTGTGCCTCATTCATCGCCAGCCCGGTCTTGCTGCGCCGCCAGATCACGTCCTCGACGGTTCTGGCCCATTCGTGCGAAACCATCCAGTCGACTTCGCGTGCGGTAAGGCCGCCACCGAAATCCTCGCCCATGGTCTCCGCATTTCCGATCATGTCGAAAAGCATCGTGCCATAAGCCCGCGCGAGGCGGTGTGATTGGTCTGCGCCGAGGAACGGATAGGTGCGGCGGGCTTCGGCCAGGAATTCATCGAAGTCGCGCATGTCGCCACCGGGAAAACGCGTGTCGCGTGTCGCGGTCGACGGGTGGCCGAGTTTGCCCAGCGCTTCTTCCGCCAGATGGCGCGCTGTCGTGATCTTCCCGCCGAACACGCTCAGCAACGGCGGACCCGCATCGTCGAGTTCCAGTACGTAATCGCGCGTCACCGCCTTCGCCTCGCTCGCGCCGTCGTCGTAAAGCGGCCGCACGCCCGAATAGGTGCGCACGACATCGCCGGGTGTGATCTGCCGCCTGAAATAATGGTTCGCCGCGCCGCAGAGATAGTCGATCTCGTCAGGCGTGATTGCCGCATCCTCCGGCTTTTCCACCGGCACGTCAGTGGTGCCGATCAACGTCGTTTCGTTGGCATAGGCGATCGCGAACACGATGCGCTTGTCGGGCTGTTGCAGCATGTACGCCTGGTCGCCGTCGAACACCTTTGGCACGACGATATGGCTGCCCTTGATCAGACGGACCCCGCTTTTCGCGTTGGTGCCGGTCAGCGCGAGCGCTTCGGCAACCCAGGGGCCCGCTGCGTTGACCAGCTTATCCGCGGTGACGGTTCGCCCATCGGACAGTGTGGCCGTCCACACATCGCCGTNNGCATCGTCGACCCAGGCGTCGGAATAGACGAACCCTTTGCCCGGCCGTTGCAGCGGCGCGAGATAAGCCGTGTCGCTTTTCCTCAACGACCGCGAGCGGGGCAGGGTGATCCGCCCGCCGATGGTGTCGTAGAGCAACAGCCCCAGCCGCACGAGCCACCACGGCCGTACCGCATTCTCGTGCGGCAATACGAAATGCATCGGGTAGATGAGGTGGGGCGCCGCGCGCAGCAGGCGTTCGCGCTCCTTGAGCGCCTCGCGCACCAGCCCGAATTCGTAATATTCCAGGTAACGCAGTCCGCCGTGGATCAGCTTGGTCGACGCCGACGAGGTATGCGACGCCAGATCGTCCTTTTCGACCAGCAGCACGGACAGCCCGTTCAGCGCCGCTTCGCGCGCGATGGCGGTGCCGTTGATGCCGCCGCCGATGATGAGCAGGTCGTATGTCATCGCTGTCATATGCTTTAGCGTTTGGTCCTGTCGCGCCAAGTCCCTATCGCCCTCCCATGCCCAAACGCATTGCACACGGCCTGCCGACGCGCGAGCAAATCCTCGAGTTCATTACGACTTCCGGACAGCCAGCGGGCAAGCGCGAGATCGCAAAGGCATTCGGCCTACACGCGCAAGACAAGATCGCGCTGAAAGCGTTGCTCAAGGACATGGCCGACGAAGGGCTGATCGACAGCGGCCCCGGACGCGCATTCCACAAGATGGGCGGCGTGCCGAAGGTCACCGTGATGCGCGTCGTCGACATCGACGGCGACAACGTGATCGCGACGCCGGACAATTGGCAGGCCGAAGGCGTACCGCCGCCGCGCATCCGCGTTATCGAAAAGGGCAAGCGCTCCGCGATGGGCGTGGGCGACCGCTTTCTAGGGCGTACCGAAGAGCGTGGAGCGGGACACGTCGTCCACCCGATGAAGAAACTCGCGCGGGGCGAAGAGCTGTTGCTCGGCGTGGTGCGGCGCGAAGGGGACAGGCATTTCCTGAAACCGGTCGACAAGCGCGAGCGCCGCGACACGATGATTTCCGACCTCGGCGGTGCGGAGGACGGCGACCTGGTGCTGGCCGAAAAGTCCGGCCGTCCGCCGCGCATCACTGCGCGGGTCACCCAAATCCTGGGCGACCCGTTCGCGCCGCGCGCATTCAGCCTGATCGCGATCCACAAGCACGGCATTCCGGACCGCTTCAATGACGAGGCCATCGCAGAGGCGCACAAAGTTGCGAAGACGCCGCTCGGTGACCGCGAAGATCTCCGCCACCTGCCCATCGTCGCGATCGACCCCGCTGATGCGCGCGACCATGACGACGCGGTTTGGGCGTCGCCGAACGATGCGGGCGGTTACGACGCGATCGTCGCGATTGCCGATGTGTCCTTCTACGTGCGCCCGGGATCGAACCTCGACCGCGAGGCGAAAAAGCGCGGCAACAGCGTCTATTTCCCCGACCGCGTCGTGCC
>DDFE01000192.1:0-14549 GCA_002336985.1 Sphingomonadales bacterium UBA1936
GCGGGTTGATCTCGATCTGCGCGGCATCGGTACCGAGGAACGCATCATACAGCTTCGACGCGGTGTTCGCCGCCTGCTTGGCGAGGTCGCCGGTCAGGCCCAGCGCGGCCGCGACGGCGCGTCCGTGATGCGGCATGAAGCCGGTCGCGGGGTCGATGTCGAGCGTCTGGATCTTCTCGGGCGTGTCATGCGCCACCGCCTCGATGTCCATGCCGCCCTCGGTCGAGACGACCATGCCGACGCGTCCCGACGCGCGGTTGACGAGGAGCGCGAGGTAGAATTCCTTTTCGATGTCGACGCCGTCGGTGACGTACAGGCGGTTGACCTGCTTGCCCGCGTCGCCGGTCTGGATCGTCACCAGCGTGTTGCCGAGCATGTCGGTCGCTGCTGCGCGGACTTCGTCGGCGGTCTTGGCGAGGCGCACGCCGCCCTTCGCATCGGGCCCGAGTTCGACGAACTTGCCCTTGCCGCGGCCACCCGCGTGGATCTGTGCCTTCACGACGTAAAGCGGTCCGGGGAGCTTGCCCGCCGCTGCAACTGCCTCGTCGATGCTCAGCGCAGCAAAGCCGGCGGGGACGGGAACGCCGAACTTGGCGAGCAATTCTTTGGCCTGGTATTCGTGGATGTTCACGGGTCAGCGCTCCGGCTTGGGAAGGATGCCGGGCCTAAAGCATGAGTCGCGCGCCCTTGCCAACCCTTAGCTTGCTATCGCGCACCCAAGCCCCGCTGTTGTCACGACGGTCAGGATTTGCGGATCGCCAAGCGCGTCGGCTTTCCGGATGAACTCCCGGACGGTCATCTGGCCGATCGTCCGCTCGTTCAGCCCGGACAGGTGCGAGAGCCGCTGGAGCTGCCCGATCGACAGCCGGTCGACCATCCGCTGCGCCATGCAGGTCGCGATAGAGCGCGGCAGACCGGCGTCGATCAGTGCGGTGCGGACGCGGGTTTCCGGGGTGGCGCAGGCTGAAAGTGCGAGCAGGGGGAGGGCGAGAGCAAGGGCTTTGATCATGACGGCGATCCTATCTGATCGTCATTCCCGCGAAAGCGGGGGGTATAGCGATAGCCGGGAAGTGGCGCACTTGCGACCACACCCGGCTAAAGCTCCATGATTCAGTCGTCATCTTTCGATGACGTAATCAAATCTATTACAAACCACATTGTTGCAGTAGCCAATACAGAAATGATCGTAAAAGTACCCGACCCAAGAAAATATAGCACAATAATAGTAACTATAGTTAAGAATGCTGCAATTATAGAAGATTTTTTCATGGTATCATCTTTTTTTACATTGAACGATTTGGGCATCTATTTTTGCGAGGTCAACAATGGTGCCCACTGCGGCGCTGGCAACCATGCCCCCGGCCCGCGCAGCATCAGGAACATCCCATGCAAATTTTGAACCCCCAATTTCACCGCCTTTTTGTGACCAACCAACGCCAAATAATATCCGTACCACAGATTCTGCTACTCCTGCCCAATCGATTTTGAGAGTTTTAAGTTCGGCCTGAAGCGCAGGATTTACAAAGAGTTTTCCAGATGAATCAGAAATAATTCGACCATCAGGCGACCCCGGATATGATTTCATTCCGGGCGGGATAGCATATGTACGACTTGTTGGACAATTGGAGGGTTCGTTTTCTTTTGGTTTTGGCTTTGGAGCATCACACTTCATTGGTATTTTGCACTCTGTGGGCGCTACATCGACAAACGGGTCGAGTTCTTTTGGAATTTGCGGAAGCAAGTACCATGCATTGTTGCTACCTCCAACGCGGCCTGCGTCCGGATCGCTGACCTTTATCTTTTTGGCCGTAACCTCAATAACCGGACCATCATCTTCTAATCCATATGGATCAATTCGATTGACGGGGTCGCCGTTAACGTACCCGTACAGGTTCATGCCAGCATCGTACCCAATCGGATCGGTCTGCATGAACCGCCCGATCGCCGGATTGTAGATGCGGGCCTTGTAGTTCCACATGCCGAGTTCCGGCAGCCAGGTCTGGCCCGTGTAGCCGAACCGTCCGGCATTCCCCGATGCGGGGACGCCATATTCGTCATAGCGGTTGATCGTCGTCGCAGCACCGCTCGAATTGGTCACCGCGACCACACTGCCCCGCTCGTCCGGGATCAGCCAGCGACGGTCGCTCGTGCCGCTGCCTTCGTACCACACCAGCGGATTGTCGGTGCCGGGGCCGTACACGTAGCGACGTACAAGCCCGGTGCCGGGTTCCATTTCAGCGATGAGATTACTGCCCAGCGAATCGCGATAAAGCGGTCCGCCCGAACTCGTGCCGTTGCTGGTATATGAGATTCGGCCAATTGCATCATAGGCAATTGCAGCACCGTTTCCGCCTGTCATCCGGTTTTCAGAGGAATAGCTGTAGCTTATGCTTCCAGCACTATTGAGATTTCCACGCCCGTCATAACCGTACGATGCGCTTCCCTGCGACGCCAATTGGTTCAATCCGTTCGGCGTTTCGGTCAGATCGCGGTTTGAATGACCATTCCACGCATAAGTGTCGTTATCGCGCGTGCTGCTCGCGATCTGGCTCGCTGGATTATAGGCGAAACTCGTCGTGACGTCGTTCGCGGTGCTAGCCAGGTCATGTGCCAGCGACGACAGGCGGGACACGGCGTCGTAGCTGTAGGTTGTCACAACACCATTGCCACGTGTTAGGGTCGCCATCCGACCTAGGTTGTCATAGCTGTAGGTCCCCAGCAGGCCACTTCCCGATGTTGCGCCGTTTTCGCGAACAGCACTCACTTCGCCGGTCACCAGATGGTCGTAATCGACATAGAATGAGTCCGGATGGGTGATACGCGTAAGACGGCCGGCCAGATCATACTGCATCGTCTTCGTGCCGAGATAATTGCTGTATTCAGACGTTTGTCGCCTGAGCGCGTCATATCCGATAGCAACCGAGTCATAGCCCGCAACGAAAGCGGTCGGTCGAGAGAGGAGGTCGTAGCTGACGGTCAAATCAAGATCGTAGTAACCGATGTTCGGTAAGTCCTTGAACGTCATCCGGTTGAGATTGTCGTAGTTTTTGGGCTGTCGATGCAGATTGAGGGAGACGCTACCCGAACGCATCGAACTTTAGCCGGCGTGGTTTCGAATGCGCCACTTCCCGGCTATCGCCATGCCCCCCGCTTTCACGGGGATGACGCGGTAGCAGGACAAGACTAAAGAGATGCCATGCCCATCTGGCTTGGCCTCCTGACCTTCGTCGCTACCGTCCTCGCGATGGAGGGCGTCGCTTACGTCGCGCATCGCTGGGTAATGCATGGCCCGGGATGGTTCCTGCACGAAAGCCACCATCGCCCGCGCGCCGGCAATTGGGAATTGAACGACCTGTACGCCGTGATCTTCGCGGTGCCGTCTTTCGTCCTCTTGCTCGGCGGAGTGCAGCTTGGCTGGGCGCCGTGGACCACATGGGTCGGGGCCGGCATCGCCGGCTATGGCGCAATCTATTTCGGGTTCCACGACGTGATCGTGCACCGAAGGATATCGACCGGATACGTTCCGCGATCGTCCTACATGAAGCGCATTGTCCAGGCGCACCGGTTGCACCACGTCGTCGAGACCAGGGAAGGAACCGTCAGCTTCGGCTTCCTCTGGGCGCCGAAGCCCGAGGTGCTGAAGGCCCAGCTGAAGGATCGCGGCCATGCAGGGGTCCGGGCACCCGCCGGAGCCGCTGCCGAATAACCCTAGCTCAGGCCGTCGTGCCGCAGTTTCAGCACGGCGTTGAGCAGGGGGGTCTGCACGCGTTCGAACTGCCCCGGTGTCAGGCCGATGAAGTGGCGGAATTCACGATTGAGGTGCGACTGGTCGGAGAAGCGCAGCGCTGCGCGCTCTTCCGCATCAGGATCGCTGATCCCGCGGACCGCGGCCGCCATGTCGAGAAAGCGGCTGCGACGCAGGATCGCTTTCGGCGACATGCCGAACGTGGCGGCACAGCGCCGTTCGAGCGCGCGACCGGACAGGCCGAGCTGGATTGCGGCATCGGCCACGCGCATGGTGCTATCGTCGCGCGCGATTTTCTCGAACTGCGCCATCGCCGGATCGACAGTATAATTGTCCAGCGTAGCGAGCCGTTCTCGCACGCAATTTTCGATCGCCGCGATCACGGTCGCGTCATCGGGCGATCCGTTGAGCAAGTCGTCACACAGCGATCGTATGCAATCGCCCCAGATGTCCTCCAGCGCGAACATCTCGTCGGTGAAACTGTCTGCTTTCGCCTCGAACAGCCCGGCCCATCCGCTGGCACGCAAGGCCACGCCGACCACAACGAACGGTCCGCGGGATCGCACCGAAAATCCGCGCGAGTTCGGCCCGAAAAGGATGGCGGGCCCTTTTTTCCGCCATTCGCCCTCGCCGTAACGCGCAAACCAGTCGCCTTTCAGAATCAGGCGGATCATAGCGCTTTCGGACACGAGCTGGTCGAGAACCATGTAATCCGCAGGCAAGTTCGCGCGGAAAACGAAGAAATTGCGCACGTATGGAACGAGATCGGACGGCGGTGCGTAGTTGCGCGATTCCAGCATTGGTCCGCGCGATCCCCCTATGCAGTTGCTCCTGCGCCCCGATTCGCGATCATGCGCGCACGCGTAACAATTGCAACCCGACACACCACTGACAGCGCATTATGCTTGGGTTTCGGGCTGCGCGACCCTATAGACTCGTCATGGCAACGAACGACGACCAAACACCCGAAAACCTTCCCAACGCGAACGAATATGGCGCGGACTCGATCAAGGTCCTGAAGGGGCTCGATGCGGTCCGCAAGCGTCCCGGCATGTACATTGGCGACACCGATGACGGATCGGGCCTGCACCACATGGTGTTTGAGGTTTCGGACAACGCGATCGACGAGGCGCTGGCGGGGCATTGCGACCGCATCCTCATCCAGCTGAACGCCGACGGATCGGTCTCGGTCGAGGACAACGGCCGTGGTATCCCGACCGGTATCCATGCCGAGGAAGGCGTGTCGGCGGCCGAAGTCATCATGACCCAGCTGCACGCGGGCGGGAAGTTCGAGAACACGTCGGACGACAATGCGTACAAGGTTTCCGGCGGCCTGCACGGCGTCGGCGTGTCCGTCGTCAACGCGCTCAGCGAGTTCCTCGACCTGAACATCTGGCGTGACGGGCAGGAGCATTACATGCGCTTTGCCTATGGCGATGCCGTCGCCCCGCTGAAGGTCGTCGGACCCGCGCCCGAGGGCAAGAAGGGCACGAAGGTCACCTTCCTGCCGTCGCCTGCGACGTTCAAGATCACGGAATTCGACTTCGAAAAGCTCGAGCACCGCTACCGCGAACTCGCGTTCCTCAATTCGGGTGTCCGCATCTTCCTGGCCGATGCCCGCCATGCCGAGCGCGTCGAGCATGAGCTCTATTACGAGGGCGGCATCGCCGCGTTCGTGAAGTACCTCGACCGCGCGAAGACCGCGCTGTTCCCGGACCCGATTTCGGTCACCGGCCAGCGCGACGACATCGGCATCGACGTCGCGCTTGAGTGGAACGACAGCTATTACGAAAACGTCCTCGCCTTCACGAACAACATCCCGCAGCGCGATGGCGGCACGCACATGGCGGCCTTCCGCGCCGCGCTGACGCGCACGCTCAACAACTATGCCGAGAAATCGGGGTTGATGAAGAAGGAGAAGGTGACTCTCACGGGTGAGGACATGCGCGAAGGGTTGACCGCGATCGTCTCGGTCAAGCTCCCTGATCCGAAATTCTCGTCGCAGACCAAGGACAAGCTGGTCTCCTCCGAAGTGCGCCAGCCGCTCGAAAGCCTGATGTCGGACAAGATGGCCGAATGGCTGGAGGAAAACCCGGCGAACGCGCGCGCGATCGTGCAAAAGGTCATCGACGCCGCCGCCGCCCGCGAAGCGGCGAAAAAGGCGCGCGAGGCCAGTCGCAAATCGGTGATGGGCGTGGCTTCGCTGCCCGGCAAGCTCGCCGACTGCCAGGAGCGCGACCCCGCCAAGTCCGAACTCTTCCTGGTCGAGGGTGACTCGGCAGGCGGCTCGGCGAAGCAGGGTCGCAACCGCCATTACCAGGCGATCCTGCCTCTGCGCGGCAAGATCCTGAACGTGGAACGCGCGCGCTTCGACCGGATGATCTCGTCGAAGGAAATCGGCACGCTCATCCAGGCGATGGGCACCGGCATTCTCGACGATTTCAACATCGAAAAGCTGCGCTATCACAAGATCATCATCATGACCGACGCAGACGTCGACGGGTCGCACATCCGCACGCTGCTGCTGACGTTCTTCTATCGCCATATGCGCCCGATCATCGACGCGGGGCACCTCTTCATCGCCCAGCCGCCGCTGTACAAGGCCGCGCGCGGACGCAGCGAAGTCTATTTGAAGGACGATGCGGCGATGGACGAGTTCCTCGTCGAGGCCGGTGTCTCAACGTCGCGGCTCGAAGGGCCGCAGGGCGCGCGCACCGGTGCGGACCTGCGGACGCTGGTCGACCACGCCCGCCGCATGCGCAGCCTGATGCGCTACGTGCCGCGCCGCTATGATCCGGCGATCGTCGAGGGGCTGGCGCTCGTCGGCGCACTAGATCCAGCACTGCGCGATGACCAGCGCGCGGGCGCCCTTGACCTAGCGGCGGCATGGATGGGGCGTGCCGATCCGGAAGGGCAGTGGAGCGCGAGCATCGGCGCCGACGGCGACTATATCCTGCGTCGCCTGTGGCGCGGGGTGACCGACCATAACATTATCGACGCGTCATTCCTGCTGAGCCAGGAGGCCCGCCGCCTGCACACGCTGGTCGCCGAACAGGCGGAGTCCTATGCCGACGTCGCGCGGCTGGTATCGGCGCCCAAGGCACAGGCCGAGGTCGTCGAGGAAACGACCGAGGACGGGGAGGAGCCGGTCGCGGTCGACCCCAAGGGTGCGCTCGTCTCGCGTCCCTCCGACCTGCTCGATGCCATCCTGACGCTCGGACGCAAGGGACTGAAGTTCCAGCGTTACAAGGGCCTCGGCGAAATGAACGCCGACCAGCTCTGGGAAACGACGCTGGACCCCGAAGCCCGCTCGATGCTTCGCGTCGAGGCGCTCCAAGCGGATACGGCGGACGAGATCTTCACGCGCCTGATGGGCGACGTCGTCGAACCGCGCCGCGAGTTCATCCAGGAGAATGCGCTGAGTGTCGCGAACCTCGACGTCTGATCGCTGCCGATGAGCGACGTCCGCCGCGCCACCTGTGCCTGCGGGCAACTCGCGATCGAGTGCGCGGGCGATCCGGTGCGGATTTCGGTTTGTCATTGCCTCAACTGCCAGAAGCGGTCGGGCAGCTCATTCGCGGCGCAGGCGCGATTTCCGGAGGATCGGGTCACCATCACGGGCAACGCCAAACAATGGTCGAAAGCCGGCGATGAAGGCGGTGTGGCGGTCTTCAATTTCTGTCCTGAGTGCGGATCGACGGTGTTCTATCGCGCGGTTGCACAGCCCGAACTGGTCGCGGTGGCGATCGGAGCGTTTGCCGAACCGGCGTTTCCGCAGCCCGATTACTCGGTCTATGAGAGCCGCAAGCACGCATGGGTCGAAATCGTCGGCGACGGGATAGACCGGTTCTGACGGCTGGGGGATTTGTCCTACGCCGGTTGCGCGCTACAGCGTGACCGTGGCCACCAACCCCCTCACTACCGCGTCCCGCCAGCCGGAGGACATCGACGCCGCGCTGCGCCCCAAAAGCCTCGACGAGTTCGTCGGGCAGAAGGCGGCGCGCGACAACCTGCGCGTCTTCATCCAGGCGGCGAAGACGCGCGGCGATGCGCTCGACCATGTGCTGTTCTTTGGGCCGCCGGGGCTCGGCAAGACGACGCTGGCGCAGATCATCGCGCGTGAAATGGGTGTGGGGTTCCGTGCGACCTCCGGTCCGGTCATCGCCAAGTCGGGCGATCTCGCGGCACTGCTGACCAACCTCGAGGACGGCGACGTCCTGTTCATCGATGAGATCCACCGCCTTGCGCCCGCGGTCGAGGAAATCCTCTATCCCGCAATGGAGGACCGCGCGCTCGACATCATGATCGGCGAGGGGCCGTCGGCACGCTCGGTGCGGATCGACCTGCCGCGCTTTACGCTGGTCGGCGCAACGACGCGGCAGGGCCTGCTGACCACGCCGCTTCGCGACCGGTTCGGCATTCCAGTGCGGCTGAATTTCTACACGGTCGACGAGCTGGAACGCGTCGTGACGCGGGCGGCGGGACTGCTCGACCTGCACATCGCGCCCGATGGTGCCGCAGAGGTGGCGAAACGCAGCCGGGGAACCCCGCGGATCGCCGGACGCTTGCTGCGCCGCGTGCGCGACTTCGCCAATGTCGCCGAGGAGGCCAGCGTGACGCGCTCGGTCGCCGACGCGGCGCTCACCCGGCTGGAGGTCGATGCATTGGGCCTCGATGCGATGGACCGGCGCTACCTCCATATGATCGCGGACATCTACAGGGGCGGGCCGGTCGGCGTCGAAACACTGGCCGCCGGCCTCAGCGAGCCGCGCGACACGATCGAGGAAGTCATTGAGCCCTATCTGATCCAGCTCGGTCTCGTCGCCCGCACGGCGCGCGGGCGCTGCCTGAACGCGGGCGGGTGGAAGCATCTTGGTCTCAATCCGCCGGCGGGATCGCAGGACGGATTGTTCGAATAAGGCGACGCGAGGGATTCCCTCCCCGACTCCCCCTCGCTAGAGCCTTTCCCATGGTTAACGATGCCCCAGCGACCGGCCGCTTCGACGGCGTCGAGCATCGTTTCCCGGTGCGCGTCTATTTCGAGGACACCGACCTGTCGGGCGTTGTCTATCACGCGAACTACCTGCGGTTCATGGAACGCGCGCGGTCGGACATGCTGGCGTGCGTCGGCATCGATCAGCGCGGCAGTTTCGACGGTGGCGAGGG
This sequence comes from Sphingomonadales bacterium UBA1936, assembly GCA_002336985.1. Classification (GTDB taxonomy): domain Bacteria; phylum Pseudomonadota; class Alphaproteobacteria; order Sphingomonadales; family Sphingomonadaceae; genus Sphingomonas_O. The sequence goes on from DDFE01000192.1 coordinate 8,912, forward strand.
CGTCTATGCGGTCGCCGACCTCAGCATCAAATATCGCCGCCCCGCCGGCCTTGACGATGCGATCGTCGTCGTCAGCCGCGTGACCGCAGTAGGTGCTGCCACTGCGACCATTCATCAACGAGTCATGCGCGGGGATGAAGTGCTGACCGACGCCATGGTGACGGCGGCCTTCCTGACGCGCGAAGGCCGGCCGCGCAGGCAACCAAAAGCGTGGGTCGAGGCTTTTTCGAAACTCATAGGGAGCGAATAGACCAGATGTTCGAAGTTTCGACCGATCCGACGACGATGTCGCCCGTCGCGCTTTTCCTTCAGGCCGACCTGGTCGTGAAGAGCGTCATGATCCTGTTGCTGGCGGCGAGCGTCTGGACGTGGACGATCATCGTTTCCGCCTCGATGCGCATCAGCGCTGCGGCAAAGGAATCCGACGAGTTCGAGCGCAGCTTCCTGCAGGCAGAGGACGTCGAAACCTTTTCGCGCCAGCACCGTGACAGCGATGTGCCGAGCGCCCGGGTGTTCATGGCGGGCCTTGCCGAATGGCGTCAATCGACCAAGGGCAAGATCGACCGCGAGGGGACGCGCGCCCGCCTGGCGTCGGCACTGGCTGCGGGTGTGGCGGCAGAGATCGACAGGCTTGCCGACCGGCTGAACGTACTGGCGACAGTGGGGTCGGTCGCGCCGTTCGTCGGACTGTTCGGTACCGTCTGGGGCATCATGCGCAGTTTTTCCGGCATCGCGGCGGCGCAGAACACGTCGCTCGCAGTCGTGGCCCCTGGCATCGCGGAAGCGCTGTTTGCGACCGCGCTCGGCCTGTTCGCGGCGATCCCGGCAGTCATCGCCTATAACCGTCTCTCGCACCGCTTGAACCGGCTAGAGGCCCGGCTCGGCCGGTTTGCCGATGGTTTTCATGCAACGCTCAGCCGCGANNCGCGCCCCGATGGCGGAGATCAACGTCACGCCGATGGTCGACGTGATGCTGGTGCTGCTCATCATCTTCATGGTGACCGCACCGCTGCTGGTCGCGGGCGTGCCGGTGAACCTGCCCGACGCGCGGTCGAAGCCGCTCGACCAGGATGCGAAACCGATCCAGATCTCACTCGACGCGCAGGGCAAGATCTTCGTGAACGATGCAGAGGTCACGAACGACGCCCTGCCCGATGCGTTGACGCGGCTTGCGGCGCGTGGCGGGGACAAGGGACCTCAAGTCTTTCTGCGCGCCGACCGGGGACTCGATTACGGGCGCGTGATGCGCGTGATGGGTGAACTAAGCCGCGCCGGGATCACGCGTGTCGCGCTCGTCACGATCGAGGGTGACAGATGATCGCGCGAGCGGATCGCGCAGACAGGACCGGTCTTGGCGTTGCCGTTCTGGGGCACGCGCTGCTGTTCGGCGCGCTGTCGCTGGGCATCGCGTTCGCGCCGAAGAAAACGCCGCCGATGACCCAGCCGGTCGATATCCAGATCGTCGACAAGGTCGGCATGACGGACACGGCGCCCAACCCGTCACAGGTCGAGCCCGCGGCAAGCGTCGCGCCCGAAGTCGGGCCGCCGGTCGAGACGCCGACGCCCGTTACAGCACCGGCGCCCGCTCCTCTGCCGCGCCACGCCCCCGCACCGACGCCGGCGCCATCGCCTGCCAAACCGGCGCCGCAGAAGCCCGCACCTGCGCAAGCAAAACCCGCTCCGGCAAAACCGACCCCTGCCAAGCCGACTGAAACACCGCGTGGGTCACGGCTGGGCAGCGATTTCCTGAAGGGGATTACCGACCGCCAAACGGCGAGCACCGCGCAGACGCCGCGTGCCGCGATCGGCGGCGCTGAAATGGCGAGCCTCGTCAGCGCGATCCGCCGCCAGGTCCAACCGTGCGCAGACCGCATCAATAGTCCTGGACCGGATTCGAACAGGATCACGACCAAGCTCAATATCCGGCTCAACCCGAACGGGACGCTCGTCGCCCCGCCAGCGGTTGTCAGCCAGACCGGAGTCGATGACGATAATTCGCGCTATGCGAAGCGTGTCGGCGAACTGGCGGCATCCGCTTTCGTCCAGTGCGCGCCGTTCGAACTTCCGCCCGAAATGTACGAGGGGTGGAAGAATATCAATTTGAACTATAAACTCCCCGATTGAGGGGCAAGAAAGAGGATCGCCTGTGCCCCTGTCGAAATCATTCCTCGTAGCTGCAATTCCGCTGCTTGCCGTGTCGGCGGCGGCACCGCTTCACGCGCAGATAGAGGTTGATGTGACCGGCGGCATGACGTCTGCGCTGGTCATTGCCGTGCCCGTCATGCCGACGCCCAGCGTTGCATCGACGGCTGCAGGATCGACCGACACGCTCGGCCGGCAGGTGGCGGAAGTGGTCTCGTCCGACCTGCGCGGATCGGGCCTGTTCAAGCCGCAGGGCCCTTCGGGTGTGCCCGGTATCGCCTTTCCCGAAGTAACCGCGCCGCAGTTCGACCGCTGGTCGGGTGCGGGTGCAGCAGCGCTGGTACAGGGTTTCGTGAAGGCAAACCCGGACGGCGGTATCACCGTGGGCTGCTATCTCTACGACGTCGGCTTGCGCACCGAACTGACGCGGGCGGGCTATGTCGTCCAGCCGTCCGACTGGCGCCGCGCCGCGCACAAATGCGCCGACGCCATCTACTCGCGCCTGTCGGGTGAATCGCCGTTCTTCGACAGCCGCGTCGCCTACATCGCCGAGACGGGGCCGAAGGAAAACCGGGTCAAGCGGCTCGCCATCATGGATTCGGACGGGGCGAACCACCGCTTCCTGACCAACGGCCAGAACATTGTGCTGACGCCGCGTTTCTCGCCCGATTACAAGTCGATCGTCTACCTGAGCTATGCGGGCAAGCGGCCGCGCATCTATGTTTACGACATCGGAACGGGAAGGCAGCGACTGGTGACGGAGGGCGGGTCGGCTGCGTTCGCACCCCGCTGGTCGCCCGATGGCCGCACCATCCTTTTTTCGATGAGCAATGCCGGCAACACCGACATCTATTCCGTCTCGGCAGATGGTGGCGGCACGCCCCGCCGCCTGACCACGGCACCCGGCATCAACGTCGGCGGCAGTTTCTCGCCCGACGGCCGAAAGATCGTATTCGAAAGCGACCGGTCAGGGTCGCAACAGCTCTATGTCATGAATTCGGACGGTTCGGGTCAGCAGCGGATCACGTTCGGCGGCGGGCGATATGCGACGCCCGAATGGTCGCCGCGCGGCGATCTTATCGCCTTCACCAAGATGCAGGGGAATTTCCGCATCGGCGTGATGACCCCGGGCGGGCAGAATGAGCGGCTGCTGACCAACAGCTGGCAGGACGAAGCGCCGACATGGTCGCCGAACGGCCGCGTCATCCAGTATTTCCGCACGACGCAGGGACGCGGCGGCAAGTCTTCGCTGTGGCAGGTCGACCTGACCGGCATGAACGAACGCCGCCTGCCGACGCCGGTCGACGGATCGGACCCGACCTGGGGTCCATTGTTGCCCTAGGGCGGACCTTTGCCGCCCCGGACACGTTAGCTGTCCGTAACGATTTCAACGAAGAGCCAGGAGAAAAAAGCTCATGACCTTTCGCCCCGCAACGCTGCTGATCGCAGTTTCGCTCATCGCCATCGCCGGTTGCGCAAAGAAGCCGCCGGCCCAGCTGCCGCCCGCGCCTGTCGACAACACCGGCCCGGTCACGCCGCCGCCTGCGAACAATGGTCCGCTTCCGGGCAGCCAGGAGGACTTCGTGGCTTCCGTCGCCAGCGACCGCATCTTCTTCGCGCTCGACCAGTCTGATGTCGATGCACCCAGCCAGGGAACGCTGCGGTCGCAGGCCGCGTGGCTTGCCCGCTATCCGCAGAAGCGTGTGACCATCGAGGGGCATTGCGACGAGCGCGGCACGCGCGAGTACAACCTCGCGCTCGGCGAACGCCGCGCCAACGCGACCAAGAACGCGCTGGCAGCGCTTGGCGTCGACGCATCGCGGATCACGACGATCAGCTATGGGAAGGAGCGCCCCGACGCGACCGGATCTGACGAGGCGTCCTATGCCAAGAACCGCCGCGCCGTGACGGTGACGATCCAGTAAAGCGGCTCTTGCTCTCCTGTTAAAGTCGATATAAAGATGATATCACTTTAACGGGAGGGTTTTCATGACCGATTCGCACAATCAACCTGCGCTCAACGCGAGCCGGGAAGTCCGTGCGTCCACCAGCAGCGGCTATCTGATGCTGCTGATCGCGCTCGTCTTGCTGGCGATCGGCGTCACGCTCATCGGCCGCCTCGCCAACGACATCGGCGTGTTCGAACAGGTTTACGGTGCCGCCGCCGCCATGGCCGCGGTCGTGCTGATCCTGAGCGGATTTTACCTGATCAATCCGAACGAAGCGGCGGCGATCCAGCTGTTCGGCACCTACAAGGGCACGGACCGCAATACCGGCCTGCGCTGGGTACTGCCGTGGTATTCGAAGAAAAAGATATCCGCGCGCGCCAACAACCTGATTTCGGACAGGATCAAGGTCAACGACTTGCGGGGTAACCCGATTGAAATGGCGGCACAGGTCGTGTGGCGCGTGACCGACACGGCGCAGGCGTTGTTCGACGTCGACGATTATAAGGCCTTCGTCGTGGTGCAGATCGAAGCGGCGATCCGCACCATCGGCGCACGCTATCCATATGACGATTTCACGCATCAGGAAGTGACGTTGCGCGGCAGCCATGAACAGGTCGGTGCCGAATTGCGGACCGAGCTGATCGCGCGGCTGTCGGTCGCTGGCATCACGGTCGACGAATGCGGCTTCACGCACCTTGCCTATGCGCGGGAGATCGCGGGCGCGATGCTGCGCCGCCAGCAGGCAGAGGCAGTCGTCGCTGCACGCAAGACACTGGTCGAGGGCGCGGTCGGCATGGTCGAGCTGGCACTCGACCAGCTGAGCCAGAAGAACGTCGTCGAACTCGATGACGAGCGGCGCGCGGCGATGGTGTCGAACCTGATGGTGGTGCTGTGCGGCGAGCGCGACACTCAGCCGGTGGTCAACACGGGTTCGCTGTATCAATAATGGCTGACGGTTCACGCAAGGCGTTTCCCCTGCGCCTTGACCCCGCGCTCCACGCGGCGGTCGAGCGGGCGGCGGCGGGCGACCTGCGCAGTGTCAATGCCGAAATCGAATGTCTGCTGCGCGAGGCGCTGGCCAAACGCGGCATAAGGGTCGAGCGAACCGAAACGCCGCGGCGCGGGCGTCCGCCGAAGGAGGGTTGAGATGTCGAACTCGTTTCTCGACGACAAACCATGGTTCGCGCCGAAGCGGTTCGGCATCGGCACGGGCGCTCCCATTGCATGGCAAGGGTGGGTCATGATCGCTGTGCATCTCACATTCGTTTTCGGGATCGCACTGCTGCTGGCGCGCTTTCGGCCCGGCATCTATCACGGGCATCGCGCAGTGCTGCTGCTGATCGAGGTGACGATCATCGCCTTGCCGATGCCGTTATACGCGGCCCGGACGCGGGGCGGGTGGCACTGGCGCTGGGGCGAAAGGGATTAGCCCAGCGCTTCGTCCAGCAACCGGGCAAGACGCATGCCGCCGCGTTCGACCTGCAGGCGGAGCGCCGGGATCACGCTCTTGATCTTCGCCTCGTCCATTTGTGCCCGCTCCGGCTTCG
>DDFE01000192.1:14584-16471 GCA_002336985.1 Sphingomonadales bacterium UBA1936
CCCATGAAATGGACGAGGAACGCCAGCGCCATCAGCCGTTCGCGCGGGTTCAGCGTCTTGTCGGCCAGCAGTTTCGTGTTGCGCGTCACCTGTGCCGATACGCAATTGCCGTCGGCGCAGGCGGGCTTCAGGTTGAACGGCTTGCAGATATCGACGTTCTGGTAGTGCCATGAATAGGCATAGCTGAAACGGTCCTTCAGCGTCTTCACGCAGTCGGGCCAGTAGCTCAGCCCTCCCATCGTATCGACACGGCACGTCGGCGTATCCAGCAGCTTGCCCTGCTTCATCATCGCCAGCACCTTGGCGCGCGTGGCCGGTTTCACCTTGTCGAGGGCAATCTGGCCGACCGTCTCATGCCCGTATTCCCACCAGGCGAGCGCGGGGGACGGCAGCAACAGGGCCAAAGCGATTAATAGCCGATACATGGGAAATGCCTTATAGCGCGGATGTCGCAGGGGTATTCCTACCCCCGCGACGCTGCCCGCGGCAACACGGGTGTTTGGAGATTGATACGGTGAAAAGTCTTCGGGTTCTGGCTCTTGGCCTTGCTGTGATGAGCGGCATCGGCGCTGCGCAGGCAGCCGACCGGCGCGTGACGATCGTCAACGCGACGGCCAACACGATGACGCGCCTTTATGCCTCGCCCAGCGAAGGCCAGCCGGTCGATGAGGACATGCTGGGCGACACCATCCTGAAGCCGAACCAGTCGGCGACGCTTGTCATCGGTGGCAGCGCCGATGTGTGCAATTACGACCTGAAGGCGGGCTTCGACAACAACAAGACCAGCGTTCGCAAGGTCAACGTCTGCGACGTGCGGACATACCGGTTCACGCCGAACTAAAAGTCCTCGAAGATCGCGACTTCGGCGGCATCCGCCGAAGACACGCGGCCGCGCAGCATGCCGGGCGTCGTGAAGCGCCAGCCACCGTTGCCATGCGGTGACACGAAGATCACGCCGCCGCTGCCGCCCAGCGCCGTCACATCGGCCATGACGGCCGCGGCGGCAGTGACGATGTCTTCCCCACCCAGCCGCACCCGCGCGCAGATTTCGTGCGCGGCCCCTGCACGAATGAAGAACTCGCCCGCACCGGTTGCTGAAATCGCCCCTGCGCGATCGTCGGCATAGGTGCCTGCGCCGATCATCGGCGAATCGCCGATCCGGCCCCAGCGCTTGCCGGTCACGCCCCCGGTCGAGGTCGCGGCGGCGACATGGCCGTGCGTGTCGAGCGCGACAGCGCCCACCGTTCCGTATTTCATGTCGACGTCATAGGCGTCGGCATTGTCGGCTTTCAGTTCGGCCAGGTTCCGGCGACGCTCGGGCGTGATGAACCACTCGTTGTCGACCTGCTCGACGCCGGCTTCTCGCGAGAAGGCATCCGCGCCGATCCCTGCCAGGAACACATGGCGGCTATTCTCCATGACCGCGCGCGCAAGGCCCACGGGGCTGCGCGTCGTCGTGACCCGGGCGACTGCGCCCGCGTCGCGGTTGCGTCCGTCCATGATCGCGGCGTCCAGTTCGGCCGTCCCTTCGAAACTCAGCGCCGCACCGCGCCCGGCGTTGAAATGCGGATCGTCCTCCAGCACGCGCACGGCCGCCTCGACCGCGTCGAGAGACGTGCCGCCGCCGGACAGGATCGTGGAGCCGGCCTCCAGCGCACGGTGCAGCGCGGCCTTTATCGCGTCCTGCTGGCCGGGTTGCATTTTCTCACGCGTGAACTTGCCAGCGCCGCCATGGACGACGAGATTCCAATATGCCGAAGGGGATGTCATCCGGCGCCCGCTAACAGCAAATTCCCGATCCGTCATGCCTGCGAAAGCGATGAACCCGGCGTCTCGCCCTTTGGTATCGTTTGCCGGATTTACGCTTTCGCGAGGGCGACGGAATTA
>DDFE01000192.1:16563-18491 GCA_002336985.1 Sphingomonadales bacterium UBA1936
GCGACCGCGCCGGACCTTCCCGCTGTTCTTGCCGCGCCCGCTCTCCTGTCGCCGGTCGCCGCGGCAATCATCCCGCTGGCCGCTACGCCACACATCGGCGTTCCCGCTCCGCCTCCGCCGCCGATCGGACCGCCCAGCCTCACCTGAACTCCGCTCCGGCGCACCCGTTCGTGCGCCGCATCGCCGTTCCGGTCGAGGATCGTATTTCCATGTCACGTTTTTGCGCGCACGCCTTGTGCGCCGTCTTGTTCGCCACGCCCGCACTTGCCGAACCCGATGCCGATATCGTCGTTGTCGGCCAGCGGGACCGCCCCATCGAAATCGCGCCGCGCGGTCTGTCCGTTTCGCTCGGCGAGAAACAGTTCGAAGGGGTTAACGCCTTCAACACCGAAGACCTGATGAAATACGCGCCGAATTTTTTCGTGCGCAAACGCTACATCGGCGACAGCAACGGCGTGCCCGGATTTCGCGGCACGCATTCGACGCAGAGTGCGCGGACTCTCGTCATGGTCGACGGTCTCACCGTGTCGAACTTCCTGGGCAATTCGTTCGGGTTTGCGCCCAAATGGGGTGTCGTCGGACCCGGCGAAGTGCGTCAGTTCGACATCGTCTATGGTCCGTATTCGTCGCGCTACCTCGGCAATTCGATGGGCGGGATCGTCAACATTACGACCCGCGATCCAGAACGGACCGAGGCGTTCGCGACGGTACAGGGCTTCATCGAACCCTATCGCCAGTACCGTACGGATACGGCCTATCCCGGCTATTCGGCGGAGGGCGGTTTCGGCCTGAAACAGCAGGACGGGCCATGGTCGGTCCGCGTGTCGGCGCGGCTGTTGCGGAACGAGGGCCAGCCGATGAGCTGGTATGGCCTGACTCCTGCGACAGGTGTGGGAACGCCCGTCACCGGCGCGGTCATCGATCCGGGGCAGGCGATTGCCGGATCGCCCGGAACCGCCGCCAGTCCGATCTTCGCCGCGCAATCGCCCGCGCGGATCACGCAGGCGCAGGGCAAGGTCCGGGTCGGCTACGACGATGGCGTGGTCACGATGACCGGACTGTTCGCCTATTGGCACAATATCGACCGCCAATATGCGCCTGACTGTTACTTGCGCGATGCGGGTGGGAATGCGGTTTGTGAGGGACGGGTAACGACGCTGGGCCAGACATGGACCGCGGCGGGCGCAACACTGTCGCGGACGGTGCGCGAGGAATATCTGGCAGGCGTTAAGTTCGGGGTGCCCGTAGGGCCGTTCGCGGCGCGGCTGGCGCTGTCGACCTACCAGATCGCGTCATCGAGGACGTTCACATCGAACAGTTATGCGACGGGCATCGCGAACGGTGCAGGGACACTGGCCGATCAAGGGCCGACCGGCTGGTACACGGCCGACCTGACGCTCGAGCACAAGGGCGGCGCCAACGAACTCGCGTTCGGCGCGACGGCCAATCTCTACAGGACCGACTTGGTCCGGACGAACCTGCCGAACTGGCAGAGCGAGGCAGGCGGCGCTTTCGCCAGCCGGACTTACGGCAAGACGCGGCAGGTGTCGGCGTGGGTCGAGGACAAGGTGACACTGTCGCCGACGCTGTCGGTCACGGCGGGGATTCGCTACGACAATTGGCGTGCGTTCGGCGGCGGTATCGGACGAATCGGGACCGGCGGTGCCCCGGTCTATAATGGCTATGCAGACGGGAACGACGATGCCGTCAGCCCGACGCTGTCGGCGCAGCTCGACCTTGGGAACCGGACCACGGCGCAACTGAGTCTTGCCATGGCGACGCGCTTTCCGACGGTCGGCGAACTGTTCCAGGGCAGCCTGAATGGCGACGGCAGTTTCAACGTCAACAGCTTCGATCCGAACCTGAAACCGGAAAAGAGCGAGGACGTAAACCTGCTGGTCGTGCGTGATTTCGGCCAGGTGAAACTG
>DDFE01000129.1:0-5221 GCA_002336985.1 Sphingomonadales bacterium UBA1936
AGATCGCACGCATCCTGGGCGGCCGCCCGCCCGAAGGCTTCGTCTACGAACTCTTCCTCGACGAAAAGGGCGAGAAGATCTCGAAGTCGAAGGGCAATGGCCTGACCATCGAGCAATGGCTCGACTACGGCACGCAGGAGAGCCTGTCGTTCTTCGCGTATCGCGAGCCCAAGAAGGCGAAGCAGCTGCACATCGGCGTCATCCCGCGCGCAGTCGACGAGTATTTCCAGTTCCGCGGGAATTACGCAGGGCAGCCTGTCGAACAGAGACTGGGCAATCCGGTCCACCATATCCATGACGGCGATGTTGCCGACAGCGTGCCACCGGTGACATTCGGCCTGTTGCTCAACCTCGTCGGCGTGCTGGGCGCTGGTGCCACGGCGGACCAGGTGCGCGGTTACCTGTCGAACTATGTCGAGGGCGCGGTGTCGCCCGAACTCGACGCGTTGATCGGCCATGCGCTCGCCTACAACCGCGATTACGTCGCGCCGACATTAGTCAGGCGCGCGCCGGAGGGAGTCGAAGTCGCGGCACTTGAACGCCTCAACCGCGAACTCGCCGAAGCAGGTGAAGGCGCCGACGCGACGGCGTTGCAAAACATCGTTTATGCGATCGGCAACGAAGGCGGCTTCGAAAACCTGCGCGACTGGTTCAAGGCGCTCTACGAAACGCTGCTCGGCTCATCGCAAGGCCCGCGCATGGGCAGCTTCATCGCGCTGTACGGCGTGGCGAACACGCGAACGCTGATCGCCGAAGCATTGAAGCGCAAAGGGTAACCGCCGCGCGAACGTTATCTCCCTGCCGGAACGTCGATCGCGATCCGGCGTTGTAACGGCCGCCCCAATCGGGCGCCAATCGGAGGTTACCCATGAACAAGCTTGTCCTTGCCTCGCTTGCCGCAGGACTGACACTGACGGTGTCGACCCCGGCCTTTGCCGCTGACGGATGCGGTCGCGGCTATCACGCCGGACCCCGCGGCCATTGCCGACCCAACGTACGCGGCGGACCGGTCGTCGTCGCACCGCGGCTTGTCGTCGGCAACTGGTACAACGGCCGCGGATATTGGGATGGCCGCCGTTACTGGCAGAACCGCTATCGTCACAATAACGGCTGGCGCTACCGCTAAGCCGATACGGGCAGGTGTTGCGCAACCGGTACGGACCGTGCCGATTGCGCAACCTCCCCCCGCGGTGCCATAATGAGTTCCAAGAGAGGACTGATCGTCATGGCAACCGCACTCAAATCGCAGTCGATGTCCGAAGCCGAATGGGCCGCGCGCCAGGAACTGGCCGCCTGCTACCGCATCTTCGCTCACATGAAGTGGGACGAGATGATCTTCAACCACATCACGGTGAAGATCCCGGGCGAAGAGGGCGCGTTCCTGATCAACCCCTATGGGCTGCACTTCAGCGAGATTACCGCGTCGAGCCTGGTCAAGATCGACATCGACGGCAATATCCTTGCCCCCACCGAATGGCATGTGAACCGCGCCGGGTTCGTGCAGCACGCGCTGTTCCACCGCCACATCCCGGATGCCCACGCCATCGCGCATACGCACACGACCGCGGGCATGGCGGTCGCGAGCCTTGAGGGCGGGCTGCAGGCGGTCAATTTCTATGCCTGCAATTTCGTCGGGCAGATCGGCTATCACGATTTCGAGGGCGTGACGGTGCGCGATGAGGAAGGGCCGCGCTTCTTGGAATCGCTCGGCGGCAAATCGATGATGCTGCTGCGCAATCACGGCATATTGGTGATGGGCAAAACCCTGCCCGAGGTGTTCCTGAAGCACTGGGCGCTGCAGCGCGCGTGCGAGATCCAGGTCGCGACATTGTCGATGGGCAAGCCGATCACCGTCCCGCCGGACGTGGTCGCAATTCACCAGCGCGATATCAGCCAGACGCAGATTCCCGGCGGTCCCGGCAAGGCCGAATTCGACGCGANNGGACAACCGATCCGGTACCGCATGGACCCCGCAACACCGCTGTTGTGGGCGTTGCGCGACGCGTCGAACCTGACCGGCACCAAATATGGCTGCGGCACCGGCGACTGCGGCGCGTGCACCGTCGACATCGACGGGCGCGCGGTGCGCAGCTGCACGGTCACGATCGCCCAGGTCGAGGGCAGCTTCGTCACCACGATCGAGGATCTGTCGCGCGACCGTAGCCATCCGGTGCAGCAGGCCTGGGTCGCCGAACAGGTGCCGCAATGCGGGTTCTGCCAGACCGGCATGATCATGGCGGCGTCGGTCCTGCTGAAAACCAACAACCGCCCGACCGATGCCGATATCGATGCGGCGATCACCAACATCTGCCGGTGCGGCACCTACACGCGCATCCGCCGCGCTATCCACCGGGCCGCGGCTGCCATCCGCGGCGAAGAGACCATCGTTGCCGCGCCACCGCCGGGCATCGACCCCGCCGACGCGGCACGGCGCGTGCCAGCGCTTTCTCCGCCGATCAATCGCTAGTCTGCCTTCCCGCTTTGCTTTCAATCAGATGAAGGAATGCGCCAGAGTTCGTTCAGCACGAATCGGGCAGAAGCCATGTTCATGGGACGCAGCGACAATCGTGCACGCGCGCTCCGCCCGAGGAAAACGTCCATGAGGATGACCTTTGCTTTGGCCGCGCTTTTTGCAGCGACGGCAATCACCCCTGCCCTGGCGCAGGATCATGGTCGCGGCGATCGTGGAGATCGCGGCGGCGGCCGCTCCGAACAACGCGCCGATGGTGGCCAGCGCCAGGACCGCGGCGACCGCGGACAGGGCGGCGGATGGCAGCGTGGCCAGCAGGTAGCTCCTGCGCCCGCCGCACAGCCGCAACCCCAGCCCCAGGTTCAGCAGCAGGCCCAACAGCGCTGGAACGGTAATCGCGGCAACGGCGATGGCGGCATGAATGCCCAGCGTAACTGGAACCGCGGCCAGCAGGACGGCGGCCAGCGTAACTGGCGCCGCAACGACGCCCCCCAGTCGCAACTCGGCGGCACCGCAGTCGCACCACCCGTCGTCGTCAATCGCGATGCCAATCAGGACGGACGCCGCTGGGACGGCAACCGCCAGGATCGTGGCGGCTGGAACGGCACCTTCGGCCGCAACGGCCAGGCGTGGCAGCAGAACCAGAATCAGAACCGCAACGACAACTGGCGCAACAACAACCAGGGCCGCAACGATGCTTGGCGGAACCAGCAGGGTCGCAACGACAACCGCTGGAACGGCAACAACAACTATCGTCCCGACCGGAACTGGAACGGCAATCGTGCCTGGACCCGCGACTGGCGCCGTGACCAGCAGTACGACTGGCAGCGTTACCGCTATTCGAACCGCGACCTGTTCCGTGCCCGGCCCTATTACGCGCCACGCGGCTGGGGCTATGGATACCAGCGCTTCTCGATCGGGTTCACGCTGAGCAGCATCCTGTTCGACCAGCAATATTGGATCGACGATCCGTACGAGTACCGCCTGCCCCCGGCATATGGTCCGTACCGCTGGGTCCGCTACTATGACGATGTCCTGCTCGTCGACATCAGGACCGGACAGGTCGTCGACGTGATCAACGACTTCTTCTGGTAATTTCCACTCCAACGCGCTTATCCCTCGCCCGACAGGGCGGGGGATAGGTTTGTAAGGGCGATGTCGGACACACGACTGGCGGAAATCGGCAAGGCGACGGCGGCGCGGTTGAAGAAGCAACCGGGCGTCCAGGTCGTCAACGGCATCGGTTTCGACATCTACATCCGCCAGGGGTTCCTGACCCCGCAGGAATGTGGCGGTCTGATCGCGATGATCGACGCCGACCGGAAACCCTCCGAACTTCTCTCGACCGACGCCGATCCGACCTTTCGCACCTCCGAAAGCTGCGACCTCGACCGCTGGCACCCCTATGTCGGGGCGATCGACGCGCGGGTCTGTCACTTCATGGGGATGAAGGAACGCCAGGGCGAAACGCTGCAGGGGCAACGCTATGCCGTGGGCCAGCAGTTCAAGGCGCATCATGACTTCTTCCACACCGACCAGCCCTATTGGCCCGGCGAACGCACGCGCGGTGGACAGCGCAGCTGGACGGCGATGATCTACCTCGACGAACCGGCAGGCGGCGGCGAGACGCATTTTCCCAATGCGGGTTTCAAGATTTCGCCAAGGACCGGCATGCTGCTCGCGTGGAACAACATGAATGCCGACGGCAGCCCCAACCCGCAGTCGATGCACGAAAGCCTGCCCGTGACGGCGGGGATCAAGAACATCGTGACCAAATGGTATCGCGAACGGTTTTGGGTCTAGGAAAATTGCCCGGATCGGCCGATGTCGTTTCGCGCACGTTCCACCTTACATCTTGCTGACGATTGCATTCCCCGCGCGTTCAGGCCGACTCACCTAGACCTCTGTTCGTCCCTTCCGGGACATGTGAAGGAGAAGATACATGCGTAAGACCATTCTGGCCGGGCTGCTGGCCGCCACGCTCGCCCCGGTGGCGGCACAGGCGCAGTCGCCGATCACCCCGTTCGAGCGCCGCGAGCTTCGCGACGACCGCCGCGACATCCGCGAGCAGCAGCGCGACCTCAATCGCGCCTATCGCTACGGTGACAAGGGCGATGTCCGCAAGGAGCAGCGCGACGTCCGCGATGCCCGGCGCGAATATCGCGAAGACGCGCGCGACGCACGCCGTGACTGGGGCCGTGACGACTGGCGCGCCTATCGCGGCCAGAACCGCAACCTGTATCGCGGTGGCGGCTGGCGGTCGGACTATCGCTACCAGCAGTTCGGCGTCGGTGCGCGTCTGGGCGCAGGGTATTATTCGCAGCGTTACTGGATCAGCGATCCGTGGCGTTACCGCCTGCCGCCGACCGGTTTCGGCCAGCGTTGGGTCCGGTTCTATAACGACGTCCTGCTGGTCGATACCCGCAGCGGCCGCGTGATCGACGTCATCCGCGGATTCTACTGGTAAACTACGACGGCGGGGCCGATGCACAGCGCATCGGTCCCGCTTGCCTGGCGTGAACGCTGTGCTAGCAGGGCAACACACCAATTGCCCGGAGCACACCTTCCCATGCGTTCGCACCTCTTCCCCGTTTTCGCTTCGCTGATCGCCATTTCCGCACCGCTGGTTGCAGCGACGCCCGCGCAGCAGTTGCAGCAGCTGTTCAAGGACAGCGACGAAGCGCAGCTGAAGCGCCAGCCGATCTTCGCCCTGTTCCGTGGCGACCTGCGCTACGCCGACCGGCTGGGCGA
>DDFE01000129.1:5283-13122 GCA_002336985.1 Sphingomonadales bacterium UBA1936
CCATGCGCGCGCTGCGTGACGTACGCCCGATCGACCATTTCTTCGGTGCGCATACTTTCTATCCCGACATCGCTTCGGGACAGGGTGCGGCACCGTTCAAGACGGTCGTCGACTATGAAAACAACATCAAGCGCCACCGCCAGTTCGCCGCACAGCTGGACGTCGCGATCGCGCGCTTCCGCGAGGGGATGAAGACCGGCGTCACGCAACCCAAGCTGGTCGTGCGCAACGTCATCGACCAGCTGGACCTGCAGCTGAAGGGCGGCGTCGATGCATCGCCCTATCTGGGGCCCCTCAAGAAATTCCCGGAAAGCTTTTCGGCGGCCGACAAGGCGCGGCTGACGACGGAGACGACAGCCGCGGTGCGTGACGGCATTTTCCCCGCCTACACCCGCCTGCGCGATTTCCTGCGCGACGAATATCTGCCGGTCGCACGCGAAGGCGTCGGCCTCGTCCACATGAAAGGCGGGATCGAACTCTACAAATATCTGATCGAATCCAACACGACGCTGCCGCTGACGCCCGACTATGTCCACAACCTGGGTCTGTCGGAAGTCGCGCGCATCACCAAGCAGATGGAGGACATCAAAACCAAGACCGGCTTCAAGGGGACGCTGGCCGAATTCTTCGAATACATCCGCACCGATCCGAAGTTCAAATTCGCGTCGCGCGAAGCCATGCGGGAAGAATTCCTGACGATCGGCAAGAAGGTCGACCTGCGCGTCCGCGAGCAGTTTTCGACCATCCCCAAATCGCCGCTCGAAATTCGCCCGGTCCCCGAATATCGCGAAAAGACCGACGCCGGCGGCAGTTACCAGCAGGGTACACCCGACGGATCGCGGCCGGGCGTGTTCTTCTACAACGCCTATGACCTGCCCTCGCGGTCGCTGCCCGAAAGCGAGACGCTGTACCTGCACGAAGCAGTGCCAGGGCATCACTTCCAGATCAGCCTGGCGCAGGAAAACACGGCGCTCCCGTCGTTCATGCGCTTCGGCGGNNGAATTGGGCATGGAAACCGATCCGTACCAGCGGTTCGGCGGGCTGAACGACGAGATGCTGCGCGCGATGCGACTGGTCGTCGACAGCGGCATCCACGCCAAGGGTTGGACCCGCGACCAGTCGATCGACTACATGCTCAAGAATTCGGGCATGAGCCGCACCGACGCGACCGCCGAAGTCGAGCGTTATATCGCGATCCCCGGACAGGCGCTTGCATACAAGGTCGGCCAGCTGACGATCTCGCGGCTGAAAGCCAAGGCGCAGGCCGCACTCGGCGCGANNGTTCGATCCGCGGAAGTTCCATGCGCAGGTGCTGATGACCGGCGCGCTGCCGATGACGGTGCTGGAGGCGAAGATCGACGCGTGGATCAAGGCAGGCGGGCAGTAAGGCGCGCTTTCGACAATTGGGTCGGATATCGCTATTCGACCCAATTGCCGACATTCGGGATGTGAGTAGTATCGGCAAATGCAAACTGAACTCTCGCCGACGCGGCACGCCCAGGTAGAGGGCCGCGACGTCTTCGTATTCGACGGACTGATAGCGGATGGTGAACTCGGCAGTTACGCCGAAGCACTCGGGCGCGCGTCGTTCACGCGCACCGAATTCGCAAAGCCCGAGACCGCCGACTATAAGCATTGGGCCAGCGAGATGCCGCTCGCGAACGTGGTTCAGTTGCCGCTGTGGCCCGCGACCCAGAGTGCCATCGCTTATGCACGGCCGGGCGAATCCTATCGGCCGTATCGAGCGTATACGAATTACGCCGCGTACGGCGACATGCTCTACACGCACGTCGATTGCGCGCCCGATCAGCGCGAGCTCACCGCACTTTGGTTCCTGTCGGCTCGCTGGGAGCCGGAGTGGGGCGGCGAGACCATGTTCTTCGACGCGTCGGGCGACGCGATGTTCTGCGCGAGCCCCAGACCGGGACGGCTCGTTCTCTTTGATGGCGCGATCCCGCATGTCGGTCGCCCGCCATCCCGCATCTGTTACGCGCCGCGATACAGCTTCGCGATCAAGCTCAGTCCGGTGGCGGCTACTTGAACGCGCTCCGGAGCGCTGTGGCCGCTGTCCATCCAATCCGGGCTTATTAGGCTGCGGAACCCGCCGTGGCGAAGCCACGGCGTCGGTCGGGGCTGCTGGCCCCGCCGGCCGATCGGGTTCCCGGAAGCTGGAAATAGCTCCGCTATTTCCGCGCGGAACCCGATATGAAAAAGGTTGCCGGAGCGTCTGCCCCGGCAACCCTTTGCATGGTCAGCGGCTTGGAGATGAATCTCAAGCCCGGGAGACCATGGCCGCTTTCAAACAACACCTTATCGTCATGCCGCAAGGCATGAGCAGCGAGGTGTTAGGCGACTGACTCCCGAACGAAATTCTCCGTGCCACAAGCTGAACCATGAGACATCGGATCACCTCCTTTCGCTAAGCGCCGTGACCAACGCCGGTCACGAACCGGAATCTGAATCATCCCGAGTCGCACCGCAAGGACTTGTGGAAAAAAAATTTAGCCGTCATTATTCGACGCTCGCGCTGCGTCGTTTTCGACCTTCGTTTCAGGCGCGGCAATCCTCGACAACTCGGGTGAATTCGGGCCAGACAGGATAGGCGCGTTCGACACCGTCGATCAGCACGCCGAACCGTCCCCGGCTGAATGCCAGCGCATCGAGAATGGGATCGCGTGCATTCAGGCGAACCGTCGCGAAAGTTCCGCTTCCCTCTGCCGCGACGCTCTTCACCAGCGACGTTGCGCGCAGCGTGACCATGCCACCTGTTGCCGGTCCCGACCGCGAGATCATCAGGGAGATGCCGCGCGTCTCGCGATCGCACTGGATGGCGAGGATCGCGGCCTGCGGCGTCACGCCGAACCGTGCCGCGCTGCCGGAGGGCGTGGCGGCATAACTCCACAGGCCGGGTTCGACACCGGTATCGGCCGGTGGGCCGGGCGGCGTCGTAACGGGCGGCGGCGCCACGGTCACGAGCGCTGGCGGGGGCGCGGGAGGGGGCGTCCGCGTGACAGGCGCGACGCAGTTGGTCAGCAGGACCATCGGCAGGAGAACGAGCGGAACACGACGCATCCAAGGCGGCCTATTGCCGATAAGCGCACGGGGCAAGTCGCGCGGCTTGCTGCGACCGCGCGCTTCGTCGCATAACCGCCACGGGCTGTGAGCCAACAGGGGAGCGGGAATGGCAATCGATACCAGGCGGCTGCGCTCGATTGTCGGGGGTTCGGCGGGCAATCTGGTCGAATGGTACGACTGGTACGCCTATACCAGTTTCAGCCTTTATTTCGCGGCATCGTTCTTTCCAAAGGGCGATGCGACGGCGCAACTGCTGTCGACGGCCGCCATTTTCGCCGTGGGGTTCCTGATGCGGCCGATCGGCGCATGGATCATGGGCGTGTACGGCGACCGGCACGGCCGCAAGGCGGGCCTCGCGCTGTCGGTGGCGTTGATGGCTGGCGGGTCGATCATGATCGCAGTCGCGCCGACCTATGCGCAATTGGGCGTGTTCGCGCCCTTGTGGCTGTTGACCGCGCGATTGCTGCAGGGACTGTCGGTCGGCGGCGAATACGGGACGAGCGCGACCTATTTGTCCGAAATGGCGACCGACAATCGCCGCGGGTTCTGGTCGAGCTTCCAATATGTGACGCTGATCGGCGGCCAACTGCTGTCACTGACCGTGCTGCTCATCCTGCAGGCGACGATGTCGGAGGCCGACCTGACGAACTGGGGCTGGCGGCTTCCGTTCCTGGTCGGGGCTGCGCTGGCCGTCATCGTCTACATACTGCGCCGCGGCCTTGCCGAAACCGATGCATTCCGCGCGCAGTCCGCCGATCGTCCCGCATCGACGCCCGGCAATCTGTGGCGCGACCATCCGCGCCTGTTCATGATCGTCGCGGTGGTCAGCGCGGGCGGAAGCCTGAGCTTCTACGCTTTCACCACGTACCTTCAAAAATTTCTCGTCAATACCGCCGGGCTGTCGAAGGCGAGCTCGACCGAGACGATGACACTGGCCCTTGTCGTCTTCATGCTGCTGCAGCCGGTCTGGGGCGCCATCAGCGACCGGGTCGGGCGCAAGCCGCTGCTGCTGCTGTTCAGCATCGGTGTCGGGATCGTGGCCGTTCCGGTGTTTTCCGCGCTGTCGACGGTGCAAAGCGCAAGCGCGGCCTTCGGCCTGACGCTCATTCCGCTCACACTGCTCGCCGCCTACACATCGATCGGCGCGGTATTCAAGGCGGAACTGTTCCCGCCGCACATCCGCACGCTCGGCGTCGCACTGCCCTATGCCATCGGCAACGCGTTGTTCGGGGGAACCGCCGAATATGTCGCCCTGTGGTTCAAGGACATCGGTCACGAGAGCATTTTCTACTGGTATGTGACTGCGATGCTCGCGGCGGCGACAATCGCCTTCCTGATGCTTCCCGAAACCAAAAGCCGCGATCTCGTTTCGGGCTGACGGGCGACCAGCAAAGCAAAGGGCCGATTCCCTGACGGAACCGGCCCCGTTACTTGCGACCCCGAAGGGTAAGGCTTTTAGGCCGCGGCCAGCGTCTTGCTGCGCCGGCGACGGGCAGCCGCACCGATCATGCCGAAGCCGCCGATCATCATCGCCCAGGTTGCGGGCTCAGGCACGGCAACCGCACGGTTCCAGCCGATCACGTCGAACGCACGGAGGTCGTTCTCACTGATCGACAGCAATTCGCCGCGCGCAGCTGTCGGATCCATGATGCCGATGCCCAGATTGTCCTTCCAATGGCTGGCCTGCTGGCCGTCGCCCCAGGTACGTCCGGTCGAGAAGCCCGGTCCCTGCGTCGCGCAGCCGTCGATCGAGAAGAACTTCGCGCGCGTGTCTGCCGTGAAGTCGACGACGCCCTGCTGGCAGCTCGCGGCCGAATAACGGAACATGTCGAGCGACGTGGCATAGGTGAACGCATTGTCCGGGAAGAACGTGCCGGTGCTGTTGATGTCGAGGATATCTACACCGCTGACGAAGCCCAGCGCATGACCGATTTCATGCGTCGCGACACCGACGAAGTCGAACTGGCCGGCGGTGATGCCGTCGCTGGGATCGAAGTCGAAATCGAACAGCGTGCTGAAGGTAACGGATCCGTCGCATGCCGAGGTGCATGCGCCGACGACCGTGCCCGCGACATTGGTGCCCAGCGCCTTCACGTTCGCCGAATTCAGGCGAACGGTCTGGTTGTTCGCATCACCGTCATTGTCGAGATACGGCGTTGCCGAACCTGCGCCATTCGGGTTGTTCGACGTACGGTTCAGCAGCATGTTGAACGTGGAACCCGTCGCCAGGCTGGCAACAGCCGAAGCGTCGTCCGCGCTCGTCGCATCCGCAGCCAGCGCGGCACGGAATGACGAATAGCTATAGAAGCTTGCGCTCGATGCCGTGCTGCCGAGAATGCCGGTACCCAGCGCTGCCGTACCCACAGTCAGGTTGATCGTGATGTTATCGGTAAAAACCGCCGACCAGCGTGCGGCAGCCGCCTGGAATGCGTTCTGTGCCTGTACACTCGTGCCCGGGATGTAGGTCAGGTTGAACGTCAGCGCGGCATTTGCCGGCGCCGTCGCCGTAACCAGCGCCGCGGCGCCGATCAGATAACGGGAAAGCTTTCCCAGTCGCGATTTCTTCATGTTATTTTGCCCCTATAAACGTCCGAAGCGCAGGGGCCGGATACCCGCTATCGCTTCGATGAACCGAAAATTAACGGAGGCCTGCGTTCCCGCAAGCCCCTGTTTTGGCTGAAATCTGCGGTTTGTCGCATTCTGGGACGTGCGGTTATTTCTTTCCGAGCAGTTCGATCACGGCGCGCGTCATGGCTTCAGATCCGAGTGTGATCGTCGGTTCAGGAGCGATCTTGAACAGCGGAGAATGATGGCCCGCGATCGGCGGCCCGCCCTTCGCAGCGGCATCGATCCACGCCTGCGGCGTTCCGCCGACCGCGAAATAATAACCCTTCACGCCGCTGTCCGGCTGGACCAGCCAGGCGAAATCCTCCGCGCCCATGTTGCGCTGCTCGAACGGCACGACGACACCCGCACCGAGGCTGTTCGAGAGCGACGCGTTCAGGCGGCGCGCAAGTACCGTGTCGTTGATCGTCGTCGGTGTGGACTCCACAACCTTCACGTCCGGCATCTGCGCATCGGTCAGGCTGTTCGCGCGGCCGATGCCGGCAGCGACGTCACGGATCGCCTGGATCAGTTCGGCTCGCGTCTTTTCATCATTGGCGCGGACGGTGATGCCCAGGTCCGCCCGGTCCGAAATGATGTTGTTCTTGGTTCCCGCATGAAAACTGCCGACCGTGATGACGCCGGGCAGCAGCGGCGATTTCTCGCGCGCGATGACACCCTGCAACGCGACGACGATCTGTGACGCGATATAGACCGGATCCTTGCCCAGGTGAGGCGCGGCGCCGTGCGTGCCGACGCCCTTGACCGTCAGTTCTATGCTGTCGGCCGAACTGTACTGGATCGTCTCCGACGCCGCGATATGCCCCGTGGGCAGTTCGGCCGCGACGTGGAATGCCAGTGCATATTCGGGTTTCGGGAAGCGCGTGTAGAGCCCGTCCTTCACCATCGCCTCCGCGCCGCCGATGCGTTCTTCGGCGGGCTGGATGATCATGACGACCGTGCCCTGCCACTTGTCTTTCAGGCGCGCCAGCTGGCGTGCGGTGCTCACCATCGCCGTGATATGCGTGTCGTGACCGCACGCGTGCATGACGGGCTGCACGACACCCTCGCGGTTGGCCATCGTGACTTTTGATGCATTGGGAAGGCCCGATTTCTCTTCGACAGGAAGCCCGTCCATGTCGGCGCGCAGCAGCACTGTCGGTCCGTTACCGTTCTTCAGGACCGCGACCACACCGGTTCCACCGACCTTTTCCGTGACCACGACGCCCGGCACGGCGCGCAACTCCTGCGCCATGCGTGCCGCCGTCTTGACCTCGACATAGGAAAGTTCAGGATTGCGGTGGAAATAGTCCCACAGGCCGCCGAGTGACTTGTCATAATCGGCCTTGATCGCCGCCTTCAGATCGTCGGCAAACGCCGGGGTCGACAGCGACGCGCACATCGCGGCACCCAGGAACAAAGGCAGCGTTTTCTTGATCATGAACATTCTCCGATTTTTTCTGCCTTGTGCGTACCGGCGACGGTCAGGCGTTGCGTGGCGCCACTCGGGCTCGTGGCGGTGATGACGACGTCGATATCCATATCGACGTACTGCGGCGTGTAATTTCCCTTGACCTTGATCCAGCTGTCCGCCGTTTCGCTCGCAACCGCAGCCGCGATGCCAGGACAGGTTCCCTCAGCGGAAATCTGTCCATTCGCAATTGCCGCCGTCTTCAGGTTACAGACGCCACGCTTCAGGTTCATCAATTCGATCACACGGCTGCCCGAATGCACAACAGGCTGGGCGCATGTGGTTTCGGTCTTGTCCGCGGGCAGTTCATCGCGGAGCCTGTCGATCGTCAGCCCATCCAGCCGCGGCGTCCCGAACGTGGTGCTGAGACGCCACATTCCCCGCTCGAGCGTCACGCCTTCGCTATCAAAACCGTCCGGCTCGGGCATACATCCGGCAACCAAGAGCAGTGCACCGACCGGCAGCAACCTCAAGCCTTGCATTTAGCCCCCGCAGTTTGCTGCCCCAATTCGACTGGATTCCTACTTGTTTTCGTCACCCGTGCATTCGCCGGTGCGCCTCGCATCCATGGTCATCTTGATCGACATCCCGGCCATCGGCCCCTTCTGGCCTGAGCCGGTGGATTCGACGGTCATCTGATAGGTGTCGGGGCTGTAGCTGCCCTTCATGACCATCGTGCGGTCCTGCCC
>DDFE01000129.1:13160-13883 GCA_002336985.1 Sphingomonadales bacterium UBA1936
CGCTCCTTCATCTTTTCGGCCATTCCCGCAGGCGCGCCGGGCATGGTGATGTCGCTGATCTTCATCGTGGCTTCCCAGCGGCCCGGCGAGACGAACTGGCCGCTGGCCGCGGCTTCCGCCACCTTGTTCGAAACTTCCGCCATCGAAGCGTTCGTTGCCGTGACGGTGGGCGAGGAATTGCAGGCGGCAAGCGCCACCGGGACCAGAACAACAAAGCGTTTCACGACAATTCCCCTCGCTCGTTTCGCGTGGGGCAGGACCATATCGCTTTGCAGCCGCAATTCAATTCGCGTCGGCAGCCGAGTCGGGAAGGCTCTCCTCGCGCTTGCGAAGCGTGGTCGTGATCCGTTTTTCGATGGCGTCGAGCATGCCGTAGCGCCGCCGGTATTCGGCACGCTTGTTCGGGCGGATTGCCTCATAGTTGCGCCGTTGCGGTGCGACAGGCAGTTCGAAAAATCCGCTCTCAATTGGCTTGCCCCGGCGATCCCGCCAGACGGCATCATAGCTCATGACGACAGGATCGACCTCTCGTGCCCGCAAATAAGCGCTGCGGTGAACGCGCGCCTTGTCGGCGATCGCATAAATGTGCGCCACGCCATAATAGCGGCACAGGATCCGGAAGGTTTCGATCAGCAGGTCACGCGGTCGCATTCCATTCGACAGTCGCGTCAAACGGCGATTTGTCGACGACGCCTTCTCATCGGCGCCGCCCTGCAGGCCACC
>DDFE01000129.1:13895-20380 GCA_002336985.1 Sphingomonadales bacterium UBA1936
TCGTGATCGGCAACGTCCAGCGGCCAGCCGGTTTTCTCGACATAGTTGCAGTGATCGATAATCGCGTCGAACCGGCGTGAGGCGGTCCATAGCGCCGACACGAACGGCGTCAGCACCATGCCGAACAATTCGGGACGCTGGCGGCTGAGCCGCCCCAAGTGGCTTTCGCGGTCGGCAGAATAGACACGGCGGATCGATCCGAAGTTCCGGATCGACAGTGCGAACACCTGCGCCAGCGTTACCGGACCGGCCGCAAGAAAACGCTTAATCATGCCTCGCACCGAACGGTGCGTTCACCAACTCCGCCAAGTGGTCCGGAGCGGGTGTTTGCGAATCCGACAATCCGTTCCCCTGAATAGATGCCCTTGTTTGCCCACGGAAACTCCTACGTCACAAAAGTGACAGGACAAAAGCAAAAGGACGTCCCTCTATGGCACTCTAACTGTGCCGAAAGAGTCCTGTGGCGGGCGTAATTCATACGTTCGAAAATCGCATTGGTTGCGTGCCCCGGGCAGAATCGCATGTCGCTTTCGCCTCTCATCCGACACTGGAATATCCGCCGCATCGACCGCATATCATAGTCATGGCAATCCAGATCCGCACCTCGCTGGAAGAACCGGAAACCGGGCAGGAGTTCGTCCCACATCGCCCCGAGCGGCCCCCGAAGGTCGAAGGCGGCAAGAGGTTCAAGGTCGTCAGCGACTATAGTGCGGCGGGCGACCAGCCGACCGCAATCGCAGAACTCGTCGAAACCGCGAAAGCGGGCGAGCGCAACCAGGTGCTGCTGGGCGTCACCGGTAGCGGCAAGACCTTCACCATGGCGCGCGTCATCGAGGAATTGCAGCGGCCCGCACTGATCCTCGCCCCCAACAAGATCCTCGCGGCCCAGCTCTATGGCGAGATGAAATCATTCTTCCCCGAGAACGCGGTCGAATATTTCGTCAGCTATTACGACTATTACCAGCCAGAGGCGTATGTGCCGCGGTCGGACACCTACATCGAGAAGGAAAGCTCGGTGAACGAGGCGATCGACCGGATGCGGCATTCNNATCGGGTCGGTCGAAACCTATTCCGCGATGATCTTCGACCTGAAGAAGGGGCAGACGGTCGAGCAGTCGGAGATCATCCGCAAGCTGGTCGCGCTCCAGTACAAGCGCAACGACGCCGCGTTCCAGCGCGGCAATTTCCGTGTGCGCGGCGACAATCTCGAACTCTTCCCGTCGCATTATGAAGACAGCGCATGGCGCATCAGCTTCTTCGGTAACGAGATCGAGGAGATCGTCGAATTCGACCCGCTGACGGGCAAAAAAGCCGCGTCACTCGATTATGTCCGCGTCTACGCCAATAGCCACTACGTCACGCCCGGTCCGACGATGAAACAGGCGATGGAGGCGATCAAGCATGAACTTTCGGAACGGCTGAAGGAACTGGTAATCGAGGGCAAGCTGCTCGAGGCGCAGCGGCTTGAGCAGCGGACGAATTTCGACCTGGAGATGATCGCCGCCACTGGAAGTTGCGCGGGCATCGAGAATTACAGCCGCTTCCTGACCGGGCGCCTGCCCGGCGAACCGCCGCCGACCTTGTTCGAGTACCTCCCCGAAAACGCGCTGCTGTTCGTCGACGAGAGCCATGTGACCATCGGCCAGGTCAACGGCATGTCGCGCGGCGACCACCGGCGCAAACTGACGCTCGCCGAATATGGCTTCCGTCTGCCGTCTGCGATCGACAACCGGCCGCTGCGCTTCAACGAGTGGGACGCGATGCGCCCGCAGACCGTGTGCGTCTCTGCGACGCCCGGCCCATGGGAAATGGAACAGTCGGGCGGCGTCTTTGCCGAACAGGTCATTCGTCCGACCGGGCTCATCGACCCGCCGGTCGAGATCAAGCCGGTCGAGGACCAGGTCGACGACTGTATCAACGAGATCCGCAAGACCACCGAAGCGGGATACCGCACGCTCGTCACCACGCTGACCAAGCGCATGGCGGAAGATCTGACCGAGTATCTGCACGAAGCGGGGATCAAGGTCCGCTACATGCATTCCGACGTCGAGACGCTGGAGCGCATCGAGCTGATCCGCGATCTGCGGCTGGGCGTCTATGATGTGCTGATCGGCATCAACCTGTTGCGCGAAGGTCTCGACATCCCGGAATGCGGGCTCGTCTGCATCCTCGATGCCGACAAGGAAGGGTTCCTGCGTAGCGAAACATCACTGATCCAGACCATCGGCCGTGCCGCGCGCAACGTCGATGGGCGGGTCATCCTGTACGCCGATCGCATGACCGGCAGCATGGAACGCGCGATCCGAGAAACCGACCGCCGCCGCGAAAAGCAGCTCTCCTATAATACCGAAAACGGCATCACGCCGGAAACGATCAAGCGCAATATCGGCGACGTCATCAGCCATATGTCGAGCCGTGATCAGGTGACGGTCGAGATCGACGAGGACCGCCCGCACATGGTCGGCCACAACCTTCGCGCCTATATCGAGGAACTCGAGAAGAAGATGCGCAAGGCCGCGGGCGATCTGGAGTTCGAGGAAGCCGGCCGTCTGCGCGACGAAATCCGGTCGCTGGAGGCCGAGGAACTGGGCCTTCCGGGGCAGGAGGTATCGCGTGCGCCGATCATGGGCCGCAGCAACGAAGGAAAGCCCGGGACACGCAAGGACCGGTTCGGAAAGGTGCAGCGGAAGTGGGGCGGGAAACGCTGACAGTTTGAGCGCAAGGTCCGGGACGACCGCACGAGCGGCTGGTGCGATGACAGCAACATGACCGGCGATCTTGCGACCCTGAATACCGACGGCTGGGCGATCCTGCCGCGCCTGTTGACGCCCGACGCATGCAACGACGTGCAAGCGATGTGGGATACACTCCCCCTCTTTCGCAGCGAAGTGAACATGGCACGTCATGGCTTTGGACAGGGGCTTTACCGCTATTTCGCCGACCCACTCCCGAGCCCAGTCGCGGCGCTACGGAGCGACCTTTATCCGGCGCTCGCGGCGATCGCTAATCGATGGACGCAGACCCTGGGAACCCGACAAAGCTATCCGGAAACCCACGCGGAGTACCGCGCCCGGTGCCATGCCGCCGGACAGACGCGGCCGACGCCGCTGCTGTTGCGCTATGGGCCGGGCGACTGGAACGCGCTGCATCAGGATCTCTATGGCGAGCATGTCTTCCCGCTGCAGGTCGCGATCTTGCTATCAGAGCCGGAGCGTGACTTCACCGGCGGCGAGTTCGTCCTGACAGAGCAGCGCCCGCGGATGCAGTCGCGCGCGGCAGTGGTACCGCTAAGGCAGGGCGATGCCGTCGTCTTCCCGGTGCGTGAGCGGCCGGTACAGGGATCGAAAGGGCCGTACCGTGTCCAGATGCGCCACGGCGTCAGCAAGCTGCACAGTGGCGAGCGCTTCACGCTCGGCATCATCTTCCACGACGCGCCCTAGGCGTTCGAGCGCTTCCTGAGCGCCAGTCCGTAGATGACCAGCGCGATTGCGGCGAAGATGAACCATTGCACCGCATAGGCGCGGTGGTTGTTCGGCACGTTTTCCGGGTTCGGCGGGGCGCTGGCGGCCAGGCCCGGTGCCGGCACATCGGCGACCAGCATCGGGCGCAGTACCGGCGCCTTGCCGAATGCGGCAGCGATAACACTCGAATGATTGGGTTCGGTCGTGATCAGCCCGTCGACAGTGCCGCCGGTCCATTTGGGCGCGAACTTCGGATCGGCGGTGAGACCCATGTCGGCAAGCAGGCCAGGCCCCTCGGCACCCGTGCGGCATTCGGCGATCTGGCGGTATCCGGGCTGCCCGGTCGGCGTCTGTCCCGCCTCCACGCGCCATTTGACGACAGACAAGCATGTCGCCGACGATTTGCGGAACATCGCATCCGGCGCGACCGGCCCCAGCTTCGGGAAAGCCATCGGCGGTTTCGCAAGGTTGCTTTGGTATTGCGCGATCAGCGCGTCCTTCCATGTCGCGCGCTGCAACTGCCAGACGCCGAGACCGGCCATTATGGCGACGGCGATCGCGACCACGATGGTCGGGATGACGGGAATGCGCTTCATGGCGCCAACCTCCCCTCGCGCGCGGCGTTGCGGTATTCGGAAGTCAGCAACATCCCCTTCGCCAGCCGCAGGCCGCCGAGGACCAGCGCCAGGGTAACCGCGGGCCAGATCAGGATATGGACCCAGAACGGCGGGCCGACCGCCAATTCGAGCGTCACCGCACCGAGCACGACGACAGCCCCGACGATCAGCGTCAGGAACGCCGCGGGTCCATCGCCCACATTGAACAACGAATAGTCGAGGCCGCACGCTCCGCATTTCGGCGCGAAGGAAACCAGGCCGTCGAACAGGGTCTTCGCACCGCACCGCGGGCATGCCCCTTTCAGGGCATCACCCGCCGATGCGGTGAGCAAACTCATCCCCCGTGAACCGGTGCGCCCCAGCCGCCCCAGACATAGACGGCCATGAACAGGAACAGCCACACGACGTCGACGAAGTGCCAGTACCAGGCCGCCGCTTCGAAACCGAAATGCTGGCGCGGTGTGAACTCGCCCTTGTATGCGCGGATGAGGCAAACGATCAGGAAGATCGTGCCGATCAGCACGTGAAAGCCGTGGAAGCCGGTCGCCATGAAGAACGACGACGAATAATTGATGCCCTTAAAAGGGAACGGCGCATGCGCATATTCATACGCCTGGATCGACGAGAACAACACGCCGAGCAGGATCGTCGCCCACAGACCGGTTTTCAGGCCCTTGCGATCCCCATGGATCAGCGCGTGGTGCGCATAGGTAACCGTCGTGCCCGAGCACAGCAGGATCAGCGTATTGAGCAGCGGCAGGTGGAAGGCATCGATGACTTCCAGGCCCTTCGGCGGCCACTGCGTCGCGGCGGCAGCACCTTCCTGTCCCAGCAGGTTCGTGACGGTGACCGCGCCGGTCGCATGATCCTTCACCACATCGAGCGCGACGGGGAAAAGCGAGAAATCGAACCACGCCCAGAACCAGCCGACAAAGAACATGACTTCGGACGCGATGAACAGGATCATGCCGTAACGCAGATGCAGCGAGACGACCGGCGTATGGTCGCCGGCATGCGCTTCCTTGATGACCTGCGACCACCAGCCGAACATCACGCCGAGGACGCTGGCGAGACCGATGAAGAACACGATGCCGTGCGTATCGCCCTTGTGCAGCCACATGATGCCGCCTGCGGCCATGATAAGCGCGGCCAGGGCGCCGGCCAACGGCCAGATGCTTGGCGGAAGGATGTGGTAATCGTGGTTCTTGGCACCGGCCATCGGTCTGTCGTCCCTGTTCGTCTGTCTGTTCGTTAGCCCCGCGTACGCGGGTCGTCTATCGGGTAAAACGTATAGCTGAGCGTGATCACCTGCATGTCGCGCGTGTCTTCGTCGGTCGCGACACCGGCATCCACGTAATAGATGACCGGCATGCGCACGGTTTCGCCCGGCTGCAGCGTCTGCTGCTTGAAGCAGAAGCACTGGATCTTGGCGAAATACGGCCCCGCCTGGTTCGGCGATACGTTGAAGGTTGCGCTGCCCGTGATCGGGCGATTCGACCGGTTGGTGGCCGTAAAGAACGCGATGTTGCGTTCGCCCAGCGTCACGACCTGCTGGTTCTGTTCAGGCTTGAACGTCCAGGGGATCGTGGGCACGTGATTGGCGTCGAATTTCACTTCGATCGTCTTGCCCGGCACGACCTTGCGCGCCATCGCGGCGGATGCGCGCTGGGTGGTGCCGTCGAAACCGGTCGCTTCGCAGAACATGCGATACAGCGGCGGGCTGGCGAAACCGAGCGCGGTCATGCCGACGGCGATGCTGCTGGCGAGAAGTGCGGTCTTGATCGGAGGCGTCATGCCGCGTTCACCACCATCTTGGCGATCGAGATGAAATAGAACAGCAGCACCATCGCGCCCAGCAGCAACGCCGTCACGATCGCGCGGCTGCGGCGGCGGCGGTCGAATTCGGGCCGGTTCGGATCGTCAGGCGTCACAGATGCAGGCTCCGGTCGATCGCGAGCATGCCGAACAGGACCAGCATGTAACCGATCGAATAGAGGAACAGTACGCGTTCGGCTTTCATCTCGGCGGTCGTTTCCGCGGCGTCGGTCATCACGCGCAGGTTGATTGCAAGGAAGATCACCGAGCCAACCAGTGCCGTTACGCCATAGAGTGCACCGGTAAGACCCAATGGCCACGGCGCGACCGCGACGATCGCCATCAGCACCGCGTAGAACATCATCTGGCGGCGGGTGGATTTGGCGCTGGCGACGACCGGCATCATCGGCACGGTGCCCGCCGCGTAATCGTCGCGGATGCGCAGAGCGAGCGCCCAGCTGTGCGGCGGCGTCCACAGGAAGATGAGCAGGAACATCAGTACCGGCAGCAAGCTTAGGCTGCCCGTCGCCGCGACCCAGCCGATCACCGGCGGGAAAGCACCTGCTGCACCGCCGATGACGATGTTCTGCGG
>DDFE01000257.1:0-1871 GCA_002336985.1 Sphingomonadales bacterium UBA1936
AAACCGCGGTCGAGCGCCAGGGCGACACGACCTCGCAGGCTGCACGCCACCAGCACATGCGCCGTGTCGATCGTCATGGTGCCGAAGCGTTCCTTGTAGGGCATGTCGCGTATGCCGAAGTCGAAGGTGTTCGCGGCCCTGGTCTCGATGAGATCGCGGATCACTTCGAACATGATCGCTTTCCCTGCCGAGTTACGCCCAAGGGCAGGATCGTAACCGGTCATCCGGAAATAGAAAACATCGTGGGCGACATCGCCCCAGGCGAACGCCGCCGGGATGCCATCGACCGTCGCGAGGTAGCAGCGCAGCCGTCCTTCGTCCGTAAGCGCGTCGAACCGGCTGCGTGTTTTCGCATCGTCGCGAAATCCGAACCCCAGCCCTGCCTGATAGCTCTGTGCGCTGACGGTAGCGGCCGCAGGCAAGAAGTCTCTGGCGGCATCAGGGCCAGTGAAGCAACGGTATTGCGGTGCACAGCGCTCGAAATAGCGCTGGTCGCGTTGCGCGGTCTTGCGGGTGTTCGGGCGAAGCGCGGCCCAGTAATCTTCCATCGTCGCGGGAAGCCCGATCAGGCGGCGTGCCGTGTTGTGTCGCGAGATCTGCAGGGGACCGCCGAGTTGTTTTTTCTCGGCCAGCGTCATCAGCGCACTGGATGCCGGCAAGTCCTCGAACGCCAGCAGGTCTTTGCCATGGCCGGTAAGGCCCGCCGTCAGAATCGCGCGCATTGCCGCCTCGTCCGGCCCTCCGACGATCGTGCTGCCAAACAGTCTTACGGTGCGAACCGAAAGGGCCATTAGCCGTTTGGGGCCTAGCCAATAGGTTCGTGGCTCCGTGCCGCTGGCGAAAACCGCGAGATGGACGATCTGTCCATGCTCGCGATAGCCCACCAAGCGCAGGTACAGGTTAGGGTCGCCGCGTAACCCGTCGAAGTCGGTGAAAGGCGGCGTGTAGAGCGTTTCCGCCGCGGCAAGCCGGTCCCAATCGCCAGCGAATGCCGGCATTGCGTCGCGATCGTCGCAGGCGAAGATGCCGTCCATCTCGGGCGACAATGCGAACATATCGTTTTGACCGCAAGATGCGGGATGCGACCGGATCCGGCCCGGAATAAATCACCTGCATCGACAGGAGACGACCATGACGTATCGCATTACCGGCCTCGATCCTGCGGCCTTTGCGCATCTGGCAGGCGCGAATGAAGAGGCGTTGGCAGCGCAAAACGCTGTCCGGGTCACGGCAGCAAGGAAACCGGGGTTTCCCTGCCGCATCACACTGGAGGATGCCGAGCCGGGTGAAACTCTGATTCTGCTCAACCACGTCAGCCATGAAGTGACGACGCCCTATCGCAGCAGCTACGCGATCTATGTCCGCGAAAACGCACCGAAGGCCGCGGAGTACGTCGATGCGGTTCCGCCCGTATTTGCCGGTCGCCCGCTGGGCCTGCGAGCATTCGATGCGAACGGCATCCTGCAAACCGCGGCGCTCGCGCTTCCCGGCGAGGCGGATGAAAAAATCCGTGCCGTTTTCGCCGATCCCGACATTGCCTATATCCATGCGCACAATGCCGCGCACGGATGCTTTGCGGCGAAGGTGGAACGCGCATGAGCCGTAGTACAGCCATCGACAGGGACACCGCCTGGGCCGCTTTTTCGGCGCGCAATCGCGTGTTCGACGGAACGTTCGTGGGCGCGGTCAAGACGACAGGCATCTATTGCAAGCCGTCGTGCCCGGCACGTCATCCGCTGCCCCAGAATGTCGAGTATTTCGCCGACGGTGAAGGCGCGCGGGCGGCGGGGTATCGCCCGTGCCTGCGCTGCAAGCCCGACGAGGTCGGGCGCGACCGCGAAGCTGTGGCGAAAGCCATTCGCCTGATCGAG
>DDFE01000257.1:1884-5468 GCA_002336985.1 Sphingomonadales bacterium UBA1936
ATCCGTGCAAAAAGGACCGAAGCCATGTTGACCGAAACCGACACCGTGACCGCCGCGCTCTACGAAGGCGGATACCAGAGCCCCAGCCGCTTCTATGCGGCCGCACCTGATCGCCTGGGCATGACGCCGTCGGCGTGGAAACGGGGCGGAGCGGGTGTGACTATCCGCTATGCGATCGTCGACACCGTGCTGGGCAGGATGCTGCTCGCCGCGACCGAAAAGGGCATCTGCCGCCTGTCGTTCGACGAGGACGAGGGCGAATTGCGCCGCCGCTTCCCGAATGCGATCATCGAGCCGGGCGGCGATGCCATGGCCGAACTCGTCGAGGGTGCGGTTACGGCCTGTGCCGACCCGGCGAACATGCCCGACCTGCCGCTCGATGTGGCGGGAACCGCGTTCCAGCAGGCGGTGTGGGACGAACTGCGCCGCATCCCGCCGGGCGAAACACGCAGCTATGCCGCGATTGCGGCCGCGGTCGGAAAACCCGCAGCAGTGCGTGCGGCGGGATCGGCCAATGGCGCGAACAATGTCGCCGTACTGATCCCCTGCCACCGCGTCATCCGCACAGACGGGACACTCGGCGGCTATGCCTATGGGCTGGAGCGCAAGGAAGAACTGCTGCGGCGCGAAGCGAAGAGCTGACGCCTATTCCTTCGGCGCCGTGTTGGGCGGCGCTTTCTGGCAATCGAAGACCAGCCGTTCGTTGGGATTGGCCGGAAGCGATTGACGGATCGCGCTTTCCATTTCGGCGACCGATTGGCGCTGTGCGGAGTCGCTGGTGCAGGCGTTGTTCTTGTACTTGGCCCTGATCTCCCGGGCGGCGTCCATCGTATCGGCGGGCAACAGGAAGCGCTCTACGACGTAGCGTGACTTTGCCGGATCGTAGCTCTGGATCGTCACCGTCGCCTCGCCGTTCGGTACGAAGGTGCGGCTCCAGCTACCGGCGTTCGCGCCATATTGCGTCTTGCCGTTGACGCAGCCGTCCGATTTCCAGTCGAGCGTGACATCGTCGGTTTTCGACACGGTGACGCGGCTGCGCGCCGCATTCAGGACGCAGAGCTTAGGGCCGTCCTCGCTTGCCGAATCCACGACCGCCGCCGGCTTGGGCGGATGCGCCTTGGCATAACGGTCATCCACCTCCGACATCTTCGGCCGGCCGAAGAACACGATGATCGCGGCCAGCGCGAGGACACCTCCGAAACCTAGGGCTGCCCAGCTCTCGCGGCGCCGCTTCGGCTTGCCGAGCAAGATCATGCCGCCGACCGCGGCTAGCGTGCCGGTCACCAGCAACGCTGCGGCGATCGCCATGGCGTTCTCGCGTTCCCCTGCGATGGTGTCACGAATGGTCTGNNTGGTCGAGCGCGGCTTCGCGGGCGTGGCTCTCGTCGCCGCTCAGGCAGGGTGTCGAGACGATCGAGGGCGTGATGTTCGCCTTTTCGAGGAACGCCGCCAGTTCCTTCGCCGACAGCGCAAAGGCGACCGGCGAATCGATGCCGTCACTGACCGAGAGGAAGCTGTTGATGCCGATGATCCGGCCGCAGGCATCGACCAGCGGACCGCCCGAATTGCCGCGCCCGATGTTGGCGTCGTGCACGACCGTATCGTACCGCGCGTTGCTTCGGCGGCCGCTGACATGGCCCAGCATCTTTACCGGCGACTGGGGACGTATGACTTCTTCGAGTCCCGACGCCATCGCGCGGTCGACGCCATAGGGGTAGCCTAGCGCTGCGACAGGCGACCCGTCAGGTACCGTACCGCCGAACAATGTTGCGGGTTCGATCCGGCCGTCGGTGATCTCTACGATCGCGAGGTCGAGGTCGGGCGCGTATTTGACGACCTTGCCGATATAACGCCGCCGCCCTTCGCTGGGGACGATGCCGACGAAGGCGTCGCTCTCGACTGCGCCTTCTACCACGTGCGCGTTGGTGACGATGCGCGTCGGCGTGATCGCCACGCCCGATCCCATGCCGACATTTCCGCCGCCTTCGCCCTGCGGCACGACGACGACCCGAACGACACTGCGCGAGGCCGCGTCGATGTCGGCGTTCTGCTGGGCGGCGAGCGGCACGCCGAACGCAAGCAGCAGGAGGATGAGAATGCGACGAATCATGGGCGTCCTCTAGCTGCCAGTTTCGGAGGCGTCAGACAAAGCTATAGGGATCGACGTCCACGGCAACCCGTACGCTCCGTGGCCATTCCTGCGATCCCAGCCAGCTGCGGATGACATCCTGCACGTCGAGTGCGCGGCGGGCGTGGACGAGTAACCGCATGCGGTGGCGGCCGCGGAGCATGGCGAGCGGGGCGGGAGCGGGGCCGAAGACTTCCATGCCTTCGACCTTCGGGGCCGCCTTGCCGATGCGCTGGGCAACATCGGTCGCCTCACGCTGGTCTTCGGACGACACGATGATCGCCGCCAGCCGTCCGAACGGCGGTGCGCCCGCATCGCGGCGGCTTTCGGTTTCGGCTTCGTAGAATCCTTCGACATCCGCCGCGATCAGCGCCGCTATGACCGGGGCGGAGGGATCGTGCGTCTGGACGAGTACACGCCCCGGCTTCGTCCCGCGACCTGCGCGCCCGGCGACCTGCATGATCTGCTGGAAGCTGCGCTCGGCCGCTCGCAAGTCGCCGCCTTGAAGCCCCAGGTCGGCATCGACCACGCCGACCAGCGTCAGGTTGGGGAAGTGATAACCCTTGGTCACCAGCTGCGTGCCGACGACGATGTCGATGTCGCCGGCTTCCATGCGGCCCACGAACTCTGCAGCCTTGGCGGGCGACCAGAGCGTGTCGGAGGTCACGATCGCACGGCGTGCTTCAGGAAAGAGTTCCGCCACTTCGTCGGCGATGCGCTCGACGCCGGGGCCGCAGGCGACGAGCGAATCTTCCTCGCCGCATTCGGGGCATTTCTTCGGCGGAGCCATGACATGTCCGCAATGATGGCACTGCAGGCGTGCGAGCAGCCGGTGTTCGACCATCCACGCCGTGCAGTTCGGGCACTGGAAGCGGTGTCCGCAGTGGCGGCACAGGGTCAGCGGCGCGTAACCGCGGCGGTTGAGGAACAGCAGTGCCTGTTCGCCGCGTGACAGTGTCTCTTCGATCGCGGTCACCAGTGTCGGCGCCAGCCAGTGCCCGCGTTCCGGCCGGTCCTCGGTCAAATCGATCGCCGCGATCTCGGGCATCTGTGCAACGCCATAGCGGCCGGGCAGCTTCAACTCCCGATAATTACCCAGCGTCACCTGTTGCCGCGTTTCGATGGCGGGTGTCGCGCTGGCGAGGACGACCGGACATCCTTCGAACCGGGCGCGCATCACGGCCACGTCGCGGGCGTGGTAATGGACGCCGTCTTCCTGCTTGAAGCTCGTCTCGTGCGCCTCGTCGACGACGATCAGTTGCAGGTCGCGATAGGGCAGAAACAGTGCCGACCGCGCGCCGACGGTGACCTTTGCTTCTCCCGACGCGATCGCACGCCAGGCGCGCCGCCGCTGCGACTGGCGCAGGCCCGAATGCCAAGCGACGGGGGTATGGCCGAACCGCCCTTCAAAGCGGCGCAGGAAGGGTTCGGTCAATGCGATCTCGGGGAGCAGGAC
>DDFE01000162.1:0-2893 GCA_002336985.1 Sphingomonadales bacterium UBA1936
TGGGCGAAGCTCGCGTCCATTGCATCAAAAGCGCGCGTGACTTCGCCTGCAACACGGCGCCCAGCGTCCGTCAGGATCACGCGCTTCTTCTCGCGACGGAACAGGGGTTGTCCCGTGCGCTCTTCGAGGACGCGCACCTGATAACTGACCGCCGCCTGCGTCATGCCGAGTTCGGCCGCCGCAGCGGTGAAATTCTCATGACGCGCGGCGGCTTCGAACACCCGGACGGCAGCGAGCGGTGGCAGGTTGCGCATGGCTAATTCATAAGCACAACTTATCAAATCTGTCGACCATTTCGTTGGCGACGAAAGGTAAAACGACGCAAATCGATATGGCCGCATCGATAAGGAGGCCGACATGAACGAAGATTTCGCGACCCGGGAATGGGCAGACAACCATGGACAGCTGAGCGACGGGATTGCGAAGGCAGCCCGAGCGATCATGGAATCGCTGAAAGTCCTGCACGAACAGCAATATGGGGCACCGTGGGCCAAGGCGAGGCCGTGCCGCGACTCCGCGAAGTGCTGAGCGGAGGTTTGCGCGCGCTACGGGTTCTGGTTATACGCTCGGGACAACCGCCCCGGTGACCATGCAGCCCACGCATGGCCGCCGGGGCTTCGCGCTTTCTTCGTCAGGAACCCGCCCATGTCGCGCCGCCGCCAGATCTACGAAGGGAAGGCCAAGATCCTCTATGAGGGGCCCGAACCCGGCACGCTGATCCAGTATTTCAAGGACGATGCGACCGCCTTCAACGCCCAGAAAAAGGGTACGATCAACGGCAAGGGCGTGCTGAACAACCGGATTTCGGAGCATATCTTCACCCTGCTCGGCAACATCGGCGTGCCGCACCATTTCATGCGCCGCCTGAACATGCGCGAGCAGCTGATTCGCCAGGTCGAAATCGTCCCGATCGAAGTCGTGGTCCGCAATGTCGTGGCAGGGTCGCTCGCGACGCGGTTGGGCCTCGAAGAGGGCACGCAGCTGCCCCGCACGATCATCGAATATTATTACAAGGACGACGCGCTTAACGATCCGATGGTGTCGGAAGAGCATATCGCGTGCTTCGGCTGGGCGTCGCAGGACGAAATGCACGACATCGCCGACATGGCGATCCGGGTGAACGATTTCATGTCAGGCCTGTTCGCGGGCATCGGCATCAAGCTCGTCGACTTCAAGCTGGAGTTCGGGCGCATCTGGGATAACGACTATAGCCGCATCATCCTGGCCGACGAGATCAGCCCGGACGGATGCCGCCTGTGGGACATGGCGACCAACGAAAAACTCGACAAGGATCGGTTTCGGCGCGACCTGGGCGGTGAAGTCGAGGCTTATCAGGAAGTTGCACGTCGCCTGGGCCTGTTGCCCGAAGGCAGCGAGAACGTCGTTCTCGACTTGGATGCGCAGCGCAAGAAGCGGGGCCGCTAAGCCCGTTTTTCTGGTGCCCGTTTTAGCAGGGCATTAACCAATTCACGGGTAATTCCCGGGGGAAGCCGATCCGGCACCTCTTGGAGTTCGACCCGATGCGCAATCTCGCGATCCTGATGACGCTCACTGCACTGACGTCCCTGTCGGCATGCAGCGGCGGCGACGCACAGAGCGCAAGCGGCGTCGTTGCCAGCCCCGTAGGCGGCACTGGCGGCACGGGATCGAGCGGATCGTCGACCGACGTTTACGCGCAGTTCAAGACGCCGACGGTCGCGCGCACCTATTCCGGCATCGGCGCATCGCAGACCTACAAATATTCGACGGACGACCGCACTCCGACCAACGGCACTACCGGCCTCGTCGGATCGCAAGGGCAGCAGGCCGTCATCTACGCCGGCAATGCCTCGACCGTCCGCGACAGCAAGATCCAACTGACCTATGATCCGCGTGACGCGATCTTCACACTGGTGGTCACCGACCCGCTGAGCGGCGCGGCCGCGAACACGCGCTTCCAGGACCCGGCTAACCGCACCAACTTCGGCGGCGCTGTCGAACCGCAGTGGGGCGTCACCAATTTCGCGCTGTTCCCGGGTATCGGCCAGAACAACAATATCCGCTTCCTGCAGGCGGGTGATGGCAATCCGCTNNCCGCCGAGCGGCGATTCGGGTTCGGGCTATCAAGCGACCACGATGTTCTATGAAACGCCGGGCAGCGGCGGCACGAATTTCGTGTCGCTTGCCGGCTATGTCCGCAACGACATGAAGTGGGTCGAGGTCACGGCCGGCGCGAACACGGTCAACCAGACCCAGTGGAAGCTGGAACGCGGCGCGTTCGCCTATGGCATCATGACCGACAATGCTGCGGTCCCGACCAGCGGCAGCGGTACCTATACCGGTGACATGATCGGCACGCTGGTGTTCAACCCGACGATCGATAACACGTCCAACTATCCGACGTTCTTCCAGTGGCTGTCGGGCACCTCGACGACCACGGTCAACTTTGCCACGGGCGGGGTGACGCTGTTGCTGAACGGCATCGTCGGCGCGCCGCAACTCGACCGCTTCACGTCGCCGCAGCTTGCTTCGCTGAGCGCGGGCACGACCTTTACCGCGAGCGGCACCGCAAGCATCGACCTGGTCCGCACGGGCGGCTTTACCGGCCAGTTCCAGTCGGCAAGCTTCGGCGCGACCAACAACAGCACCAACCCAGTCGTAAGTATTGCCGGCTCCAGCATCGACGGCGGCTTCTTCGGCCCCGCGGCGGAAAATGTCGGCGGCGGTTTCCGCATCACCGGCGCGACGCCCGACCAGCGCATCGACATTGCCGGCGCGTTCAAGGGCGTGAAGCCCTAACCGGCGCGACCGCTAAACAGGATCGGACATCGGGGGTGGGCATGTCGAAGATCGCAATCCTGGCGCTTGCAGCGAGCCTGCCTGCGATCGCCAATGCGGAGCCGCTGGGCACGAG
>DDFE01000162.1:2907-3845 GCA_002336985.1 Sphingomonadales bacterium UBA1936
TATATCGCCGTGGAAACCGGCGACCTCGACACCGCGATCGCACAATTCCGCGCCTCGCTCGACGCCGATCCCAAGCAGACCCGCGTTCGCCTCGAACTCGCACGTGCACTGATGTTGAAGCACAAGGACGGCAGCGCCGCCTATCACTTCCGCCTCGCCGCACAGGACCAGGCACTGACGCCCGAAATCCGCGCGACCATCCAGTCGCAACAGGGCCTGTTGCGCGACCGCCGCCCCTGGCGGATCACGACCGAATTCGGCCTGGCGCCGGACAGCAACATCACCAACGGCACACGCGCCGAGACGATCGATCTGATCGTCGGCAACCAGGCCATTCCGCTGACGCTCAACGAGAATGCGCGCGAACGCTCGGGCCTCGGCCAGACCGCGCGCCTTTCCGCCGGGTATCGCTTCAAGGTCGGCGAGCGCGGTGCGCTGCTGATCGACGGCGATGCGCAGGGTGTGAATTACGAGGGTACGGAGGCCGACGATTATACGGCCCAGATCGCCATCGGTCCCGAATTCCGCCCGAACGAGGATTTTTCGATTTCGCTGCAAGGGCTGGGCCTGCGCCGCTGGTACGGCGGCATGACCGCGGTCACGCAATTCGGCGCGCGCCTGTCGGCCGAACGCACGCTCGACCCGTCGCAGCGTATCGGCCTGACGATCGACGCGCGCCGTTCGGATTCGGCTTTCCAGGACAGCTACACCGGCTGGAACATCTCTGCCTATGCCACGTACGAGCGCGTCATCGCCCGGTCGCTGATCGCCAGCGCCAGTCTGTTCGCGCGCACCGACCAGCTCAACGAAAAAGCCTATTCCAGCAATGAGTTCGGCCTGTCCGCGGGTATCGGCGGCGAACTGGCGCACGGCATCAACGCGGGGGTCGTCGGCACCGCGAGCCGCGCCATCTTCGGGGCACCGCTCCTGTCGCTCTC
>DDFE01000162.1:3858-4293 GCA_002336985.1 Sphingomonadales bacterium UBA1936
TCGCGCCTGATGTTCAACGTCGCGCGCTACTTCTGAGGCGTCAGACTTTCGACCGGCGAAACGCGGTCAGCGCACCCAGGATATAAGCGACGAACAGCGCGATGCGCAGTGTTCCGTCGGGATCGGCAAAGCCCAGCCAATCGGGCGCCATCATGATCATGCCGACGAACAGGGCAAAGGCGAAGATACCCATCAGGCCATCCTGCTAAACATTCTTGACCGAATACTCGGCTTTTGCCCGTTAACAAAGGCTGAAGCCCTTGCCCGCGGCGGCGGCGGCGTCCATAGGCTCGCGGCCATGAAAGTCCGCGTCGTCGTCACCCTCAAGCCCGGCGTCCTCGACCCCCAGGGCAAGGCCATCCACCATGCACTCGAAGGGCTCGGCTTCGCCGGCGTCAACGACGTGCGCCAGGGCAAGATGATCGAACTCGACGT
>DDFE01000162.1:4299-9170 GCA_002336985.1 Sphingomonadales bacterium UBA1936
TACCGGATCGAACGGTGAGAACGGCCGTCATCGTCTTCCCCGGATCGAATTGCGACCGGGACCTGGCGACGGCATTCGAAGCGGTGACGGGCCGCGCACCCGCAATGGTGTGGCATCGGGAGACCAGCCTGCCCGACGGCATCGACATCATCGGCGTGCCGGGCGGCTTTTCCTATGGCGACTACCTCCGTTCCGGCGCGATGGCCGCGCAGTCGCCGATCATGCGCGCCGTCGTCGATGCGGCGAACGCGGGCCGCACGGTGCTGGGCATATGCAACGGTTTCCAGGTCCTGACCGAAGCGGGCCTGTTGCCCGGCGCCCTGATGCGCAACGCCGGGATCCGCTTCGTCGGCCGCGACGTGGCGCTGACCGTCGCCAACAGCCAGACCGCGTTCACCAGCCACTATGACGCGGACGAGGCAGTCACCTTCCCCGTCGCGCACCATGACGGCAATTACTTCGCCGACGCGGGCACGCTCGACCGGCTGGAGGGCGAAGGCCGTGTCGTGTTCCGCTACGCGGAACCCGTAAACGGAAGCGCGCGCGGAATCGCGGGCATCGTCAACGACGCAGGCAACGTGCTGGGCATGATGCCGCATCCCGAACGCATGATCGAACCCGCGCATGGCGGCACCGACGGCCGCCGCCTGTTCGAAGGACTGATGGCCTTCGCCTAAACGGACGTTTTGAACGGGGAGAAATCGGTCCCCTCGTCGAACACGTCCACGCCTTCGCGGTTCTTCAGGAACCCGACGACCGCATAGGTCACCGGCGTCAGCAGGACTTCCCACAGCACTTTCAGTGCCCAGTTGGTCGCCATGACCTGTACCACCGTCGCCGTTTCCCAGACGCCCAGGAACGCGAGCGGATAGAAGATCAGACTGTCCACGCCCTGACCGAACACCGTCGAGCCGATCGTGCGTGACCACAGGTGCCGCCCCTTCGTCCACAGCTTCATCTTGGCGAGGACGAACGCGTTGACCAATTCGCCCGCCCAGAACGCACAGACCGACGCCAGCACGATGCGCGGCACCTGCCCGAACACGCTCTCATACGCCGCCTGTCCTTCCCAGCCGGGCGCGGGCGGCAGCGACACGACGACCCATGACATGAACGCCATGAACAGCACCGCGACGAACCCCGCCCACACGCACCGCCGCGCGCGTCCATATCCGTACACTTCGGTCAGCACGTCGCCGATGACATAGGACAGCGGGAAGAACAGGATGCCCGCGCCGAAGGTAAAGCCCCAGACCTGCGCGGGTTTCGCGGCGCCGATGACGTTCGACAGCAGCAGGATGGCGACGAACGCCGCCATCACGAAATCGAAATAGCGAAAGCCATCGCGGCCGACATCGCGCGCGCTGATATGCCGTGGTTCATGCCCCTCGTTCATGGGTGGAGCGTGGCGCATCCTTGCGCTACGGGCAAGCTTGTGCGCGCCCGTAGCTCAGTTGGATAGAGCACGTGCCTTCTAAGCTCGTGGTCGCAGGTTCGAATCCTGCCGGGCGCGCCAAGTGATCGCTGTTGTCGAAGCTGCCTGGGCAGCCGACGCGCGAAATCCTTGCGCCGCGTCCCGCGTCGATTGAACCCCTTATCCGAGCCGGTTCCCGCTTGGGTGGCGCGATGCCCGAGAGTCTGATAATCCCAATATTATCACGAGTCCGAAGATTGTTGTTTCATTCGATTGGTTGTCAATCAAGCATTTGAAAATAAACAAATTAAGCGGGAGATCACGGATGGAGGGCAATTCGCTTGCATATGACAACGTCGTCGACGTTCTCGTGATCGGAAGTGGAGGGTCGGCATTCACCTCCGCCATCGCCTGCAAGAAATCGGGGCTCAACGCCCTGATGGTCGAGAAAACCGGGCTCTTCGGCGGAACCACCTGTTTTTCCGGCGGCGTATTGTGGTTGCCGGGTAATAGATATTCCAAGGCGATCGGCCCCGATACGCGCGAAGCGGCGCGCGCCTATATCCAGGCAGAGGCGGGAAACCGGTTCAACGCCGCGCGCGTGGACGCTTTCCTCGATGCGGCGCCGCAACTCCTCGAATTCCTCGAACGCGAGACAGAGGTGCGCTTCTATGGAATGCCATACCCCGAATATCATCAGGACAACCCGGGCGTCTCGAACGTGCGGTCCGTCGGCACGCTCGATTATCCGGCGAGCAAACTCGGCCCGCTCCGCAGGAAAATGCGCCGCGGCCTGACCCAGCAGGATTTTCTCGGCCTCGCAGTCGGCTCGAACGTCGAGATGCGCGCCCTGATGGGTGCCGGCCGATCGCTCGCGGGATTCGCATTCGTCGCACGCAAGTTCGGCAAGGTGGTCGCCGATGTCGTCCGGTACGGCCGGCCTGAGCCTGTCGTGCGCGGCCGTGCGCTCATTGCGCGGCTGGCGCGAACCGCGGCCGATCTCGACATTCCGCTCTGGCTGAATTCCCCTGCGGTCGAACTGATCCGGGAGGACGGAGCGGTCGTCGGTGCCGTCGTTCAGCGCGACGGCCGCACGCTCCGTATCCGCGCGCGCCACGGGGTCGTGCTGGCCGCGGGCGGCTTTCCCCATGACGAGGCCAGGACCGGCGAGATGTATGCGCACAAACGCGCGGGCCGGCGGCATGTCGCCATGGCGCCGCCGGGGAATACCGGGGATGGCGCGCGCATGGCAGAGGCGGCGGGCGGACGCGTGGACCCCGATGTCACGCAACCGGCCGCATGGATGCCGGTGTCGCTCATTCCGGGCCGCGAGGGCGCGGCCGCGAACTGGCAGCATATCGTCGACCGGCAGAAGCCGGGTTTCATCGCGGTCACGCGGGCGGGAAAGCGGTTTACGAACGAATCCCAGCCCTATCATGACTTCGTGCCCGCCATGGTGGAGGCATGCGAGGACATGGACGAGACCTGCGCCTTCCTCGTCTGCGACACTCATGCCATCAAACGCTACGGCATGGGGTTTGCGAAACCCGACCCGGTGCCGCGGGGGCAGCATGTCCGGTCCGGCTATCTGATCAAGGGGGATACGCTGGCCGAACTCGCGGAGCGTGCGGGCATCGACGGGCCTGCCCTCGAACGAACGGTAGAA
The DNA here is from genome assembly GCA_002336985.1 of Sphingomonadales bacterium UBA1936. Classification (GTDB taxonomy): domain Bacteria; phylum Pseudomonadota; class Alphaproteobacteria; order Sphingomonadales; family Sphingomonadaceae; genus Sphingomonas_O. The sequence continues at coordinate 7,380 of DDFE01000162.1, forward strand.
CGGTTCAATTCATTCGCCGCGTCGGGCGCGGATCCGGATTTCCGGCGCGGCGAGAATGCCTACGACGTTTCGCAGGGGGATCCCGACCACAAGCCCAGCCCGAACCTGGCGCCCCTCACGCGGGGGCCGTTTTACGCGGTAAAGCTGCTTCCCGGCGACATCGGCACGTTCGCCGGCATCAGCACCAACGAACACGCGCAGGTCATTACGCGCGACGGGCAACCGATCAGGGGGCTCTACGCCGCGGGCAACGACTGCGCGAACGTGGTTTCCGGCGGCTACGCCGGCGCGGGCGGGACATTGGGACCGGGCATGACCTTCGCGTACCTGGCGGCGCAGCACATCGCGGGCAATGCCTCGGGATATAAGACCGGATGAGCGGCGAACGCCCCCCTCGTACCACACCAGCGGATCGTCCACCTCGGCCGTGCACATACCGCCGGACCAGCGTGCCGCTGTCCGTATATTCGCCGACCAGCTCGTCGCTCTAACTCATTTAAGCAACAGTCCACACATTACTTACACCAACTCGATCCGCCACCTCCCCCATCTGTACCACCGGAAGTGACACAAGATCTGAATGTTGCGCAAGAACATCATCAAGGCCGATAACTATCCAATCATCTTCCAAATGATTGTCTCGTCCACATGAAAAATTCAAATCTCCATCTTCATCATGTAAGAACGAATTAACAATTTCTCCATGCACTGAATGTCGACATATCAAGCAAGCTTTGCTCTCATTAAAATCATATCCTGCTAACGATATCATCAACATTATACTTTTTAGCGTTATTAATATTTATTTAGTTCATCTACGAGATCATTTCTGAACATATCGATAGAAGGCGTTACCCCTCTACCGTTCGGTACAAAAAATACTCCAACAGAAGCATTTTCTCTTTTCAGTTTTGGTAACAAGTGATCCAAAAGATCCTTCAAATTTATGGGTTCCGGTTTATATCGCTGCCATTCGTCATTTGCGCAAAGGTCCGCATACTCTTTTGTCGGCCATAATGGAAATACCGATCGGCCCTCATCAGTATAGGCCATGGCCCAACCGTCTTGAAAAAGCCCCCAGACCACTTCGCTATCGGCAGCGATTTTGATAAAATGGGCATAACGCCCTTCTCCATCTAGCGACAAGACCGCTGCTATTTGCTTATCCTTCACCATCCCACGTTCCTAATCCAAGGGCCTCTCTCGGTTTCTCCGACCAAAATCATCAAACTTATGCTGTGTCCTATGAAGATCCCGATCTTGCAACTTCGAGTGTTGATGATCGTAACCCTTGGCAGCCTCCCGCCCTCTTTGATGAGCCAAGTCTTTGCCCGGCGGATTTCGGATATTAGAACGCTGCCCACGGGCTATCGAATTCATCTCTTGCTTAATCCAGCCTCGGTCCGCACGGCCTAGCTTCGTGTCGTTAGCCATCTCACGTAGGCGGGCTTGTCGTCCCGCTCGACCGATTTCAACGGCACGCTCAACTCCACGAGCCGCTTTGATTGCAGTCCCCGCGCCTCCCGGGATGAACGGCACGACTGTCGCAGCGCCATCGACGACGACGCCGACCGTATCGACGGCAGCCGCGCCCCAGTTTCCTTCTCTGGCGTTGCTGACCGCGCTCGCTACACCAAGCGCAACATTCGCGGCGTCCCAGATCGTGTCGATGACCTGTCCGTCGGGATCGCGATTGTTGAGCGGGTCATCCGCAACGTAGGCATAGAGGTTGACCTGGTCGTCGTAGCCGATGGGGTCGGTCTGCAGGAACCGGCCCAGCGTGGGCGAGTA
>DDFE01000159.1 GCA_002336985.1 Sphingomonadales bacterium UBA1936
TCGATACCGGGGGAGTTGCGGCAGTCGCCGGGATGGGAACCGAAGCCATGCGCTTAACTCCTAGAGCGTGAAAATCTTGCCCGGGTTGAACAGGTCGCGCGGGTCGAGCGCGCGTTTCAGCATGCGCATGATGTCGACGGCGTCGCCCAGTTCCTCGACCAGCCAGTCCTGCTTGCCGAGCCCGATACCGTGCTCGCCGGTGCAGGTGCCCTCCATGTCGAGCGCGCGGCGGACGAGCTTCGCATTGATCGCCTCGACTTCCGCCATCTCTTCCGGGGCATTCGGGTTGATCGAGAAGATCACGTGAAAATTGCCGTCGCCGACATGGCCGAGGATCGTCGCCGGGACGCTCGATTGATCCAGGTCCTTGCGCGTCTCGATGATGCACTCGGTAAGGCGGCTGATGGGGACGCAGACATCGCTGCTCCACCCGACGGCGCCGGTCCGTACGTTGACAGCGGCGTAATAGGCCTCGTGCCGCGCCTTCCACAGGCGCGCGCGTTCTTCCGGCAGGTTCGACCAGGCGAAGTCGCCGCCGCCATTCTCGGTGGCCAGCATCTTCACCGTCTCGACCTGCTCGGCAACTCCCCCCGGAGAGCCATGGAATTCGAAGAACAGTGTCGGCACTTCGGCCAGGCCCAGCTTCGACCAGGCATTGACCGCCTTGATCTGCATGTCGTCGAGGATTTCGATCCGCGCCATCGGGATGCCGAGCTGGATCGACTGGACGACGGTGTCGATCGCGCCCTGCAGCGTGGCAAAGCCGCATACGGCGGAACTGATCGCCTCTGGAATGGGGTGCAGGCGCAACGTGATTTCGGTGATGATGCCGAGCGTACCTTCGCTGCCGACATACAGGCGCGTCAGGTCGTAACCTGCGGCCGATTTGCGCGCCCGGCGGGCGGTCTCGATGACCTTGCCCTCCGGCGTCACGACCTTCAGCTTCAGCACCGCCTCGCGCATCGTGCCATAGCGCACGGCATTGGTGCCGCTCGCGCGGGTAGAGGCCATGCCGCCGATCGTGGCATTGGCGCCGGGGTCGATCGGGAAGAACAGGCCGGTATCGCGCAGATGCTCGTTCAACTGCTCGCGCCGGACGCCCGCCTGCACCGTGCAGTCGAAATCCTCTGCCCGCACGGCGACGATGGCATCCATCTCCGACAGATCGACGCTGACGCCGCCGCGTACGGGAATGGCATTCCCCTCGATCGAGGTGCCTGCGCCGAACGGCACGATCGGCACGTCCGCCGCGACGCACATCTTCACCAGGTCGACGACGTCCTGCGTCGACCGGGCGAAGACCACCGCGTCAGGCAGGACGGGGTCGAAATGCGCCTCGCTCGACCCGTGCTGAAGCCGGATGGCTTCGCCCAGGTGGAGGTCGGTTTTGAACCGCCCGCCGAGCGCTCCAAGGAACGCCGGGTCGAGAGGCTGACGTTTCGTGGAGAGACCGGCGGGCTTCATGGCGTTAGAACGCCACCCGGACGCGGGCGCCGACGCGGCGGCCATCGCCCATCAGGCCCAGGTCCGACGCGGGCAGGCCGGCAAGCTGCAGCGTCGTCTTTTCGATGTACGAGTCATAATAATTGACGTCGAACAGGTTGTTGACGAACGCCGACACTTCGACCGGGCCCTTCTTGTACGTGATAGACCCGTTGGTCAGCACATAGGAGGCGAGGATCGTGGGCGTCGTCTGGTTGAGCGTGGCCGCCAGACGGTCACCCTTGCCGGTCACACCCGCCGACAGGGTAAGCGTGTCGCTGCCGAGCGGGATGGCGTAATCGGCGTTGGCGAAGAACGACCAGTCGGGCTGGAACGTCAGCCGGTCGGACGACAGTGTCCGTCCGGTCGTCGCCGTATAGGCATTGGTGTTGGTCAGGCGCGCGTTCATGAGCGTCAGTCCGCCGGACAGGGTAAAGTTCGAAACCGGACGGATCGTCGCTTCCAGCTCCGCACCGTAGCTCCGGACGTCGCCGGTGTTCAGGTCGACGGTGACAAGGCCGCCGCCCACCGCCGGGGCGATCGAGTTCAGGCCGATGTAGTCCTTATAATCGCTGTAGAAGAGCGCGGCACCCAGCGAGAACACGCGATCCGGCGATGAGAACTTGCTGCCGATCTCATAGGTCCATGCGGAGTCGCCCTTGTACGTACGGATCGGTGCCGTCGGGGCGTTGAACCCGCCGCCGCGATAGCCGCGCGCGACCGATCCATAGACCATCACATTGTCGTTGAACTTGTACTTCAGCGACAGGCGCGGTTCGACCTGGTCCGACTTGATCTGTGCGACAGGTACCGGAGCAACGAGGGTTCCGGCGGGTACGACCGTCGTGACACTTCCCTGGGCGGTGCGGTCCTCGTGATCGTACCGCAAGCCGAGCGAGAGTTCGAACGCCGATGTCGGCTTCCAGAACACCGTTCCGAAGACAGCATAGGTGTCCGCGTCCGTCGCGTTGAGCGTCGTGCGCACCGCGCTCGCCGGGAAGATGCTGGTGACGTCGGTCAGGCCGGTCGTCTCGTTGCTGTAGAACAGGCCGACGAGCGACGACAGCGTGTCGCCGATCGTGGTGTCGAAGCGCAGTTCGCCCGTCTTCGTCCGCAAATTATCGGTACCCGAGGCGCGCGCGACATCGGCGGGACCGAAATCGACGTCGGCATTCTTCGTGGTCCCGTCGCGCGCGTCGTAAGATCCGACCAGGGTCACGTTCGTGCTGATGCCGCCGATCGGGAATTCGAGTTTCGCGTTGATGCCGCGATATTCATATTGCGCGCTGGCGATGGTGTTGAACTGGTTGGTGCGCTGGTAATCGGTCGGGCCGGTCACGCGGGCGTAGGGCGTGTTCACGCCGTCGACCAGGTCGTAATACCCGTTGATCGTCAGCGTGACGTCGGTCGCGGGCGTGATCCGCAGCGTGCCGTTGAACGTGTCCGATTTGAACTTGTTCGCCGATCCGCCGATCAGGGTGTTGGTGATGAAGCCGTCCTGCTGCCGGTGGCCGTA
>DDFE01000008.1:0-17919 GCA_002336985.1 Sphingomonadales bacterium UBA1936
CCCTTGGGGAGAATAGAAAGCTGGAGAGCGTGCCGACTAATCAGTCCGTCTGCGCTTCCAATCGATCTGGACACCAATGCGCTTGGCTAGGCTTCCGTCCCATTCAACCTGTAACCCGGCAGCCTGCAGGGTATCGGCAATGCGATGGCCAACACGAACATCGCTCCCGTCCACATCATCCGTCGAGCCATAATTGAGATAGAGTCCACCTCCCTCGGCAGCACTTTCCGTGTCTTGCATATGATAGAAGGTGTAGCCAACTACCGCCACGCCACGAGCGATTGCCGCGTCGATTTCGTCACCGATCTCCGCGACGCCGCATGTTCCGCAACATGTGAAGTCTTGGCGTGCGACAATCCCTTCTTCCTCCAGTACGGCGAAAGCCGCGTCCAACCTGTCGCAGTCTGTCACGACCGGCCAGCCTTGCTGTTCGCGTCTATGCTCGGCAATCGCGGAGTCGATCATTTCGGGGATGCGGTCGAGAACAGCTTCATCGACATCGTCTTCGAACGCCGCACGCACGTCATCGTAAAGCGTTCCGCGGTCGCGAAACCCTTCGGCAACCGCACGGACCGCATAGTTTCGAACATCCTGTTCGCTAGAAACGAAGCGTGCCTCTGGTTGCTCAGCTGCTCGAGGCTTGAAATACGCCCCGAACATTTTCCGAAGGATCGAGTCCGCCACACTTTCTCCTAAGTCATATCACTCGCTGTCAGACCGCCCGCATCACGATGCTGGCATTGGTACCGCCGAAACCGAAGCTGTTGTTCAGCACGGCATTCACCTTCCGCTTCTTGGCGACGTGCGGGACCAGGTCGACGCCCGCACAGCTATCGCTGGGGTTGTCCAGGTTCAGCGTCGGCGGGACGATCTGGTCGCGGATCGCAAGGATGCAGAAGATCGCCTCGACCGCGCCGGCGCCGCCCAGCAGATGGCCGATTGCCGACTTGGTCGACGACATGCTCATCGTCTCGAGCGCGGGACCGAACAGACGGCGAACCGCGCCCAGCTCCAGTTCGTCGCCCAGCGGCGTCGAGGTGCCGTGCGCGTTGACGTAGTCGATGTCGGACAATTGCAGCCCCGACTTCCTCATCGCCATTTCCATCGCGCGATAGGCACCGGATCCTTCGGGATGCGGTGCCGTTACGTGATAGGCATCGCCCGACAGGCCGTAGCCGATGACTTCGGCATAGATCTTCGCGCCGCGCGCCTTGGCGTGTTCGTACTCCTCGAGCACGACAACCCCCGCGCCTTCGCCCATGACGAAGCCGTCACGTCCCTGGTCATAGGGGCGCGAAGCCTTTTCCGGCGTATCGTTGAACGCGGTCGAAAGTGCGCGCGCCTGTGCAAAGCCGGCAATGCCGATCGGGCAGATCGCCCCTTCCGAGCCGCCCGCGAGCATGACGTCGGCATCGTCCATCATGATCATGCGTGCAGCGTCGCCGATCGAATGCACACCGGTGGCGCACGCGGTGACGACCGCGTGGTTGGGTCCCATCAAACCGTATTTGATGCTGACCTGACCCGAGATCAGGTTGATCAGGCGGCCATGAACGAAGTGCGGGCTGACGCGCGACGGCCCTTTCTCGTTCAGGACCAGCGACTCGCTGGCGATGCCCGGCAGGCCGCCGATGCCCGAGCCGATCGAACAGCCGATGCGGTACCGCATCGCTTCCGGCGCATCGACAAGACCCGCATCCTCGATCGCCTGTCCAGCGGCATCGATACCGTAAATGATGAATGGATCGACCTGGCGCTGGACCTTGTGGTCGACGCGCTTGTCGGGATCGAAGCCATAGGGGTGATCGGCGGGCTTTACCTCGCACGCGATGGTGCATTTCTGGTCCGACGGATCGAACCGCGTGATCCGCGCCGCGCCCGATTTCGACGCGATGATATTGGCCCAGCTGGTTTCCACATCACCGCCTAGTGGCGTGACCAGACCCAATCCCGTGACGACGACACGACGCATAGGCGTTCAATCCTTCGCATTAAACAAAACAGGCCCGGCCCATTCTCGGGGCCGGGCCTGTCCTTGTGGCTCCTCTCCGAGCCTCGTTAAAGCCTGTTCAGCCCTTATTGCTGTCGATGAACGCAATAGCGTCCTTGACGGTCGCGATCTTTTCCGCCGCATCGTCGGGAATCTCGACACCGAATTCTTCTTCGAACGCCATGACGAGCTCGACGATGTCGAGGCTGTCTGCGCCCAGATCGTCGATGAAGCTCGAATCTTCGGTCACCTTGTCGGCATCTACGCCGAGGTGCTCGACGACGATCTTCTTCACCCGGTCGGCAGTCTCGCTCATGAAGGGTCCTTCTCGTTCAGGAAATGTAAACTTGGAAAACTGCCCTAGTCACCTCCACGGGACGGTGCAAGAGGGGGTTAGTCATCCCCGCCCCACTACATGGTCGACGAGAGCACCAAGCGTACGGAAGCCGTTCGTCGTAATTCCATCGGCCGACACGCCGCCCGGCACCCAGGCCCGTTCGAAACCGAGCTTTGCCGATTCCTTCAGGCGCAATCCCGAATGGGCGACCGGGCGGACCTCGCCCGACAACGCGACTTCGCCGAACGCCACAATATCGGCGGGGACGGGCCTTTCGCTGAACGCGCTGACGAGTGCCGCAGCCACCGCAAGGTCTGCAGCGGGGTCGGTCAGACGATAGCCGCCCGCTATGTTGAGATAAACTTCCGCAGACGAAAGCGACAGGCCGCAGCGCGCCTCGAGCACTGCAAGGATCATCGCCAGCCGCCCCGAATCCCAGCCGACGACCGCTCGTCGCGGTGTCGCCCCGCTCGCGAGCCGCACCGTCAGCGCCTGCACCTCGACCAGCACCGGTCGCGTGCCCTCGAGTGCCGGAAACACGACCGTTCCCGTCACCGCCTCTCCGCGCGTCGTCAGGAACAGCGATGAAGGGTTGCCGACATCGGAAAGGCCCCCTTCGCCCATCGCGAACACGCCGATCTCGTCAGTGCCGCCAAAGCGGTTCTTGATCGCGCGCAGGATGCGATACTGGTGGCTGCGCTCGCCCTCGAAAGCGAGGACGGTATCGACCATGTGTTCCAATACCCGCGGCCCGGCGATCGTGCCGTCCTTGGTGACATGTCCGACGAGCACGACCGCGCTGCCGCGTTCCTTGGCGAAGCGGATCAGTTCGCCCGCCGATGCGCGGACCTGGCTCACGGTGCCTGGCGCTCCTTCGATCAGGTCCGAGTGCATGGTCTGGATCGAATCGATGACCAGCAGGTCGGGCGCAGAAGGGAATGTCGCGAGAATGTCCCGCACGCTGGTCGCACTCGCGAGACCGACCGGCGCATTGCCGAGGCCCAGCCGCTGCGCGCGCAACCGCACCTGGTCGACCGCTTCCTCGCCCGACACATAGGCAACAGTCTTGCCAGTCAACGCGAGCTTGGCGGCCGCCTGTAACAGTAATGTCGATTTACCAATGCCGGGATCGCCGCCGATGAGCGTCGCCGAACCCGTCACGAATCCGCCGCCCAGCGCGCGGTCGAGTTCCGCAATACCGGACGGCATGCGGTCAGGGAGCTTGGTCGGCGAATCGAGCGATACGAGGCTGACCGCCCGTCCGCCATGTTGAAGATTGTGCCGTGCCGAAAAGGGCGTCACGACCGCGCCAGCGTCCTCGACAAGCGTATTCCAGTCCTGACAGTCGTCGCACTGCCCCGCCCATTTCGACGAGACCGATCCGCATGACTGACAAACATAACGCTTCTGCGGCTTGGCCACGCGATCCCCCCGGCTAAGAACGTAACCAGAACATAACGACCAGACCTCGCTAGGACAACCTCGCGCACGAAAGAAAAACGGCGCCGTTCCGGGTGGAACGACGCCGCGTCTTCGCCTGAAAAAGGGAGTTAATCAGGCGTGAGATATTAGGCGAACGAAGCGATCGCGTTCTGGCGGCGGCGGCGCATCGCGCGGCCGACGATGCCGAAGCCCAGAACCATCATCGCCCAGGTCGACGGCTCAGGAACGTTGCCGGTCATGAGGTTGTCGAACTCGAACGAGTTGTTCGTCGATTCGAACTTCGCGCCGTTGATCAGCTTCACGCCGTCGGACACGTAGTACACGCGGCCGTTCGAGGACGGCAGGCTCTGGTTGCCGTCGGCGGTTGCGCCGAAAGCGATCTGCGCACCGTTCAGGACTTCCGTCGAACCATCGGTGAACGACAGCGTCAGGCGGTTGTAATTGTCGAGCGAGCCAATGACGAACGAGAAGATGTTCGCAGCGGTGAACGCCTTGGTGTAGCTGCCGGCAGTCGGCAGGCCCAGCACGGCACCATAGTTGCCGGTGCTGTTGAAGCCTGGGGTTGCGGCATCGTTCGGAACGGTCGTGTTATAGACCTTGGCGTTAGTGCCGATCGAAGCGCCAACAGCATAGCTTTCGAAATTCTCGACCATGGTGGTGAGGAACGCCGGCGAAGCCGAGGCACCCGGCATATAGCCGACGAACACGGCAGCATTTGCCGACGACGCGGCGGTCAGTGCTGCAAGACCAAGCAGATATTTACGCATTTGGTATCTTCCCTGTTTTATTCTGACCAGACGGTCGTTGCGTCAAAACATGAGGCTGTTTGCGCCTCTGAGACGTGCGACTCGTCCCTTGCAAGCAACGGGTTACCGCTGCTGGCCGGACCAAACAAAACCCTAAGTGGGAAGTTCCTGTGTCATTTCCGGACGTTGTCCCAAGACGGCACAACGCCCAAAATGGCTGCAACCTTTTTCCATGGAAGAGCAGTCACTGACAACCTGCTGATCTTGAAATAAAAAACGCCGCCGCTCAGATAGAGCGGCGGCGTTTTATCGCCCGAAAAAGGGAGTTAATCAGGCGAAAGAAGCAATCGCATTCTTGCGACGGCGACGCATCGCGCGGCCGACGATGCCGAAGCCAAGGACCATCATGGCCCAAGTCGACGGCTCGGGAACGATGTTACCCGTCGCGAGATTGTCGAACTCGAACGAATAGCCGGTCGACTGGAACCGTGCGCCGACGATCAGCGGCGTCGCGTCGGTAACGCGATAAAGCACGCGGCCATTCGACGAAGCCAGAACTTGGTTGCCGTCAGCCGTTGCGCCGAGCGCGATCTGGGCGCCGTTCAGAACCTGCGACGTGCCATCAGCATAAAGCAACGTCAGGACGTTGAACGGATCCAGCGAACCCAAGTCGAACGAAAACGCGTTCTTGGCCGCGAAGTTGATCGTCCAGGTCGAACCTGCCGTGCCGAGAACCGCACCGAAGCCGCCCGTGCTGTTGAAGTTCGGACGCGCGGCAACGTTCGGCTGGGTCGAGGTGTAGGCAAATGCGCCCGTGCCGCCCGGAAGTGCCGCACCGTTCGCATAGCTGTCGAAATTCTCGATGATCGACATACCGGTGGGCAGAGCCGCGGCACCGTCGTCATAAGTAATGATAAGCGCGGCATTTGCCGAACTGGCGGCCATAAGCGCAGCAAGGCCAATCATCATTTTACGCATACAATATCCCCATTTGCTGACCGGACGGTCAATCGTTGACGTTGACAGATAAGGCCCGGTTCGACCTCCGGAGACGTGCGACTCGCCCCGAACTGGTTAAGGACTTAGCTTAATTTTTAAGGTAAACAAAGCGCTAAGTGAGCAGGTGCGGCATAAAACTGGCGCGCAGGTGTTTGCGTGACACCTATATCATATCCCGACCGAGAAACAGGCCAAAATGTATCAATTTGGCACAAATTCTTCATCGTGAAACAATCTATGGCCGATTCGGCACGGATCCCGATTCTGCAATGCGAGGGCTGCAATATTGCAGCGCTGAAATGCCGCCGATACGTTGGGCGTTCACCGGGCATGGATGGCCAGCGCACCGATCATGGATCTGACGACCCACATTCTCGTCGTCGATGACGACCAGGGCCTGCGCGAACTGACCGGGGCATTCCTTCAGGATCATGGCTACCGGGTTGCACTTGCGGGGGACGGCGCGTCCATGCGGGCGGAGATCGCTCGCCAGCGCCCCGACCTGATCGTGCTCGATATCATGATGCCGGGCGAGGACGGGCTGAGCATCCTGCGCACGCTCGACCCCGCATCCCGGCCGCCGGTCATACTGCTTTCGGTGATCGGCACGGATATCGACCGGATCATAGGCCTGGAAATGGGCGCCGACGATTACCTCGCAAAACCATGCAACCCGCGCGAGTTGCTTGCGCGCATTCGCGCTGTCCTGCGCCGTGGCACCCAGTCATTCGACGAATCGGCGCCCGCCACACCTGTCTGGCGATTCGAAGGCTGGTGCATGGACCCCGTGTCGCGCGAACTCCGCGATCCTGGCGGTGAACTCGTCACATTGTCCGACGGCGAATTCCGCATGCTGATGGTGTTCGCCGAACATCCCCGCCGCGTGCTGACACGCGATTTCATCCTGGAAGCAATGCGCGGGCACGACGCCGACCAGTTCGATCGCGCGATCGACGTGCAGTTCAGCCGGCTGCGCAAGCGGCTTACCCACCCCGCCACGCCCGAGCTGATCCGCACTGTCCGTCACGAAGGCTATATGTTCACGGCGCCCGTTTCGCGTGGCTAGATCCGGCACCGGATCGGCACGGCCGATCATCGTGCAGATCGTCATGCTGGTGGCCGTCGCTGTCGCACTTGCAACCGCGGTCCTGCTGACGGTGACGTTCCAAGGCCCGCCGCCGCGCAGTGCGCCCGTCCCCATATCCGATGTTGCCGCACTGCTGATCCGCAATGAAGGCCGCCCGCCCCCCGGCGCACAGCTGTTCGAAACCGGGGCCGAACCCATAGCGCCGGACAGCTTCGAGAGCGATCGCGTTGCGCGCGCTCCTGGCAAGCGCAACGAGGCACGAGGTCCGCGTATTCACTGCCCAGCCGGTCGCCCCGCGAGGCGATGTCGGTCCGGGCACCGGGGCCGACGAATTCCGGGGCGGCGTACTGGCGGCGATCCATCTCGAAAACGGCAAGTGGCGCGTGCTTTCCGTCCCGCGGGATCCATGGCTCTCGCACTGGCATGTCATCACGCTTGCGGCGATGCTCGCCACGTTCGTCGTGCTCACCGGACTTGCATGGCTGGTCGCGCGCAGAATCGCGGGTCCGCTCGCACACCTCGCCGAAGCGGCTGATGCGACCTATGCGCGGCCCACCGATCCGCCCATCCCGATCGACGGTCCGCAGGAAGTCCGGCGCGTTGCCGAGGCACTGACCCGCATGCGCGACCGGCTGTCCGCAACGCTGACGACGCGCACGGAAATGCTGACCGGTATAGCGCACGACATGGGCACACCGCTGGCACGCCTCGCGTTTCACCTCGATGCCCTGCCCCCCGATGCCCGTACCGCCGCGCAATCGGAGATCGCCGGCGTCCGCGCGATGATCGGCAGCGTACTCGACTATGCGCGTGATACGCCGCCGCGGAGCGACCCTGTCGATGTCGCCGCACTGCTACGGCAGCTGATCGAAACTGCCGGCAGTCGTGCGGCTCTCCACGGGCCGGAGCAATGCATCATGTGGGGCGACGAGATCGGCCTCAAACGGCTGTTCAGCAACCTCGTCGAAAACGCACTGCGCTACGCAGGGTCGTGCGAGATCACCGTGGCTGAATTGCCGGAAACCGTGACGGTAAACATCGCTGATCGTGGCCCCGGCCTGGGCGATGACATCGCGCTGCTGTTCGAACCCTTCGTCCGTGGCGAACGGTCGCGCAGCCGGGATACGGGTGGTGTCGGCCTGGGCTTGGCTCTCGCCCGCCGCATCGCGGAAGCGCATGGCGGCAGCATCGGCGCAGAAAACCGGCCAGGCGGCGGCGCGACCTTCACCGTCACGCTGCCTGCCTGACCCGCGCCGTCAGATCGCGATCCCGATGGTGGCGGCCATTGTGTAGCCCGCCGACGGCGTACCGTTGAACGTCGGCGTCATCGCGGTGATCTGTGCCGACGTGTTGTCGCCGAACACATTGTCGTTCGCTGTCGTCGTGCTGGCGAAGCGCGATGCGCTGTTCGGGTAGGTTGCGGTATCGGCATAGACCGATGTGCACGCCGCAGACGGCATTGCAAGTTGCGAGACCAAGCGCGCGAACCGGCCGCCGGTCGCGTTCGAAAGGCTCGAGAACACCTCGAAGTGAATGTGCGGATAGCGGCCGGAATAGCAGCCGGGGAAGATCGTCGTGAACGTCACCTGCCCGTTCGCGTCGGTCACCTGGACGCCGCGCAGATAGCTTTCGGCGGGCAGGTCGTAGAGCGAATATTGGCCGTTCCGGTCGCAATGCCACAGGTAGACAGCATAGCCGCTGAGCGGCGCACAACTGGCGTTCACGTTGACGACCGTCAGCGTTAGCGTCACCCGCACGCCGCCCGCGACCGTCGTCGATCCCAGGAAGCTGGCGCGGATATCGCTGCGCACGACGCCGGTCGAAGTCAGCACGTTCGACGTCGATCCGCTCGATGTGTTGGTGCCATCCGCCNNGATAAGGTCCGTTGGTTTCGATGGGCAGCGCGACGCACGTCCCCGTCCCGCCGCTGGTCGAACTGGTCGTCGTCGACGTGGTGGACGTCGTGCTGGTCGAGCCCGTCGTCGAGGTGCTTCCCGTGCTCGTGGTCGTCGTGCCGCCCGACGAAGAGCCGTCGCCGCCGCAAGCCGCGAGCAGGCCGACCGTCCCTGCGGACGCCATCATGACCAGCGCACGTCGGCGCTCCATCACCTTGAGGTCGTGAAAAAGACCTAGGTCGTGCTCCTCGATGTGATTCTGCGCCATGGGTTCTCGTCTCCGGTTTTCGACGCTGTCCGTATCGCTGTCGTAACGCACGATCGTATTTCCGTTTGTTTCAGCGCTTTGCGCGTGCGACGGAATGCCTATGCGGGAGAAGGAACTGCGGCTGGCGCTGGTCTGCTACGGCGGGATCAGCCTGGCTGTTTACATGCACGGTGTGACCAAGGAGGTCTGGCACCTCGCGCGCGCGAGCCGCGCGTTCCATGACGAAAGCGAACCGGCCGAACCGGTCGAGGCGGCCTATCTCGACCTGCTCAAAACGGCCGAAGCGACGACCGGCATCAAGCTGCGAGTGCTGGCAGATATCGTGGCGGGCGCAAGCGCGGGCGGCATCAACGGCGTGTTTCTGGCGCACGCGGTCGCATCCGGCCAGCCGCTAGACCCGCTGACCGCCATGTGGCTGGAAAAGGCCGATATCGAGGAATTGCTCGACCCCGCCGCCCGCGCACCATCAAAGATGTCGAAACTGTGGGCGTCACCCATCGCCTGGGCGGTCGCGGGACGACAGGGCGACAAGTGGGACGACGGGCTGGACGCGTCGACCCGTGACGAGATCCACGCAAAGCTCACCCGCTTCGTCCGTTCGCGCTGGTTCGAACCGCCCTTCGGGGGCGAAACCTTCGACGCGATGCTGCTGGGGGCGTTCGATGCCATGGCGGCGGGGCCGGTTGGGCCGCGCCTGCTGCCCGACGAACAGCCGCTCGACCTGTTCGTGACCGTCACCGATTTTCGCGGCCATCCGGAAACCCTGCCACTGCATTCGCCGCCGAAGATCGTCGAGACCGAACACCGGCTGACCCTGTCGTTCCGCGACGACCGGAACGCGTCCGAATTTGCCGATGTCGCAGGCCTCGTCTTCGCCGCGCGCGCGACGGCCAGCTTTCCCGGCGCTTTCCCGCCGTTCAACGTCGCCGAACTCGACCGCGCGCTGGAAACGGCGAACCGGCCGTGGCCGGAACGTGCGGCATTCCTTGCCCGCGTTCTCCCGCGGCAGGCGGTTGCCGGTGCCGCCGAATCGACCGTACTGATCGACGGGTCGGTCCTCGCCAACGCGCCGTTCCGCCCCGCTATCGGCGCATTGCGCGACCGGCCGGCGCGGCGCGAAGTCGACCGGCGTTTCGTCTATATCGACCCGAAGCCCGGCAAGAAGAGCATCAGCCTTTCCGACAGCGACGCACCGCCGGGGTTCTTCGCGACCCTGTTCGGGGCGATGTCGGACATCCCCCGGACACAGCCGATCCGCGACAATCTGGAAGCGATCGCAGGACGCACGGCACGCATCGAACGCACGCGGCGTATCGTCGAGGCGCTGCGCCCCCGCGTGGAGGCATCGGTCGAATCGCTGTTCGGACGGACGCTCTTCATCGACCGCCCGACCGCCGCACGTCTTGCGACCTGGCGGTCGCGGGCCAGCGAACGCGCCGCACGCGATGCCGGGCATTCCTATTACGCTTATCGCGAAATCGTCAGGACGGGCGTTGCGGATTCGGTCCGTCACGCCCTGCCCGACCGCATCGACACGACGGAACTGGAGACAGCGCTCGCGTTAAGGCCCGATGTCGACGGGCTGGACCTGCGCTTCCGCATCCGGCGCTTGCGCTTCGTCGCGCGCAGGCTCGCGGTCCTCGCCGATGAAAATCCCGCTGCCGATTACGAAGCTCCGCGCAAGGCGGTCTTCGCGTGCCTTGCGCGTTATCTCGAACGCGAATCGCCTGCGTTTCTCGGCAAGATCGAGGCGACCGACGCGACGGCGCTGCTCGACCTGGTCGAACAGCGGTGGGACCTGCACACGATCGACGTGCAGACCGACGGCGTCATGGCAGAAGCGATCGCAAACTGCCTGCGCGCGCACCGGCGGCAGCCCCTGCTCGCCTACCTCGGCTTTCCCTTTTACGATGTCGCGACGCTGGCGCTTCTGCAGGGAGAAGGATTCGACGAGTTCGACCCCGTCATGGTCGATCGCATATCGCCCGAGGACGCGATCTCGCTGTCGGGCGGGGCAACCGTCATCAAGGGCACGCAATTCAACAGTTTCGGCGCATTCTTCAGCCGCAGCTATCGCGAGAACGATTACCTTTGGGGTCGACTGCACGGTGCGGAGCGGATGATCGACATCCTGATCTCATCGCTGCCCGGGGATGCACTTACGGCAGACGCCATTGCGCGGGCCAAGAAGGCTGCTTTCTCGGGAATCCTCGATGCGGAGCAGCATCGACTGACCATGATTCCCGAAACCTTCGCCGAACTGCGCGCGCGGATCGTCACCATGGCTGGCGCGAGCGAAACGACCGGCCTAGACTGACGGCAACAGCAATAAGGGTTGGTTTGCGCCATGCAGTTTCTGAAGACGATTTTCTGGGTGCTGGTCGCAGTCGTCGGCGCTCTGTTCTCGTTCGCCAACTGGAAGCCGGTCGATATCCGCCTTTGGGGCGATCTCGTATGGTCGCCGCCGCTACCCTTCCCGATCCTGTGTGCATTCCTGCTCGGCCTGCTTCCGATGCTGGTCATCCACCGCGCGACGCGCTGGAGCCTGCGCCGCCGCCTCGACAATGCGAACCGCCAACTGACCGACAGCTTCCCGCCGCAGCCCGCCGTGCCGGTCACGACCGTACCGCCGGGCGCCGCCCCTATCGTCCCGCCGCCGGGCGTCGCGTGAGGGTGACGGAATGACTTCCCCCATCTGGGTTGCAATCGACACGCCGAACCTCGACCGCGGAAAGGCGATTGCGGAAAAGGTCGGCCGCCATGTCGGCGGCATCAAGCTGGGTCTCGAATTCTTCTGCGCCAATGGCCGCGCGGGCATTCTCGAGATGGCGAAGCTTCACTTGCCGATATTCCTCGACCTGAAGTTGCACGACATCCCCAACACCGTGGCCAAGGCGGTGCAGGCGCTCGCGCCGCTCGACCCCGCGATCCTGACCGTTCACGCCGCAGGCGGACGTGCGATGATGGAAGATGCGAAGGCTGCCGCTCCCATCGGGTGCAAGGTCGTCGCGGTCACCGTGCTTACCAGTCTCGACGCGAACGACCTAGCGACGGCCGGCGTCGGCGGCAGCCCGCATGACCAGGTTATACGCCTGACCGAATCCGCACGGGAAGCCGGCCTCGACGGTGTCGTCTGCTCGGGCAACGAAGTCGCTGCGGCGCACAAGCTGTGGCCGAGCGGCTTTTTTGTCGTGCCCGGCGTGCGGCTATCCAATGGCGAGATCGGCGACCAGAAGCGCGTCGTCACCCCGCGTGCCGCGCTCGATGCGGGTGCGAGCATATTAGTGGTGGGCCGCCCGATCACCCAGGCGACCGATCCGGATCAGGCCGTACGCGCGATCGAAGCAACACTGTGACCGACGCCGACGCGCAATATCACGCGCACATCTATTTCGGACCGGACGAGAAGCAGGCGGCAGAAGACCTGCGCGCAAAGTTCATCGCGTCACAGACGCCGGGCAGCGATCCGCACATCCTGTTCGTGGGCCATCCGACCGATGGCCCGGCGGGACCGCATCCCATTCCACAATACGAGATTCACTATCTGAAAAGCGCGCTCGGCGGCGTGACGGCGTTGATCGAAGAATCGGGCCTGCGCGCGCTGGTCCATCCGCTGACGCTCGACGACCTTGCCGATCACACCAGCCTCGCGCACTGGATCGGCGAACCGATCGACCTCGACGTGACCGTCCTCGATCCGCCGGGCGTGAACCAGGGTATCCCGCGCTTCGGCAGGGCGGATTTCTAAGTCCCCTCTCCCCTTTGGGGAGAGGGTTAGGGAGAGGGGCAGTGTGAAGAACGCTGGTCCGCTCACGCGATTTTGCTATTCGCGCCCTCACTGCCCCTCTCCCCGGCCCTCTCCCCACAGGGGAGAGGGAGAAAGAAGTTGATGCCCGTCCACACAAAAATCTGCGGCCTTTCGACGCCCGAAACGCTCGATGCGGCACTCGCGGGCGGTGCGAGCCATGTCGGCTTCGTGTTCTTCGCGAAAAGCCCGCGGAATGTGACACCCGAGCAGGCGGCGGCACTCGTCGCCCGCACGGCGGGACGCGCGCGGACGGTCGGACTTTTCGTCGATGCCGAGGCGAGGTTCATAGACGCGGTCCGTCGCCAGACACGGATCGACGTTGTGCAGCTTCATGGTAGTGAAGCCGCGGTATTCGCTGCAGCGCTCGGCGGCGAAGTCTGGAAAGCGATCCCCGTCCGGACGGGCGCCGACCTGACCGCCGCAGTCCAGTATCGCGGTGCTGTGTCGCGGATTCTCTACGACGCGAAACCGCCCAAGTGTGCCGACCTGCCCGGCGGCACCGGCATGCGTTTCGACTGGAAACTGCTGACAGGCCACAGCCACCCGCTGCCCTGGATTCTCGCGGGCGGTCTCGATGCGGACAACGTCGCGGAGGCCGTTCGCGTCACCGGTGCGTCGATGCTCGACGTCTCGTCCGGCGTCGAAAGCGCACCGGGCGTCAAGGATGTGGACAAGATCGGCGCGTTCCTTAAAGCGGCGTCGCAATGTTGAGGCCGAACAACCCTGTCGAACGCATCGGGGCGCGATGGCGCTGATCGCTTGATGCCCAAGCGACTGCCCCGCCATTCGATACACAGGAACGACCATGACTGAAGCCGCCACACTGCCCAATTCGCTGCGCAACCTGCCCGACGAGCAAGGCCATTTCGGCCAGTTCGGCGGACGCTATGTCGCCGAAACGCTGATGCCGCTGATCCTCGATCTCGAGCGTGAATATCGCGCGGCGAAGGCCGATCCCGCGTTCAAGGCGCAGTTCGACGATTTGCTCGAACATTTCGTCGGTCGTCCCAGCCCGCTCTATTACGCGCCACGGATCACCGAGCATTTCCGCAGGGCTGCGCCCGCGGGCAAAGGTCCGAAAGTCTACTTCAAGCGCGAGGAACTGAACCACACCGGCGCGCACAAGATCAACAACTGCATCGGCCAGATCCTGCTCGCGATGCGCATGGGCAAGACGCGGATCATCGCGGAAACCGGCGCGGGCCAGCACGGCGTCGCGACCGCGACGGTTGCCGCTAGGTTCGGCCTGCCCTGCACCATCTTCATGGGCGCCAAGGACATCGAGCGGCAGAAGCCGAACGTGTTCCGCATGCGACTGTTGGGGGCAGAGGTCGAACCCGTCACCAGCGGATCTCAATCCCTCAAAGACGCGATGAACGAGGCGCTGCGCCACTGGGTCGCGAACGTCCATGACACTTTCTACATCATCGGCACGGCGGCGGGCCCGCACCCCTACCCCGAACTCGTCCGCGACTTCCAGAGCGTGATCGGCACCGAAACCCGCGCGCAGATGCTGAAAGCCGAGGGGCGCCTGCCCGACATGCTGGTCGCGGCGGTCGGCGGCGGATCGAACGCGATCGGCCTGTTCCACCCCTTCCTCGACGACGCGGACGTCGCGATGGTCGGCATCGAGGCCGCGGGCCACGGCATCGAGACCGGCCAGCATGCCGCAAGCCTCACCGGCGGCGCGCCCGGCATTCTCCACGGCAACAAGACCTACCTGCTGCAGGACGACGACGGCCAGATCACCGANNAGCGGCCGGGTGGAATATGTCCCGATCACCGACACCCAGGCGCTGGAGGCGTTCCAGCTCTGTTGCCAGCTGGAAGGGATCATTCCGGCGCTGGAAAGTTCGCACGCGCTGGCGGCGCTGCCGGAACTGACGGCGCGGATGGACGCGGACAAGCTGCTCGTCGTCAACGTGTCGGGGCGCGGGGACAAGGACATCTTCACGGTCGCCCAGGCGTTGGGGGTGGAGCTTTAAAGCCCTCTCCCCTTCAGGGGAGAGGGTTGGGAGAGGGGCAGTGCGAGACCCGAGATTGGTCGAGTTTGCAAAAGCGATGCGCCGCGAGATGACTGGCCCTGAACGCGAGGTCTGGCACCAACTCCGTGCCAAACGCTTCGAAGGGATCAAATTTCGTCGCCAGAACGTCGTTGGCCGCTACATCGCGGACTTCTATTCCCGCACCGCAATGACGATTATCGAGATCGACGGAGACACACACGCCTTTTCCCACGAGTATGACGCTGTAAGGGAAGCGTTCTTCAACAAGCTGGGATTTCAGGTGCTCCGTTTCGCGAACAACGATGTGATGACGAATTTGGAAGGGGTTATGTCCGCAATCGCGGCAGTGCTCACTGCCCCTCTCCCAACCCTCTCCCCTGAAGGGGAGAGGGCTTTATGACTTCCCGCTTCACCACCGCCTTCTCGCGCGGTCCCGCCCTCGTGACCTTCGTGACCGCAGGCGACGGTCCAACCGCCGAAATCCTTGACGCGCTCGCCTCCGGCGGCGCGGATGTGATCGAACTCGGCATGCCCTTCACCGACCCGATGGCCGACGGCCCCGCGATCCAGGCGGCGAATTTGCGCAGTCTCGACGCGGGCACGACGACCGCAGATATTCTCGCGCTCGCCAAGGCATTCCGCGCGCGGCATCCGGACGTGCCGCTTGTCCTGATGGGTTATGCCAACCCGATGATCCGGCGCGGCGCAGACTGGTTCGCGGACGCGTGCAAGGACTCAGGGATCGACGGCGTGATCTGCGTCGACCTGCCGCCCGAGGAAGACGAACTCGCAGCACCCCTGCGCGCCGCGGGCGTCGCGCCGATCCGGCTCGCGACCCCCACGACCGATGCCGCACGCCTGCCCGCCGTGCTCGATGGCGCAAGCGGGTTCCTCTATTATGTCTCGGTCGCGGGCATCACCGGCAAGCAGCAGGCGGCACAGACCAGCATCGAAGACGCGGTCGCGAGGCTGAAGGCCGCGACCACCCTGCCCGTCGTGGTCGGATTCGGCGTCCGCACCCCCGAACAGGCCGCCGCCATCGCCCGCGTCGCGGACGGCGTCGTCGTCGGTTCCGCCATCGTCGAGATCGTCGGCAAGCACGGCGCCGAAGCCGCACCGCACGTCGAGGCTTATGTCCGCTCGCTTGCGGATGCGGTTCACGGAGCGCGTCTCTAACCCCCGCTTCTCCGAACGCAGACGAGGAGCCCGGCCGAGCGAAGCCGAGGCCCCTTGCCACACACGCACAGCCTTCTCGACTACGCTCGAAGAAGCCCCTCGTCTTCGCTCGGGGAAGCGGATAGGGCGGTTCTATGAGTTGGCTCGACCGCGTCCGTAACCGCATCCCCTTCATCGCCAAGCGCGAGACGGCGGATAACCTCTGGATCAAATGTCCCGGCTGCGGGCAGATGGTGTTCACGCGCGAATATCTCGAAAACCTGTCGGTTTGCCCCTCGTGCAACCACCATGGGCGCATCGGCCCGCAGGCGCGCTTCGACCAGATTTTCGACGCAGGGTACACGCTGATCCCGATACCGAAGGTCGCCGAAGATCCGCTGAAGTTCCGCGATTCGAAGAAATACCCCGACCGCATCAAGGCCGCGCGTGCCTCGACGGGTGACAGCGACGCGCTGATCACCGCACGCGGCAGCATCGAGGGGCAGCAGGCGGTCGTCGGCGTCCAGAACTTCGCCTTCATGGGCGGCTCGATGGGCATCGGCGTGGGCGCGGCGTTCGTGGCCGGCGTCGAGGCGGCGATCGCGGCAAACTGCCCATATATCATTTTCACCGCAGCGGGCGGCGCGCGCATGCAGGAGGGCATCTTGTCNNTGCCCTATATCGTCGTGATGACCGATCCGACCACCGGCGGCGTGACGGCGAGCTATGCGATGCTGGGCGACATCCAGTTCGCCGAACCCGGCGCGTTGATCGGCTTTGCGGGCCAGCGGGTGATCGAAAGCACGATCCGCGAGAAACTGCCCGAAGGATTTCAACGCGCGGAATATCTGCTGGAACACGGCATGCTCGACATGGTGGTGCCGCGGCATGACCTGCAGGCGGCACTGGCGCGCACGATCGGCTATCTGATGAGCGCAAAAGCGGCTGCTTAAAGGCCCTCTCCCCTTCAGGGGAGAGGGTTGGGAGAGGGACCGTCTCTCACAACACGAACCATTGGCCGTGATGGAGCGGACTCCCCCTCTCCCCGGCCCTCTCCCCTGAAGGGGAGAGGGAGAAGAAATTGCCCGACCACGCCCGTTCCTCAGACCCCGCCGTCCAGGCCCAGCTCGATCGCTTCGCGCAGCTCTCACCCGGTCGCGACATCCTCGGCCTGGAGCGCATCACGACATTGCTCGGACTGCTCGGCGATCCGCATTTGAATTTGCCCCCCGTCTTCCACGTCGCGGGCACCAACGGCAAAGGATCGACCTGCGCCTTCCTGCGCTCGGCGCTCGAAACCGCGGGGTTACGTGTCCACGCCTATAGCAGCCCGCACCTCGTCCGCTTCAATGAACGCGTCCGGGTCGCGGGCAAGCTGATCGAGGATACAGCGCTCGCCCCACTCCTCGCCGAAGTCCTCGACGTGGCAGAAGATCATGATGTTGGCCCCAGTTTCTTCGAGGCAACCACCGCCGCCGCCTTCCTCGCATTCAGCCGCACTCCCGCCGACGCCTGCGTTATCGAGGTCGGCCTGGGCGGACGGCTCGACGCGACCAATGTCGTGACGCCGGTTGTGTGTGGCATCGCGCAGGTCGGCATCGACCATCAGGCATTCCTGGGCGACACGCTGGCGGAGATCGCGGGGGAAAAGGCCGGGATTGCCAAAACCGGCATACCGGTGGTCTGCCTTGCGCAGCCGTCCGAGGCGCTGGCAGCAATCGAACGCGTCGTCGGCGAAGCAGGTGCAACTCTGCTGCTCGAAGGCCGCGATTGGCAAATCGACGCGACGCTGACGCCCGGGCTCGCGGGCGCACACCAACTCCGCAATGCGAACCTCGCCGCACAGATGTTGATGCTTCGAGGGATCCCAAAGGTGACGATCCGAACCGGTATCGAAACAGCAAGCTGGCCCGCCCGCCTCCAGCGCCTTCCCGACGGACCGCTCACACAAAACGGCCCCGTCTGGATCGACGGCGCACACAATCCCGCTGCGGCCGAAGTGCTGGCGGACGAACTCGCCAGGCAGCCGATGCACCTGATCCTNNCACGCGCTGAGCCTGACTTTCGTCGATGTGCCCGGTCATGAGAGTCATGATGCGATGGCGCTTGCCACGGCGTGGAACGGCAAAACTGCAGCATCGCTGGAAGACGCCCTTTTCCGCGTCATCCCCGCGCAGGCGGGGAT
>DDFE01000008.1:17940-22123 GCA_002336985.1 Sphingomonadales bacterium UBA1936
CCCGCCTGCGCGGGGATGACGAAATGGGAAATGCCATCCTCATCGTCGGCTCGCTCTACCTCGCGGGCGAAGTTCTTCGTCTCAACGGAACCTTGCCCGAATAAATCGTCATCGAATCTACTTGCGAACGACTCTCATTAGCGTTTACGCTGTGACTCACAGCAGCGAGAGAGGCACGCATGCAACAGACCGACACGATGACGATGCTGGTTCCCTACCCCGCGCCTGAGCAGAAGACCGCGCGCACCCTGCTGATTGCGCTGCGCCGCATCGCCGCGGGCGGTCTCGACGACGCGTCGGCGACGAACCTGCTGATGGGCAGTTTCGGCATGGGCTATCGACGCCCGCTGATGTTCCTGCGCGTACTGATGCAGGAAGTGTCGCGGATCTCGCAGCGCCAGATCCGCATCGCGCCCTGCTGCTGTCCGCGCATGACCGACGGCGAAGCGGCGATCCTGTGCGCGATCGACACGGCTCGGAGCGATCCGGACCTTGCCCGCGCCGGCCTGTCGCGCGTCACTGGCACACTCGACCTCTCCCCCGCCGTCTCGATCGCCCAGGCACTTGGCGACGCGCTGGAAGATCTGGGGCGGCCAATCAGCCTGACTGCGTTTCCGTCGTAACCGCACCCGCGCTGCCCATTGCCTCATCGACCAGGCCGGTGCGCATCATCCACCAGTAGATGACGATGCCCGGCAGCGCGACGAGCGTCGTCAGCAGGTAGAAGTTCACATAACCCATGCTCTCGATCATCGCGCCCGCGCTCGTCCCTGTGATGAACCGCCCGACGATCGATGCCGCCGCCGAGATCAGCGCATATTGCGCAGCCGTGAAGCGCAGGTCGCAGAGCGCGGAGAAATAGGCGACGACCACGACGCCGCCGAAGCCCGAGGCGATATTTTCGAACCCGATCGCACCCGCCATGCCCGCATTCGAATGGCCGATCGCAGCGAGACCCGCGAAGCTGAGGTTGGAGATCGCCATCAGGATGAGCGCCAGCATCACCGACCGCTTCATCCCCATCCGCGCATACAGCACGCCGCCGATGAAAATGCCGATAAGATATGCCCAGAAGCCGACACCAACGTCGAAGAAGGCGATCTCGTCGTTCGAGAAACCCAAGTCGTCGAACAACAGGCGAAAGGTCAGGTTGGCAAGCGTGTCGCCCACCTTGTGGACGAGAATGAACACCAGGACGAGCGCCGCGCCGCGCCGCTTGAGGAACTCCGAAAACGGTCCCCAGATCGACCGTGCGACATCGCCGACGCCGCGCCGCGCGATGGTGACCACGCGCCGCGCGGGTTCACCCATGATGAGCCCGACCACGATCGCGGGCAGAGCCAATGCCGCACAGGCGATATAGCCCGCCGACCACCCGTAACGCTGCGCCACGACCAGCGCGATCGCCGCCGCGCCCGCCGATCCGATCCGCCAGCCATATTGCGACATGCCCGACCCCGCACCCAGCTGGTGCGGCTGCAACAGTTCGATGCGATAGGCGTCGATCACGATGTCAAACGTTGCGCCCGCCGCGCCCACAAGGATCGCCGAATAGGCCATCCAGACGATATCGGCCTTGGGATCCGCGAGGCCCAGGTTCACCACCGCCGCAATGACGAACAGCCCAGCGACGATCAGCCACGACACTCGTTGTCCCAACGCACCGATCAATGGCAGCCGCACACCATCGACGATCCACGCCCAGGCCCATTTGAAATTGTAGACGAGAAACGCGAGCGCGAAGGCAGTCACCGTTTTCTTGTCGATCCCGTCCTGCGCCAGCCGCGTGGTCAGGGTCGCGGCGATCATCGCAAAGGGGAATCCCGACGAGATGCCAAGGAAGAACGCGGCCAGCGGCTGTGGCTCGATATAGGGCTTTATCGCATCGCCGAGGCTCCGGCTCTTTTCCTCGGTCGCGGCGGCTTCCGTCATATGTGTTCCCCGTCCTGCCCGCGCTTGCCGCGGACCTGCCCTTTGGCATAGCCTTGTACTGAAAGACCGCCCGGCGACAAGCGCGGGAGCGGATGGAGAGAGATGTGAACGCGCCCGGTTTTCAGGGCCTGACTCCGGGGCAACGCGCGCTCGCGCGGCGGCTGGCCGATGGTGAGGTTCGCGCGGGCGACGCGATCACTCATGTCGATGCGGCGACCTATACCAGCGCCGATCGTTTTTCCGCCGAACGCATCGCTCTGTTCGAGCGTATGCCGCTGGTCGTCGCGCCGTCCGCCCTGCTCGCGCCGGGTAGCGCCGTTCCGCACGACGGGTTCGGACGCCCGCTGCTCATCACCCGCGATACGAACGGCACGGCGCGGGTGTTTCTCAACGTCTGCCAGCATCGCGGCACGCGGCTGGTCGAGGGCAATGAGGTCGTCTGTTCGAAACTGCTGATCTGTCCCTATCACGCCTGGTCCTATCGCCTCGACGGTAAGCTGCAGGGCATGCCACGGCCCGAGACATTCCCGGCTTTCGAGAAAGCGGACAGTGCGCTGAGGGAAGTGCCCAGTGTCGAGGCCGGCGGGCTGATCTGGATCTTGCCGCATTCGACCGTGGCGGAGGATGAGTTCGCCGACGCCATCACCCTCGGCCATGATTTCGCAGCCCTTGGCCTTGCCAACCAGCACCTGTTCGCCCGCCGAACGCATGATGTCGCCGCAAACTGGAAGCTGATCCACGACGCCTTTCTCGAAAGCTATCACGTCCTGCGCCTGCACAGCGGCACCATCGCGCCGTTCTTCAAGGACGGGGTGACCGCGGGCGATACCATCGGTCCGCACCGCCGCTCGGTCGTGGGGCGCGATGCGGAAGTCGGTGACCTGGACGACATCGCGACGCTGCGCCGCTCGCTGACCTTCACCTACACGCTGTTCCCGAATGCGGTCGTCATCTTCAGTCCCGATTACGTGAACCTGATGGTCCTGATGCCGCAGGGTGAAGGCCGCACCCTGGTCGAGGATTTCATGCTGATCCCGGAGGTGCCGCAGACCGACAAGGCCCGCGACCACTGGCAGCGCAGCTGGGACCTGCTCGACGGCGGCGTCTTCGGCGCCGAGGACTTCCGGGCGGCGGCCCTCGGCCAACAGGGCCTGGCATCGGGCGCGATCGACCGGATCACGCTCGGCACGCTGGAGACGGGCATTCGGGCGTTCCATGATGAGGTGGATGCGCGGTTGTAAGTTTTCGGGTTCGCGCAGAGGCGCGGAGACGCAGAGGGCTTATCCAATGTCTCGTCATTCCCGCGAAGGCGGGAACCCAACTCCCGCTGTAACGACAGGAGTTGGATCCCCGCCTTCGTGGGGATGACGGGGAAGGAAAACTCCTCCGCGTCTCCGCGCGAACCCAATCAAAATGATGACGCGAGCGCCCCACCCGCGTATCGCGCCCCAATGAAAGAACCCCAGCGCATCGCCAAACTGCTCGCCCGTGCCGGCATCGCCAGCCGTCGCGAGATCGAGCGGATGATCGAGGAGCGTCGCATCGCGATCGACGGCGTGCCGCTCGAAACGCCAGCGACCATCGTCACCAGCCTGAAAGGCATCACCGTCGACGGCAATCCCGTCGCGGCGCCCGAACCGACGCGCCTGTTCCGCTATCACAAGCCCACCGGATTGCTGACCGCGGAACGCGACATGAAGGGGCGCGCGACGATCTATGACAAGCTGCCGCGCGATATCCCGCGCACGGTCCCCGTCGGCCGCCTCGACCTCAATACCGAGGGGCTGTTGCTGATGACGACCGACGGCGCGCTGAAGCGCCGCCTCGAACTGCCCTCGACCGGCGTCCCGCGCAGCTACCGCGCGCGCGCCTATGGCCCGGTTACGCAGGCGCAGCTGGAAGAACTGATCCACGGCATCGAGATCGATGGCGTCCGCTATGGCCAGATCGACGCAAACCTCGAACGCCGCACCGGTACCAACGTGTGGATCGAGATGACGCTGAAAGAGGGCAAGAACCGCGAAGTCCGCCGCGTGCTCGAACATCTGGGCCTGCGCGTCAGCCGCCTGATCCGCACGCGTTATGGCCCCTTCTTCCTCGACGACCTGCCCGTCGGCGGGGTCGAGGAGATCAAGCAGAACGAACTGGTCGCGTTCCTGAAGGAACTGGACGAGGCGCCGAAGGGCGAAGCACCCGCCACGATCGCGGGTCCGGCGCTTCGCAAGCAATGGCGCATCGCGACGCCGAAGCC
>DDFE01000188.1 GCA_002336985.1 Sphingomonadales bacterium UBA1936
GACGCGATCATGCACGATGCACTGAACACCGCCCGCGCCGATTTCGTCGCGCTTGCGGGGTACATGCGTATCCTGACGCCCGAATTCGTCGCGAAGTGGGAGGGCCGGATGCTGAACATCCATCCGTCGCTGCTTCCGAAGTACATGGGCCTCCACACCCACGCTGCCGCGCTCAAGGCTGGCGACACGCATGGCGGATGCAGCGTCCATCTCGTCACCGCCGAACTCGATGATGGACCTGTGCTGGGACAGACCGAAGTCGCCATCCTGCCGGGCGATACCGAAGACAGCCTCGCCGCACGCGTCCTGATCGCCGAACACCAACTCTATGGGCGCAGCCTTGCCGCGCATATCGAGGCGGCGACCGGTCCCGATGCCTTGCTGGCGAAAGTACGTGCACTCGCCATGGCGCTTCCCGAAACCGACGAGGTCACCTCGCACGGAATGCCTTGCTTCGGCATCGTGAAGGGCAAGAAATTCGCCTGGTTCACCAACGACCATCACGGCGACGGTAAAACCGCGCTGCTGGTGAAAATCAGCGGCGTCGAGGAACAGGCGATGCTGATCGAGCAAGATCCGGATCGCTATTACCGCCCGGCCTATTTCGGTGATGGCTGGATAGGTATCCGGCTCGACCTCGGCGATACCGACTGGGACGAGATCGAGACCCGGATGGAACGAAGCTGGCTGTCGATCGCGCCGAAAAAGCTCGCCGGATTACGCCAGATCGCCGACCAGTTCTGACTCAGCCACCCCAATAATTGGCCGGATCGGGCGTCGGCGCATTGCAGGCGGCATTGTTCCCGCGCTTGCAGGCAGCAACCTGCATACGCCAATCGAACATCGCCCGGGCATAGGCGCGTTGCTGGCGGTCGTAGATCCGCTCGTCCATCGCCTTCGCGCGGTCGTGCTGGCGCAGCGCTTCGCGATAGGCGACCATGTCCTTCGCATATTGCTCTTTCTGCTCGGCGTTCATTGCCGCTTCCTGCTGGGCGTCGGCGGCGACATCGGCATTGGCAGTCGCGACGCGCGCGGTGTTGATCGCGTTGGACTGGCTATCGACCTGCGCCATCAGTGGCGCGCTCATGCCGACCACGGCGATTGCGAGCAGCGAAATCATCGGTTTCATCGTTTCGGTCCAGTTCTGGTGGGACATGCCATCCAAACGATGCGAGACGCAGGGCGTTCCCTCTCCCCCTCGGCCTTGATAGACGATGTGCGATGACCGACCTTCCGCCGTCCGAACCCACCCCGCCCACACCCGCCGAAAAGGCCGAAGCGCAAGCGATCCGCAAACGCTGGATCACGCTCGGCGAACTGGTCGCGGTCGCAGGCGTCATCATCGCCGCGCTGACACTGTGGAACAGCTTTTACGAGCGGCGCGATGCCGAACAGGTCCGGCAGGACGAACGCCGTGCCGCGCAGGAAACGGCGGCCGCCGAACGCCGACGCATCGGACTGGTCGCGACCGATGAGGGCGGCGATACGCTGGGCTTCAAGGGTGTCGAATGCGCGCTGCAGGCGACGACGATCACCTTCCCGCCTGCACTCGGCGTGCCGCCGCAATTCACGGTCACCGTGCACGAAATCCACGCGGACTGGTTTGCGAAGCCGCTACGAAAGATGACGGAGAGCGAGCGCGACCATCGCGACGGGCGCATTCCGGTGTTGATCGAAAGTCAGTGCCTCGGCGCCGGCGGCGCGCGCAACGAGCGCGCGGTATACGACATCGTCTACCGGATGGAGCCGCGCTTCCTGCAAGGGCGCGCAGTCAAGGTGCGCGGCCTGGTCTTTCACGAACAGGCCGGCACGAACGCCAAAGCACACCTGGATGCGCTTTGGCGGCGTTAGTTAGCCGACGATTTCTTCGGGCTTGAAGAAATAGGCGATCTCGATCGCCGCATTCTCGTCGCTGTCCGAACCATGGACCGTGTTCGCCTCGATGCTTTCAGCCAGTTCCTTGCGGATCGTGCCGGGTGCCGCGTCCTTGGGGTTCGTTGCGCCCATGATGTCGCGGTTGCGCTGCATGGCGTTCTCGCCTTCCAGCACCTGCACGATGACCGGTCCGCTGATCATGAACGACACCAGTTCGCCGAAGAACGGGCGTTCCTTGTGAACCGCATAAAAGCCCTCGGCCTGGTCCTTGGTCATGTGGATGCGCTTCGACGCGACGACGCGCAGGCCGCCGTCTTCCAGCATCTTGGTGACCGCACCGGTCAGGTTGCGGCGGGTTGCATCGGGCTTGATAATCGAAAACGTGCGTGTCGCGGCCATGACTGGTGCGGCTCCATGAAATGAGGGGTTGGGATTGCGCGCGCCCCTAGCGGGATGCGGGAACACGCGCAACTATCTGTCGCGTGCCTCGGCAAACAGTTTCGCAAAGCCCGAAGCATCGAGCGCACCGCTGACAAGCCGTGTCCCCGCCAGATATCCGGGCGTTCCGGGAAGGCCCAGGGCATAGGCATCCATCCGGTTGCGCGCCAGTTGCCGGTCGATCTCGGCCGCATGCGTTCTGAGGTCGTCCTGCAGCACCTGCCAGTCTCCGCCCGAAGCCTCCACTGCTTCGCGCAGGACCGGATCCTCCAGGCGGCGGCGCTCGTCCATCAGCCGGCGATGCACTGCGGGGTAGATGCCCTGCCGGTGCGACGCGATGGCGACCCGCGCGGCGCGTTCCGACAGTAGCCCGAAGACCGGCCAGTCGCGGTAGACCACCCGTACCCGGCCATCCTTCGCCACCGCTGCGTCCATTTCGGGATTCGCGAGCTTGCACACCGGGCACTGGTAGTCGGTGAAGACGACGAGTGTCAGCGTGGAACCATCGACGGTCGACGACGGCGATTCCGTATCGCGCACTATAGCCTGCGCAGCATGGCTCGCACTGACATCGCGGCCGACAGGCACCGAGCGCAACAGCCACTGGCTGACGCCATAACCGATCGCGACCGCAATCAGCAGCTGGATCAGGTCCTTGCGCGTGAAAGATCGCATGGCGGGATCTCCGCCGTGACCTCAGCCCTCGTGGTTGTCGGCGATGAACCGGTCGAGCAGGCGCACGCCGAATCCGGTGGCACCTTTGTCCCAGCCCGGTCCCGGCTTCGATGCCCAGACCATGCCCGCAATGTCGAGGTGCGCCCATTTCACACCGTCCTCGACAAAGCGCTGCAGGAACTGCGCGGCAGTGATCGATCCGCCTTCGCGCGGCCCCACGTTCTTCATGTCGGCGATCGGGCTGTCGATCAGCTTGTTGTAGGCGTCACCCAGCGGCATCCGCCACAACGGATCGCCAACCGCGCCGCCCGCTGCGACCAGCTGTCCGGCAAGTCCGTCGTCGTTCGAGAAGATGCCGCCATGTTCGTGGCCCAGCGAAATGATCATCGCGCCGGTCAGCGTCGCTAGGTCGACCATGACCTTGGGCGAATAATGCTTCTGGACCCAGGTCATCGCGTCGCACAGCACCAGCCGCCCCTCGGCGTCGGTGTTGATCACCTCGATCGTCTGGCCCGACATCGACGTCACGACGTCACCCGGACGCTGCGCCTTGCCGTCGGGCATGTTCTCGACCAGCGCGCAGACACCGACGACATAGGCCTTGGCCTTACGCCCCGCGAGCGCCTTCATCGCACCCGCGACCGCGCCTGCGCCGCCCATGTCCCACTTCATGTCTTCCATGCCGGCGGGCGGCTTCAGCGAGATGCCGCCCGTGTCGAAGGTCACGCCCTTGCCGACGAAGACGACCGGCGTGCCGGCGGTGCCGCCTGTGCCGTCCCACTTCATGACCAGCAGGCGCGATTCGCGTTCGGACCCCTGCCCCACGCCCAGCAGCGATCCCATGCCCGCGGCCGCCATCGCGGCCTCGTCCAGCACCTGGATCTGCACGCCGAGTTCGGTCAGCTGGCGACAGCGCTCGACGAAGCTTTCCGGATAGATGACGTTCGCGGGTTCGGTGACCAGCTCACGCGTGAATGCCACACCCGCGACTACAGCCGCGTCGCGTGCCCATGCGGCTTCGGCACCGTCACATCCGGCAAGGGTGATCGCGGTCAGCGTCGGCTTCTGCTTGGCCGGCAGCTTTGTGCGATACACGTCGTAACGCCATCCGCGCAGCACAGCTCCTTCCAGAAAGCGCACGGCCTGCGCCGCCGACAGTTGCGAGGCATCGACCGCGACTTCGGTATCGCCCGAAACCAGCAGCTTCGCGGTCAGCGCCGATCCCGCCTTGACCATGTCGCTGTCGCTCCCGCTGCCGGTCCCGACCAGAAGCGTCCGGCGCGCGCCGCCCTCACCGGCTTCGACCAGTTCCGCAATCGTGCC
>DDFE01000132.1 GCA_002336985.1 Sphingomonadales bacterium UBA1936
CGCGCGCCGCCTTGGCGCGCAGGTTTCGGCGACCGACGTGCGTTCGGCCACCAAGGAGCAGATCCAGTCGCTGGGCGCCAATGCGCGGCGACAACTACGATGGCCGGTTGAGCGGCGACTATGATGGCCGGTAGGATCGGTTGTCTGGTCTGATCGTAGGGAGGGGCGCAGCCCCGACCGGAGAGCGGACCAGACAACCGGTGGCGATCTTTTTCCCCTTCTTTCGGGTGGCAGATCGGGGCTGTGGCGGGCGGTGGTATCGGAACACTCATCGAACAACGAGCGATGGGTTTGCGATGCCGGGCCACCACATTTCCGATCAGCAGGTATTTCTCTTCATGACCCATCGTCGCCAACACACCCAGGCCGTCGCGGCTGCCAAGGCCGGTATCAGCGAACGCAGCGCACGCCGGATCGAGAACGATCCGCAGCTTCCGTCCCAGAAGAAGAAGGAGCGCCACTGGCGCACCCGCGCCGATCCGCTCGAGCCATTCTGGCCACGTATAGAGGAGTTGCTCCAGATCGACGGTATCATTGCCGTCACGGTCTTCGAGACGCTCCAGGACGAGTTCGGCGAGGATGCTGTTCCCGATGCGATACGACGAACACTGGAACGCCGGATCGCACGCTGGCGGGCACTGCACGGCGGCGAGAAGGAGATCTTCTTCCCGCAGCATCATGAGCCCGGTCGGCAGGGCCTGTCGGATTTCACGGTATGCGACAGTCTCAAGGTCACCGTTGCCGGCGAGACCCTGGCCTATCGCCTCTACCACTTCCGCTTGGCGGCGAGTGGCTGGGAGCATGCGGCTGTCGTGCTGGGCGGGGAGAGCTTTGCCGCCCTTTCGGAGCACCTGCAGGATGCGTTGTGGAAGCTGGGCGGTGCGCCGGCCGAACACCGCAGCGATTCCCTGTCAGCCGCCTACAAAAACCTCGACGCCGATGCGCAGCGGGATTTCACCCGAAGCTATTACGAGCTGTGTCGTCATTACGGCATGCTTGCTACCCGCAACAACCGCGGCGAGGCGCACGAGAACGGATCGATCGAAGGTCCCCATGCCCATCTCAAGCGACGGCTCGATCAGGCCTTACGCCGGCGGGGCAGCCGCGATTTCGTCAGCATCGAGGCCTGGCGCGAGTTCGTTGAGGCGCAGGTCGCCAGACAGAACCGGCGGCATGCTGCGCGCATCGATGCAGAACGCAGGGTACTCAAGGCGCTGCCCGCAAGGCGAACCACCGATTTCGCCATGGTCACCGTCGATGTCACCCGCAACGGCACCGTCGCCATCGATCGGGTTACCTATTCGGTGCCTTCCCGCCTCGTCGGACGGCGCCTCAACGCGCATCTCTTTGACGATCGCATCGAGCTCTTCCTCGGTCCGGACAGGGTAATGTCCACGCCGCGTGTGCGGATCAGTCATCCCCACCGGGGGCATAGCATCGATTTCCGGCACATGATCGGTAACCTGCGCCGCAAGCCCGGTGCACTGCGCAACCTCGTCTACCGCGAAGCCCTCTTCCCCGATCACGCCTACCGGCGGGCCTGGCAAGCCTTCGATGCCCAACTCGATGGACGGCAGGCCTGCCGCGATGCCGTCGCGCTGCTCGATATCGCCGCCAGGGGCGACTGTGTCGACGTGCTGGCCCGGCGGATCGATGAGGCTCTCGACAGCGGGCGCTTGCCCGATGTCGATGCGCTCAGGGACGAGTTCCTGCCAACCGCAAGATCGCAGCGCGATGTCGCTATCCCGCCACCCGATCTGCACAGCTACAACAGCCTGATCGCCAGCGGGGAGGTGCACTGATGACCCGCACCAAGGATCAGGCCGCCGCCGTACTGCCTACCCTGCTGAAGGCCTTGCGCCTGCCGAGCATCAACCGCAACTGGAAGCGCCTCACCGACACCGCCGATCGCGATGGCTGGCCGGCCGCCAACCTGCTGGCCTCGCTTCTCGAGATCGAGATGGCTGATCGCTCCTCCCGGCGCATCCAGCGCCATCGCGACCAGTCCGGCTTGCCCGCAGGCAAGACCTTCGCCACCTTCGATTTCGACGCCGCCCCCGGCATCCGCAAACCGCACCTCTTGTCCCTCGCCGCCGGTGACGACTGGATCGAGAACGGCGGCAACCTGCTGCTGTTCGGCCAGAGCGGGACCGGCAAGACGCACGCAGTTGCCGCCATTGGCCATGCCCTCATCGACACGGGGCGGCGCGTCCTGTTCTGCTCCACCACCGACATGGTCCAGAAGCTCCAGTCCGCGCGCCGCGACCTCAGCCTGCCCGCCATGCTCGACAAGCTCGACAAGTTCGATCTCATCGTGCTCGACGATCTGTCCTACGTCCGCAAGGACCAGGTCGAGACCAGCGCCTTGTTCGAGCTCATCGCCCACCGCTACGAACGCCACTCGCTCGCCATTACCGCCAACCAGCCATTTTCGGCATGGGACAACGTCTTCCCTGATCCCGCCATGACTGTCGCCGCGATCGACCGCCTCGTGCACCACTCGACCATCATCGAGATGAACGGCGAAAGCTACCGCAAGCGTTCCGCCGTCGCCCGCATCAACGCCGACGATTACGACCCGCCCAATGGCGCCCCCGAC
This sequence comes from Sphingomonadales bacterium UBA1936, assembly GCA_002336985.1. GTDB lineage: Bacteria > Pseudomonadota > Alphaproteobacteria > Sphingomonadales > Sphingomonadaceae > Sphingomonas_O. The sequence continues at coordinate 2,600 of DDFE01000132.1, forward strand.
CGGCCATCATAATTGTCGCTGGCTTCGCGCTCGGGAGCACCCTTGCTGGGGCAACGGGTAATTGTCGCCAGCGGCAATTACATGCCAACCATCCCATGCGCTTCAAACCCTCGCTTCCGGCCAGCGCCAGCGACAATTACCCAGCGTCGTAATTGTCGCTCGACGGTTGCTCCTCGCAACAGCAAATGGTAGCCAGAATTCACCAACCGGCGCGGCCACCTATCGGCCATCATAATTGACGCCGACCGGACTCCGTAATCGTCGCGCTACA
>DDFE01000264.1 GCA_002336985.1 Sphingomonadales bacterium UBA1936
GGTATCCTGACCGCCGATTGTGCGCCGGTCCTGTTCGCCGATGCCGATGCAGGAGTGATCGGCGCCGCACATGCCGGATGGAAAGGTGCGATCGGCGGCGTCACCGACGCAACGATCGCCGCGATGGAAACGCTGGGTGCGCGGCGCGAGCGCATCACCGCCGCAATCGGCCCGTGCATTGCGCAGAAGTGCTATGAAGTCGACTTGGCGTTCCAGGCGCGCTTCGTCGCGGGCGGCGCCGGCAACGAACGCTTCTTTGCTCCGGGACGGGCAGGGCATGTCCAGTTCGACCTCGAAGCCTATGTGGCACATCGGCTCGAAGCAGCGGGCATCGCGACCGTCGATGCCCTCGGCGAGGACACTTTGTCGCAACCGGATCGCTTTTTCAGCTTTCGGCGCGCGACATTGGCGGGCGAGGCGGACTATGGTCGGCAAATATCGCTGATCGCGCTGCCGGGCTGACCGGTTCCTGGCGCGACAGCCAGGAGACACGACTTGGAAGACGAATCGCAACTGACCGGCACGCCACAGCGCCGCCGTCCGAAACCCGACATCCTCGCCATCGATAACCGCAGGTTGTCGCCCGAAACACTGATGATGGGGCACGGCTTCGACCCCGCATTGTCAGAAGGATCGCTGAAGCCGCCGATCTTCCTAACCTCGACCTTCGTGTTCGAAAACGCAGCGGCAGGGAAACGCTTTTTCGAGGGCGTAACCGGCAAACGCCCGGGCGGTGCCGAGGGCCTCGTCTATTCGCGTTTCAACGGACCGAACCAGGAAATCCTCGAGGACCGGCTGGGCATCTGGGAAGATGCGGAGGACGCGCTGGTGTTTTCGTCCGGCATGTCCGCCATCGCGACGGTCATGCTCGCTCTGGTGAAGCCGGGCGATGTGATCGTGCATTCGGCACCGCTCTATGCCGCGACCGAGACGCTGGTCGGGCGTATCCTGGGTCGTTTCGGCGTCCACTGGCTGGACTTCCCGGCGGGTGCGACGCGCGAGGAGATCGACGCGGTGATGACCAAGGCGAAGACATTGGGGAATGTCGCGCTGGTCTATCTCGAAAGCCCCGCGAACCCGACCAATGCGCTGGTCGATGTCGAGGCGGTGCGCGATTCACGCGATGCGGCATTCACGGGTGAGAAGCCGCCCATCGTCATCGACAACACCTTCCTTGGGCCGCTGTGGGCGAAGCCGCTCAAACAGGGTGCGGACCTCGTGCTCTATTCGCTGACCAAGTACGCAGGCGGCCACAGCGACCTCGTCGCGGGCGGCGCGGTGGGTGGAAAGGGCATCATCAACACGGTCCGGATGATGCGGAACACGATCGGTACGATCACCGATCCGCATTCGGCGTGGATGTTGCTCCGTAGTCTGGAAACGCTGGAGCTCCGCATGAGCCGCGCTGGCGAGAATGCCGCGAAGGTTTGCGAATTCCTGCGCGAACAGCCTCAGGTCGAGACCGTCGGTTATCTCGGTTTCCTCGAAAAGGGATCGCGGCAGGCGGACATTTACGCGCGGCATTGTACCGGCGCGGGTTCGACCTTCTCGCTCTACCTAAAGGGCGGCGAGCGGGAATCGTTCGCGTTCCTCGATGCGCTCAAGATCGCAAAGCTGGCGGTCAGTCTCGGCGGCACCGAGACGCTGGCAAGCTGCCCCGCTGCGATGACGCATCTGTCGGTGCCGCAGGAGCGCAAGGACGCGCTGGGCATCAGCGACAATCTCGTCCGCATTTCGGTAGGTGTCGAAAATGCCGACGACCTGATCGCCGACATGCGGCAGGCGCTGAAAGCGATCTAGCGCCAGTCGAGGATCGTCCACCCCCGCTCGTGCGCCAGTGCCGCGAGCGGGGCATGAGGATTGATCGCGAAAGCCTCATCCGCGGCTTCGAACGCGGGTTCGTCGGAGACATGGTCCGAATAGAAACGGATCGTGCAGTTTTCACGCGTCAGGCCGTTTGCCATCATCCACGCCTGGACCATGCGGAGTTTCCCCGGCCCATAACAATTCTCGCCGTCGATCTTGGCAAGGATCGCGCCTGAGATATCGGCGTGAGTCTTGGTGCCGATCACGTCGTCGAACCGCAGAGCCTCGCCGATAGCACCCACGTAGAATGCATAGGATGCGGTCGCGAGGACGAGGCGGTAACCCTCCGCCCGGTCCCGTTCGATCTGATCCAGTGCATCCGTCATGACATTGGTACGCATCGTGTGCGCGGCGAAGCTGGTCGCCAGCGCCTGTGCTCGCACCGCAGTCAACGCACGGCCCAACAGCAGCCGGTGATTGATCGTTTTCAGCTGCGCGCGGTCGATTATGCGCAGCAGGTAGAGGCCGATCGCCAAGCCGATGAACGGCGCAAGGATCAAACGCCATGGCTGGTGCGTTCGAACGGCGTGAAGGAGAAACCGCATAAGCGTCGGACGGCGCGTGATCGTCTTGTCCATATCATAGATGGCGATGCGGTTCATCGCTGCCACATAACGGCCCAACGTCTTGCCGCACCAGCATTAATGCCTCATCAAGCGCAGGCATGACGTCGGCCGCCACCTATAAGATCGCGACACGCGACGGCGCCAATGCGCTCGCGCTGACAGGAAACTGGACGCTCGCGCAGCTGGGCGATGCTGCGACACGTCTGGAAAACGAGGGTGCCAAGCCCTCGGAGATCGATCTTTCGGGCGTGGAACGCATCGATACCATCGGTGCATGGATCGTTCACCGGATCGCACGCGACACCGATGCAACGATCACCGGCGCGAGCGAAGACACGCAGCATCTGATCGAGCAGGTCGCGCGTGGCGATTCGGCGATGAAAGTGCGTCCCGACCGGGTGTCGCCGTTTACGCGGGTATTGGGCGAAATCGGCGACGCGACGGCCGTCGCAGGCCAGACATTGCTGGGCCTACTGGGATTTTTCGGATCGGTCTGCATCACGACCTGGCATCTGATCTGCAACCCACGCAGCTTTCGCGTGAACGCAGTCATCCAGCGGTTCGAGATCGTCGGCGTCAAGGCGCTGGGCATCATCGGTCTGATGAGTTTCCTTATCGGCCTCGTCATTGCGCAGCAGGGCTCGGTGCAGCTTTCGCAATTCGGGTTCGAGGCGTTCACGATCAACCTGGTCGGCCGCATAACGTTCCGCGAACTCGGCACGCTCATGACGGCGATAATGATCGCGGGCCGGTCGGGCTCGGCGTTTGCAGCACAACTCGGCACGATGAAACTGACCGAGGAAATCGACGCGATGCGGACGATCGGCATTTCGCCGAATGAGGCGTTGGTCTTGCCGCGCATCATCGCCGCGGTCGCCATGATGCCGCTGCTCGGCTTCTACGCCTCGATCATCTCGGTGATCGGCGGCGGGCTGTTCTGCTGGATGTCGCTCGACATCCCACCGCTCACCTACGTCCAGCGCATTCGCGAAGTCGTGCCGATGACCGACGTCTATATCGGCCTGATCAAGGCGCCGGTGTTCGGCCTGATGATCGCGCTCTGTGGTTGTTTCCAGGGTTTGCAGGTCGAGGGCGATGCCGAACAGGTCGGCCTCAGGACGACTGCGGCGGTGGTGCAGGCAATTTTCCTTGTTATCGTGCTCGACGCATTCTTCGCGGTGTTCTTCACCGGGATCGGCTGGAAATGAGCGAGCCGATCATCAGCGTTCGCGGGCTCGAGAACCGCTTCGGCGATGCGATCGTCCACGAAAATCTCGACCTGGACGTGTGCAAGGGCGAAATTCTGGGCGTCGTTGGCGGGTCGGGTACCGGCAAGTCGGTGCTTATGCGTTCGATCATCGGGTTGCAGACGCCCGTCGCCGGTGAAGTGACAGTGTTCGGCGAACCCATGCTTGATCGGGACGAGAGCGAGACGACGCATATCCGGCGGCGCTGGGGCGTGCTGTTCCAGGGCGGCGCACTGTTTTCGACGCTGACGGTTGCCGAAAACATCGAACTGCCACTACGCGAATTCTACCCGCATTTGTCACCCCAGCTGCTCGATGAGGTCGCGTCTTACAAGGTCGCGATGTCCGGGCTCCCCGCGGATGCCGGTCCCAAATACCCCGCCGAATTGTCGGGCGGCATGCGCAAGCGTGCGGGACTGGCGCGTGCTCTCGCGCTCGATCCGGAACTGCTGTTCCTCGACGAGCCGACAGCGGGCCTCGATCCGATCGGCGCGGCCGCGTTCGACGAATTGACCCGCGACCTTCAGCGGACGCTGGGCCTGACCGTCTTCCTGATCACGCACGATCTCGATACGCTCTATGCAATTTGTGACCGCATCGCGGTGCTTGCCGACAAGCGCGTGATTGCGGTCGGTACGATCGATGAACTGCTGGCGCTCGATCATCCCTGGATACAGGAATATTTCAACGGACCACGTGGGCGGCAGGCGCTCGACGCAAAGGACCGCACGAAAAAGACCAAAGAGAAGGCTGCCTGATGGAAACGCGCTCGAACCATGTCCTTGTTGGCGGAGTCGTCCTTGCGATACTGGTCGCCATCGCCCTGTTCCTTGTTTGGCTGTCCGGCATGTCGGGCGGCCGCACCAAGGAATACGATATCCTGTTCAAGCAGTCGGTCGACGGACTAAACATCGGATCGGTCGTCAGTTTTTCGGGCGTACCGTCGGGGCAGATCAAAAAGATCGCGCTAATGAAGGATAACCCCGAATTCGTGCGCGTGCGGATCGAGGTGAAGGACGAGACGCCGGTGTTGCAGGGCACAACGGCCACGATTGCCGGGGTCGGTTTCACCGGAACATCGCAGATCAACCTTGACGGAGCGGTAAAGGGTGCGCCGCCTATCACCGATATCGGACCGGAAGGCGTGCCGATCATCCCGACCAAGCAAGGCGGCCTCGGCGCGCTGCTCAATTCGGCGCCGCAGTTGCTGGAACGCATCTCGACGCTGACCGAGCGTCTGACCGAGTTGCTGAGTGACAAGAACCAGAAGTCGCTTCAGGGCATTCTTGCCAACGTCGACCGATTGACCGGCGACCTCGCCAATCGCGGTCCCGAGATTGCGGCAACAATCGCGGAAACGCGTGTTGCCGTGAAACAGGCTGGGCATGCTGCCGAGCAGATCGGTAATCTCGCTCAGACCGTAGATGGCCAGGCCGGACCGTTGATCACCGATTTGCGCAGCGCCATCGCGTCGGCGAACCGCAGCATGGATTCGCTCGACACCACGTTGAAGGAAGCAAAACCGGGCGTGCAGGCGTTCACGAAACAGACGTTGCCCGAAATCGGCCAGCTGGTCCGCGACCTGCGCGTCATGGCGGAAAGCCTGACCGCCGTTGCCGGCCGCATCGATTCGGGTGGTGCCGGCGGGCTGATCTCTTCGCCGCGCCTGCCCGACTATAAACCGCGAGGAAACCGTTGATGAAAAAGGCTCTTTTCCTGATCCCGGCGGTCGCACTCCTTTCGGGCTGCATCAGCTTCGGCCCGAAGGCGCCCAAATCGCTGCTGACGTTGACGACGACCAGNNAGCCCGACGTCGACCGCGGCCATCACGACGACGCGGATCCCGGTGTACGACGGCGCGAGCGACCTGTCGTATGTCGCCGATGCGGCGTGGAACGAGGCGCCGGCTCGCGGGCTTCAGCGACTGTTGTCGGAAACGGTCACCGCGCGAACGAACAAGATCGTGCTCGACCCGCGCCAGTTTTCGACCGGCGCGAACATGAAATTGTCGGGGCAGTTGCAGCGTTTTGGCGTCGATCCGAGCGCAATGCAGGTCGTCGTCGTGTTCGACGCGCAACTGTCGCGTTCGGCCGATACCGTCGAAACCCGCCGGTTCGAGGCGCGCGCGCC
>DDFE01000153.1:0-276 GCA_002336985.1 Sphingomonadales bacterium UBA1936
TAGTCGGTCAGGATGCGCCGCAGGTCGGTGTTGCCGCTGAACAGAACGCCGTACATGTCGAACACTTCGCGTTCGAGCCAACCCGCGACCGGCCAGATGCCCGTGACACTCGGCACCGGCTTCACCTCGTCGGTCGACACCTTCACGCGGATGCGATGGTTCTTGGTGACGGACAGCAGATGATAGACGACCTCAAACCGTTCCGCGCGTTCGGGGTAATCGACGCCGGCGATCTCCATCAGCTGCTGATAACCGCTGTCGCGCAGCGCGGTCATC
>DDFE01000153.1:319-5984 GCA_002336985.1 Sphingomonadales bacterium UBA1936
TAGAGCAACGCTTCGGCGGTCGGCGGGCATCCCGGCACATAGATATCGACCGGCACGATGCGGTCGCACCCGCGCACGACGCTGTAGCTATAGTGATAATAGCCGCCGCCATTGGCACAGCTGCCCATCGAGATGACGTATTTCGGCTCCGACATCTGGTCGTAAACCTTGCGGAGCGCCGGCGCCATCTTGTTGCAGAGCGTGCCCGCGACGATCATCACGTCTGATTGGCGTGGGGAAGCGCGCGGCGCCGCGCCGAAGCGTTCGAGGTCGTAACGCGGCATGTTGACGTGAATCATCTCGACCGCGCAGCAGGCGAGGCCAAAGGTCATCCACCACAGCGATCCCGTGCGCGCCCAGTGGAACAGGTCCTCAGTCGAGGTGACGAGGAACCCCTTGTTGTCGAGTTCACTCTGCAGGTCGTTGAAGAACGCCTGATCGGGCATGACCAGCGACCCGCCATTGGCGGCCGCATTGCGGGCGAGTTCTACTCCCATTCGAGCGCGCCCTTCTTCCAGGCATAGACAAAGCCGAGGACGAGTTCCGCGATGAACAGCATCATCGTACCCCAGCCGACCCAGCCCGTATGCTGGAGGCTGACCGCCCAGGGATAAAGGAACGCCGCCTCGAGATCGAACACGATGAACAGGATCGCGACGAGGTAGAACCGTACGTCGAACTGCGACCGGCTGTCCTCGAACGCGGGGAAGCCGCACTCATATTCGGTCAGCTTTTCCGCCGTCGGCTTGTACGCGCCGGTCAGGTGCTGGACCGCCATCGGCAGGAAAACGAAGACGCAACTGATGAGCAGCGCGATGGCGAGAAACAGCAGGATGGGCAGATATCCTGCGGCCACTCCTGCGACGGACGATGCCATAGTCAACGCGACTCCATTGCAGCGCAACACTGGCGCTTCGCGGCGGGCTTTAGGACGGGAAAATGGGGGGTGCAAGCAGTGCATGGCTTGCTGCGAACGGCTTGCAATCCGGTTTTGCATCGTGCGCCGATCCGGCTACACTATCGGCCATTGTTTCGGGGGATTCATGCAATGAAATTCAGCCTTGCCGTCGCCGCGCTTGCCCTGTCGATCGGCACTGCCGCATCCGCGCAAATGGTAACCGCGGCAAAGCCGCAGAGCATCATCGATGCGTTGCAGGCGGGCGGTTACAAGGCGATCCTCGGCAAGGACAACAGCGGCGACCCGCGCATCGAAAGCGCGGCGTCCGGCGCCAAGTTCGTCATCACGTTCTATGGCTGCACCAAGAATGTCGATTGCAAGACGGTGACGTTCTACGCCGGATGGTCGGGCGGCAAATCGACGCTCGAACAGATCAACGAATGGAACAAGAACCGCCGGTTCAGCCGCGCCTATAAGGACAAGGACGGCGATCCGGTGATCGAACTCGACGTCGACCTGGACGACGGCGGCATGAGCCAGGCGCTTTTCATCGACAACGTGCAGTTCTGGGAATCCGCCATCGGCGGATTCAAGAAGCACCTGGGTCTATAAAGCCTAGCGCAGCGCGCCCGCGACGATCTTGTGGAGGCGCGAATGGAGCACGTCGTTGCCGGCAAGGATTTCCTGCCGTTCCAGCATGCGATCGCCGCCGCGGAAATCGGTGACGAAACCGCCGGCCTCGCGCACGATCAATATCCCAGCAGCCACATCCCATGGCTGCAGCGCGCTTTCCCAATATCCTTCGTACCGCCCTGCCGCGACCCATGACAGGTCGAGCGCCGCCGAACCGAACCGCCTGATCCCGGCGACTTCAGGTGCGACCGCACCGAAAATGCGGCTCCACTGTGCGAAATCGCCGTGGCCCAGGAAAGGAATGCCGGTCGCGAAAACCGATTCCGACAAGTCGCGGCGCGCGGACACGCGCAGGCGGCGATCGGTCAGCCAGGCGCCCTTGCCCTTTTCGGCCCAGAAGGCCTCGTCGGTCAGCGGCTGGTAGACCATCGCGCTGGTGATCTCACGCTTGCCCGATGCCANNAGCGGATCGACGATCCAGCGCGGCTTGTTCGGATCGCCCTCGCGCTCGCCGCCCTCTTCACCCAGGAACGCCCAGTCGGGCCGCGCCTTGTTCAGTTCCTCGTAGATCGTCTCTTCGGCGCGTTTGTCGGCCATCGACACGAAGTCGGCCGGCCCTTTGCGGCTGACCTGCAGCTGCTGGACCTCGTTGAAGTCGCGCCGCAACCGCACCGCCGCCTTGCGAACGGCGCGGTCGATGACGGTCATGACGCCTGAATGGCTGGGCATTTCAATACTCCCCCTCTCCCCTTCAGGGGAGAGGGTCGGGGAGAGGGGCAGTCTCTCAAAAGGGAAAAGATCACCGGGAAGAGACACGGCCCCTCTCCCCTGCCCTCTCCCCTGAAGGGGAGAGGGAGAAGGCTATTCCGCCCGCTTCACATACGTTTGTTCGTACACATCCACGACGATCCGCGTTCCGGCACCGATATGCGGCGGCACCATCACGCGGACGCCGTTTTCGAGGATCGCGGGCTTGTAGCTCGACGAGGCGGTCTGCCCCTTCACGACCGCGTCGGCTTCTACAATCAGCGCCTCGATCGTGTCGGGAAGTGCGACGGACAATGCCTCGTCCTCATGCATTTCCATGACCACGTCCATGCCGTCCTGAAGGAAGGCCGCCGCATCGCCCAGCAGGTCGCGCGGCAGGTTCACCTGGTCATAGGTTTCCTTGTTCATGAAGGTCAGCTGGTCGCCATCGGCGAACAGGAACTGGAAGTCCCGCTGGTCGAGCCGGACCTTTTCAACGCTTTCCGCCGAGCGGAAGCGGACGTTGGTCTTGCGGCCGTCGCGCAGGTTTTTCATTTCGACCTGCATATAGGCACCGCCCTTGCCAGGCTGCGTGTGCTGGATTTTCACCGCGCGCCACAGGCCGCCTTCATATTCAAGGATGTTGCCGGGACGGATTTCGACCGCGTTGATCTTCATGAGTTCACCTGTGGAAAGAGCGTGGGGGCGCACCCCGTGGCGTGCCCTTTAGCGGCGCAAGCCTAGTCTGCCAACACCCGCGCAAAGGCGTGAACCGCCGCAGCTTCATCACCGCCCCACACGGCGTTCGAAACCGCGAGGAAATCCGCTCCCGCCGCAACCAGCGGCGCAGCGTTTGCCGGCGTGATGCCCCCGATCGCGACACAGGGCGTACCGAACAAGGTCGTCCACCAGCCGAGGATCGACGGATCAGGCCGGTGCTCGGTGGCCTTGGTCGCCGTGTCGTAAAAGGCACCGAACGCGACATAATCGGCGCCGGCTTCCCCCGCCTCCATCGCGAGGTGGCGGCTGGCGTGGCAGGTCACACCGATCTGCGCGTCCTTGCCGAGCATTTCGCGCGCCTCGCGGGCATCGCCGTCGCCCTGCCCCAGATGCACGCCGTCCGCACCCAGCCGCTTGGCGAGCGATGCGGAATCATTGACGATGAATGCCACATCGGCGTCGGCGCAGATGCGCTGCAGCGGTTCGGCGAGCTTGACCGCCGCGTGCTGATCGATGCCCTTCACACGGAACTGGAAAGCCGCAACCGGTCCGGCCTCCAGCGCCCTGCGCAGGCGGTCGGCAAACCCACCACCAACATCGAGTGGCGAGATCAGGTAGAGCTGGCAAGGCGGCCGCTTTTCCCTGGAAAAACGCTCAGCGAATTCAGGATGCAATTCCGGCGTCAGTTCAGCCTCGCCGTTGAGATCGACGGTGCTTATTTCGCCAGCTCCGCTTCGATCGCGCCTTTGAGCTCGGCAGGTGTCGTCGCTGGAACGAAGCGGCTCGTGACCGTCCCGTCGCGGGCGATCAGGAATTTCTCGAAATTCCACAGCAATTCGGGCGCTTCGGTCGGCGTCATGCCATAGCCTTTGAGACGTTCACGGAACGCATCTCCATCACCTGTCGCTGCTGGCTGCGCTTCCGTCAGCGCCTTGAACAGCGGGTGTTTGTCCGGTCCCGTGACGACCACCTTCGAGAACATCGGGAAATCGACGCCGAAGTTGGTCGTGCAGAACTCGGCGATCTCGGCCTCGGTCCCTGGCTCCTGCCCGCCGAAATCGTTCGCCGGGAAACCGAGCACGGAAAATCCGCGTGCAGCATATTCCTTCTGCAGCGCTTCGAGCCCCTCATACTGGGGCGTCAGACCACATTTCGACGCGACGTTCACGACCAGCAGGACATCGCCCGCGTAATCGGCGAGGCTCGCATCCTTGCCGTCGATAGTCTTGACGGGAATTTCTTGAACTGCGGTCATGCGAGGCTCCTTGCGGGTTGACGTCTTAGGCCGTTTTGACGGTGGATGCGCGTGCGATCTCGTCGATCGCCTCGCCCAGCGACGCGTTGAACTCGTCTTCGCTCATCTGGAAACGCAGGTCTTCGAGCAGTGCGCGGCTGAAACTCGCGATCATGCCCCGGTTCTTGGCGAGTTCGGCACATGCTTCGGGGCGTGCGAAACCGCCAGATAGCGCCACGACGCGCAGCACGCGCGGGTGATCGATCAGTGCGTCGAACAGGCCGGGCTTTGCCGGAATCGACAACTTCAGCATGACCTTGTCGTCGCCGGTCATGGCATCCAGCGCCTGCAGGATCTCGTCGCGCAGGATTTCGTCCGCCTGAGCGCGCTCGGGCGACTTGATGTTCACTTCGGGCTCGATGATCGGCACCATGCCATGGGCCAGCACCTGCTGCCCCACTTCGAACTGTTGCTTGACGATCGCGGCAATGCCTTCGCGGTTGGCGAGGTTGATCACCGACCGCTCCTTGGTGCCCGCGACACCCAGTGCGCTGGCGCGGCTCAGCAGCGCGTCGAGTTCGGGCATCGGCTTCATCATCTGGACGCCGTTCGCCTCGTCCTCCAGGCCCTTGTCGATCTTGATGAACGGCACGACGCCGCGTTCGGCCAGCGCCTGTGGCGTGGGCTTGCCATCGACCTGCCCGTCCATCGTGCGCTCGAACAGGATGGCACCGAGCACCTTTTCACCGTTGAAGCAGGGCGACGTGATGATGCGCGTACGCATCGCATGGATCAGGCCGAACATCTCTTCGTCATTCGAAAAGGCGTCAGCCTCGATGCCATAGCCCTTCAGCGCTTTCGGGGTCGAACCGCCGCTCTGGTCGAGCGCGGCGATGAAGCCCTGGCCTGTCCGAAGTCGTTCGAGCGTCGCTGTATCCGGCATGGTTTTCCCTCTGATTTCGTTGCCGCGCCCGATAGCGGGACGGCGTCAACGCGGCAACCTCGGCTGGTTAATCGGTGAAGTCAGAAATCGCGCGCCAGATTGCTTGACACCCAAAACCCCCTCGCCTATCCGCCGCGCCTCGCTTCCAAGCGGGTGTAGCTCAGTTGGTTAGAGCGCCGGCCTGTCACGCCGGAGGTCGCGGGTTCGAGCCCCGTCACTCGCGCCATAGCGCAGAGCGAGACGCAAAATAGCGGCGCTATTTTGGACTTCGCTCAAGCACGGCCGGCCTTGCGAAGCCAAGGACCGACGGCGCGGCTTTGCCGCGACGGATATCTCCAAATGAAAAAAGAAGAAGCTGGACCCCGGATCAAGTCCGGGGTGACGGAACTAGGGTTTCGGCCTCCCCGCCTCCATCCATTTTAGTATCGGCCCCATCGGCAGGATCCAGACGATCCCCGCGATCAGGTAGAATACCGCCTGCACCGGCCAC
>DDFE01000153.1:6000-6261 GCA_002336985.1 Sphingomonadales bacterium UBA1936
CCCATGGGTTTGCGGATCGACGGATCGGTCATGCGGTGATCCAGTCGGTTTCCGTGGCGACGGCGTCAAGCGGCACATCCCATGATTCGACCGGGAGCGAATCCACGCGCTGCCCGTCCCAAGCAATACCGATCCGTCGTGCATCAGGATGCACAACAAACGCGCGATCATAATGCCCGGCGCCATAGCCGAGACGGTTGAGCGCGCCATCGAAGGCGAGCAGCGGCGTGAGGACCAGGTCGGGCGAAACTTCGGGCGCGT
>DDFE01000247.1 GCA_002336985.1 Sphingomonadales bacterium UBA1936
GCGGGGGATATTTCGCGCGGTTGATGCGGGACCTGGAATCGCCCATCGAGGTGCGGCGGTTCGGCAGCGGGTGGTTCGCGGGCTTCTTCGCCCTGCTGTTCGCTGTCGCCGGGTTCGGCATGGTGGTGGCGCTGCGCTGGCCGGCCTTGTTCGCGATGCCGGAGCTCCATGTGCTGAAGGATGCGGTCTGGTTCCGCGGCCTCGTTCACGCGACCTTGCTCGCGTCCTATGCACTGGCGCTCCTCAGCTTGCTGTTGCGCCCGCGCAAGGTGCTGGGGGCCACCGCGCTGATCATTGGTGTCGGGGCCACGCTGCTCGGCGGCGCGAATGTCGCGGCACAGGATACGCGCGGGCTCGGCATCTTCTTCGGCGCCGATTTCTTCATCGTAAACCTGATCGTTACCGGCTTCATGTTTGCGCCAATCGAGCGGATCTTCCCGCATCGCGCCGACCAGCGGCTGTTCCGCATCGATTGGCGGGAAGACCTGTTTTACTACCTCATCAGTTCGATGTTCGTGCAAGTGTTCAGCTTTCTGGCACTCGCCCCGTCGCAATTCATCAATGCGAATACCGGCAGCTGGAGCGGGTTCCGCGCGGCGGTCGCGTCGCTGCCCTGGATCGTCCAGTTCGTCCTCGTCATCTTTCTCTCCGACCTGTTCCAATATTGGTATCACCGGTTGTTCCACCGTGTGCCGTTCCTGTGGGGCTTCCACGCCGTGCATCACTCGACCAAGGCGATGGACTGGCTGGCAGGGTCGCGCATGCACTTCGTCGAGATCGTGATGCTGCGCGCGGTGACCTCGCTACCGCTGCTGACCTTCGGGTTCAGTCCGTCGGTGATGCAGGCCTATATCGCGTTCGTTTACGTCTATTCATCGCTGCTCCACGCCAATTTGCGCGGCGATTTCGAGCGGGTGGGGAAATGGGTCGCGACACCGCGATTCCATCATTGGCATCATGGGCTGGAGGAAGAGGCGGTCGACGTGAATTTCGCGATCCACTTCTCATGGCTCGACCGCCTGTTCGGGACGTACCACATGCCCGAAAACCGCTGGCCGAAGAACTATGGCGTGCCGGAAGCGGTGCCGCAGGGTTATCTGAAGCAGCTTGCCTATCCGTTCGTGCGAAAGGCAAAATAGCGCCTAACGCGGCCTTGGTATCCAGCGCATCACGTCGCCCGCGAACGGTGTCCATGCCCCCGTACGCACGCCCGCGGCCTTCAGCACGTGTCCGGTCCAGACGTTGCAGGTGACGAGCGCGCTGTAGTCGCCGCGCGCCGGGTAGAAGCGGTCGCGTGGGGTATATCCGGGGACAGATTGTCCGCCGGGTTCGAAGCTTGAGGCGATGGCGTTTCGCAGGCGGGCATATTCGTCAGGGCGCAGGCGGAGGGGGCGCCAATATTCGTCGGCCATGAAATCGTCGAGATCGTCGACGTGCATCACTGTGCGGCCGCTGCCGACGAGTGCGTTCAGCACCGTGCCGGGCCGCATGTCCTGCCACCGCGGCGTGTTGAGATAGAAATCGCGATCACCCCAGCCATAGGCGCGCCATTTGCCGGGACCGGCGGGCAGGACGATGCCGGTGTGCACGCCGTTCGACTGGATGAAGATGGTGATGCCGATGGCGGGCTCGGTCCACCCGTTGTTGACGGGGATGCGGCCCAGCACCCCTTCCGCTGCCAGGTACAGCCCGATCGGAATGAGTGGGGCGAGGAGGATGCGGCGGGCAATGATCAGCAACACTCTATCCTCGTCATTCCCGCGAAAGCGGGAATCCAGCTTTTCTCTGCCCAGCGCAAGGAGGAAGCGGGACACCACTTTCGCAGGCGCGACGATTGGATTAAATGGTAACAATGGAAACTATCGCCCTGCCGCCCGAAGCCGCCGCCGACTGGACCGTTCCGCAGAACTGGGGTCATTACACCGCCGACGAACACGCGGTCTGGGACACGCTGTTCGCGCGGCAGACGGCCATGCTGCCGGGCCGCGCGTCTGAGGCATTCCTGCGCGGTGTCGATGTGCTGCGCCTTTCGAAGCCCGGCATCCCCGATTTCGAGGAACTGTCCGAACGATTGATGGCCGCCACCGGCTGGCGCGTCGTCGCGGTGCCGGGACTGGTGCCCGACGCGGTGTTCTTCGACCATCTCGCCAACCGCACTTTCGTCGCGGGCAATTTCATCCGACGCCCCGACCAGCTCGACTATTTGGAAGAGCCCGATGTTTTCCACGACGTCTTCGGCCATGTGCCGATGCTCGCCGATCCGGTCTTCGCCGATTACATGGCGGCATATGGACGCGGCGGACAGCGGGCGGGGTCGCTCGGTGCGCTGAAGCGGCTGGCGCGGCTGTACTGGTACACGGTCGAGTTCGGACTGGTCGAAGAGGCGGGCGCCTTGCGCATCTATGGCTCGGGCATCGTGTCGAGCCGGGGCGAGAGCATCTTCGCGCTCGATGATCCGTCGCCGAACCGCATCGGTTTCGATCTCGCGCGGGTGATGCGGACCGAATACCGGATCGACGATTACCAGCAGAGCTATTTCGTGATCCCGAGTTTCGAGGAACTGCTGCGTGTGACGGTGGAGACCGATTTCGGCCCGCTTTATGCCGGGCTGGAAGGACAGCCGGACTATCAGGTTTCGGACATCGCGCCCGGCGATCGTGTCTTCACGAACGGCACGCAGGACTATGCGAAAGCGCAGGCCTTGAAAGCGTAAACGCGGCCCACACATTGTTGCCGATGAGCAACGACAACAATCACGGCCTGCCCGCGTGGCATGGCACCACCATCGTTTCCGCCCGCAAGAATGGAAAGGTCGTCATCGCCGGCGACGGCCAGGTTTCGATGGGCCAGACGGTCATGAAACCCAACGCCCGCAAAGTCCGCCCGATCGGCGACGGCAGCGTCATCGCCGGGTTCGCGGGTGCGACGGCGGATGCCTTCACCCTGCTCGAACGGCTGGAGCGCAAGCTGGAATCGCACAACGGTCAGTTGATGCGCGCGGCGGTCGAACTGGCGAAGGACTGGCGGACCGACAAGTACCTCCGCAACCTCGAAGCGTTGATGATCGTCGCCGACAAGGATGTGACGCTGGTCCTGACCGGAAACGGCGACGTGCTGGAGCCGGAGGGCGGAATCGCGGCGATCGGGTCGGGCGGGAACTACGCGCTCGCTGCCGCCCGTGCGCTCGACGAATATGAGCCCGATGCCGAAACGCTCTGCCACCGCGCGATGAAGATCGCGGGCGAGATCTGCGTCTACACCAACGACCGGCTGACCGTCGAAGTCCTTGATGCGGCGGGTTGAAAACCGCGCATTGGACCGTGTCAACTTTGCCCCAATCGAAAGCCTGAAATGAACGACGCCCTGACTCCCAAAGCCATTGTTGCCGCGCTTGATGCGCACATCGTCGGACAGGCCGATGCCAAGCGCGCGGTCGCGGTCGCGATGCGCAACCGCTGGCGGCGGCAGAAGCTCGCGCCCGAGCTGCGCGACGAAGTGTCACCGAAGAACATCCTGATGATCGGCCCGCCCGGTTGCGGCAAGACCGAGATCAGTCGCCGTCTGGC
>DDFE01000058.1:0-3305 GCA_002336985.1 Sphingomonadales bacterium UBA1936
AATAAAATCGCATGGCGGTCGACATTGCCAGGACGACGACGATCAGCAGCAGATAGGCAAACCACCGTCCGATATCGGCTCCCCCCGACGCCATGAAGCCACGGTCGATGACGAGCCGGAACCCGTTCGGAATGGCGAGGGTCGCGGCTGCCGAAACCAGCAATGCGAACATCGCGGCGGCGATGTGGAACGGATATTTTAACGCAAATCGGGCAAGCAGTCTCAGCTTGGCGATATTGCCCGTGGGTGTCGCGGCGGCGGGGGATTGAGCCATCCGCGGCGCCTAGCAGCGTTATGGAGCCGTCTCAATCTGTGCACTCTCTCATCCCAAATGATGCATTGCACAATTCGGGCACTGGGTCATAACCCGCATCATGTTTTTGGAACGCCACATGCTTTATAACGCTTACGAACTTCAGAAGAACTGGCTCGCGGGTGCGTCGGCGCTGGCAAATATGTCGGCGGAGATGCTTCAGTCGCCGACGAATCCGTTCTCTTATCTCGGCGGGCCGGTAGTTGCCTCAGCGCTTGAGGTTTTCGCACATGCGGCTGCGCCTCGTGGCAAGCCGGCTTTCGGGCTTCACCAGACGCGGGTGAATGGAAAGACAGTCGACGTCGTCGAGGAAATCGTCCTGCAAAAGCCGTTCGGGCAGCTGAAGCGTTTCCGCAAGCCGGGGGTCGAGAATGCGCCGCGCCTGCTGATCGTGGCGCCGATGTCGGGCCATTACGCGACCCTGCTGCGTGGCACGGTCGAGCGGATGCTGCCGATGCACGACGTCTACATCACCGACTGGCGCGACGCGAAGCTGGTGTCACTGGCAGAGGGTGACTTCGATCTCGACGATTATGTCGACTATATCGTGGAATTCCTCGAGCATATCGGCACCGGCGCCCACATGCTCGCTGTCTGCCAGCCGTCGGTACCCTGCTATGCAGCCGTCGCGTTGATGTCGGCGCAGAAGCATCCCTGCACGCCCAAAACGCTGACGCTGATGGGTGGACCGATCGACACGCGCGAGGCGCCGACCGACGTCAACACACTGGCGACCGAACGTCCGCACAGCTGGTTCCAGCAGAACGCGATCGCGACCGTCCCGATGATGTATCCGGGTGCCGGGCGCCGCGTTTATCCGGGTTTCCTGCAACTCGCGGGCTTCATGTCGATGAACCTCGGCGATCACATGATGAGCCATTGGGGGATGTTCAAACATTTGATCGTCGGCGACGACGACTCGGCGGACCAGACCAAGCATTTTTACGAAGAGTATCGCAGCGTTTGCGACATGACGGCCGAGTTCTACCTCCAGACGGTCCAGACGGTATTTCAGAAGCACTCGCTGCCAAGGGGCGAAATGATGCACCGCGGTGCACGGGTCGATCCCAAAGCGATTACCGGCGTGGCTCTCCTGGCGATCGAAGGTGAGCGGGATGATATTTCGGGCCTGGGACAGACCAAGGCCGCGCTGACACTCGCAAGCGAGTTACCCGCAAAGATGAAGCGCTATCACATGGCGCCCGGCGCGGGGCATTACGGGATCTTCAACGGATCGAAATGGCGTAACCAGATCGCGCCGATCGTCGAAGAGTGGATTGCAGCGCACAATTAAATCGCGGCCGTTACGCCGGGACACGTGGTCCCGGCGCCAGTTCTATCAGAGGGAAACCTCTGCAACCTTGTCCTTGTAGTCCTGCTTGGGATCCATGCCGAGCAGCATCTTGATACCGGCAACAATGCTCGAGGCATCGATCCAGATTTCGGCGTCATCGGCGTCGAGGCGGATCAGCGCGATCTTTGGGTCGTCCTTCCCTTCATACCAAGCCGCCACATAGGGATTCCACAGGCGGTCGATGGTCGCACGATCCTGCGTCACCGACAGACCACCATGGACCGTCGCCCAGACATCGTGGCCCTTGGATGCGAAGTGCGCCATCGCACGCTTGCCCGTGGTGCCGATCGCGCCGGTCTGTCCGATCTTTTGCGCGAGCGTATTCTCGGTCGACGTGAAGAACCAGATCGGACCGGCAGGGCCGCCATCTTCCGGATCGCCTTCGACCTGGGCGGTCATCGGACGAGCGTGGCCGTCTTCACCTTCGGCCAATCCCAGGAACATCGTCCGGTCGGATTTCAGCGCCTTCCAGAATTTCGCCTTGATTTCAGCTTCGTTCGCCATGGTCCGTCTCCGTTTAGATATGGGAGAGAACGGGCCCGGCGAATATTGGTTGCCCCTGATACGGTCAAAAAAAGGGCGAGCCGTTAGGCTCGCCCGACAGTTTCCCGCCCCCGGAGGTCGCATCGGGAGCGGTCGAAAACTCAGACGAAGCTGATGTGAACCTGTTTGCGCCGGCGCATCGACATGCCGACCGCGCCGAAGCCCAGGATCATCATCCCCCAGGTGGCCGGCTCGGGTACGGCAGCCGTGGCCCGCGGCGTGAAATCGACGACCGCACCGATCCCCGCCAGCGAACCGAATTGCTGACCGGCGGTCTTGCTGAACCGGAACGACAGCACGTCACCCGCGGTAACCGCAAGGTTGCTACCGGCCAGCGAGGTCAGGGCGTTCGTCCGCGTGATGCCATTGGTTACCGTGACGCTGCCAAGCGAGGTGCCGTTGAGGAAAACCGCAACATCCTCCGAACGCTGGACGATCGAATGCGCATACCAGATCGAACTCGTGAAGCTGATCGATCCAGCTGCCGCCGCGGTCCAGTTGATCGCTACGGCCGAACCATCATTCGGGCCGTGAACCAGCACGTCCCCGGCAAGAAAGTCGCCGTTGTTATAGGCGCCGGTAGAGGCACCGTTCGCCGTCGTACGAAGGATGAAGGGCGCGGCAAAGAAATCCGCTCCGCTGCCCCAATATCCGTCGGCTGCAGCCGAATTCAGCGAGTTCGCCGTTGTCGGCTGTGCAAAATGCGCCAGTGCCGGCGAACCGTAGGACCATGCGCCGTTAGGGTTGCTCGCATTGCTGAAATTGGCGGCGAGATCGTAGGTTGCGGCGTGGGCCGACCCTGTAATTGCCAGGGCCAAGGGTGCTGCGAGTTTCAACATCGTGTGCATCGCTTTTCCTTTTCAGATTTCAGGCGAAAGACATGGTGCGCCGGCGCAAGCGCATGGTGCCGCCGATGAAACCGAAACCGGCGATCATCATTGCCCAGGTCGCCGGTTCCGGAACGGCACCGGGCGGTGTCGTCGGCGGTGTCGTCGCCGTAAGGAAGACCCCCGATGCCGATGAATAGCTCACGCCCGTCGGCAGGTTGCCGAACCCGAACGTGCCGGTGTTACCGAAGTCGCACGTGCTGCCGCC
>DDFE01000058.1:3327-4088 GCA_002336985.1 Sphingomonadales bacterium UBA1936
AAATAATAGTTCCAGTTCGTGTCGAACGGGGTAACGCTGGCACCGTTCGGCAAGAGCGCCGCGCTGCCATCCGCCTTTGCGAAAACGATCGCGTCGCCGGTTCCATTGGGGCCATTGTTGCAGCCGTACTGATTGCCTCCGCATGAGAGGATCAGCGATACATTGCCGCTGGGATTCCCGGCGACCGGGTCATACAGTCGGCCATCGAAGTGATAGGTGAAGCTGATCGTCTGGGTCGAACCGCTCGTGTTTGTGAAGAACAGCGTGTCGTCCAGTCGCGCTGAAGCGATGCCCATCGGCGTGCCAAAGTTGTTGGGGCCGGTTGAAGCGGTCGTCGCCTTGAGCGTCCCGTTCGTCAGGTTCGCCGCCGCATAGGCATCGTTGTGCAACGCGCTGCTACCGGCGCCACCGTCCTGAATCGTCCTCGCATAGGTTTGCGCGGTCGATCCGCCGCCTGTGCTCGATCCGCCGTTTCCGGCCGATGTGCCGCCGGCATCCACCACACCATTTACCCAATGGCTTGTGGAGCCGACGACGTTCGGCCCCTGGTGCGTTGCCGAATAGGCTGACGCGTCAGTACGCGGTCCATAGATCACGACATGTCCGGCGAAAGCGGGGGTCGCAATCACGACTGCGAGCGCCGCGGCGGAATGTAACAGCTTGGTCCTCATGCTCTTCCTCCCGTTGGAATACGAAAAGAAAGGCGGGACGGCGGCTAAAGACGGGCCACGAATTTAGCCCCGACAGAATTTTTCTTTGAG
>DDFE01000139.1 GCA_002336985.1 Sphingomonadales bacterium UBA1936
TCTCCGCATAAACGTCCGCGGCCTTCGCGCCGTAGATGATCTCGCCGGTCGAGAAGATGCGCGGAGCGACGATCTTGCCCGCCCGTTGCAGTTCCGCCGCGGGGAACACTTCTGCCGAACGTGACGAGGGATTGTGGATGGTCGTCGCGCCCATCGCCAGGTTCACGATCGATTCCCAGTTTTCCTGCGGGATCACGTCGTCCTCGCCATAGGAACCATGCGCGTGCGCATCGACCAGGCCGGGGATGATGGTCTTGCCCCCGACATCCACTGTCTTGGCTCCTGCCGGGATCTGCACGCTGCTGCGCGGCCCGACCGCGACGATGCGGTCGCCGCGAATGACGATGACACCATCGTCGACGATGTCGCCATCCTTGTTCGCCATGGTGACGATGCGCGCGCCGGTCAGCGCGACCAGGCCCGTGGGCTTGTCGGCGGCGACATCCATCGACAGCGACACACCCGTGCGGGGCGCAACGAACTTCGGGGCGTTCTCGTCGGCCGGAGCCGAGGCGAAGAACGCATCGGTGTTGGCCGCGTAGAGCGTTGGGCCAAGACTCCAGTGCAGCGACTTGCCGCCGTTCGACCAGTTGATGAAATCGCCGCCTTCGGCGCTCACCCGCGTTGCGGGCATCGGTCCGCCCTTGGGACCGGTATCGACGTTCTGCGTGCCGGGCAGCAGCGGCATCACGAACGCCTGGTAATTCTGCCGGAATGCGAAATTGTCACCCGACGGCGACACGACATAGTCGCTGACCAGTTCGCCGGTCGCGTGGACCCGCTTCGCTTCGCCGTTCAGGTCGGTGCTGACCAGCTGGCGCTTGCCCTTGTCGCTCGCGATCATGAAGACGCGGTCGTTTGTCGCGCCGAATTGCGGTTCGGAGCCGTCTTTCGTGATCTGTACCGGTGCGCCGCCGCCCGCCGCCACACGGTAGATCCCGGCGTTGTCGCTGCCCCGCACTGCGGTCAGGTAACCGCCCTTCCCGCTTTCGAAGACGATCGTCTTGCCGTCCGGCGAGAAAGCGGGCCGCGCGAAATGGCCGCCGGCGCTCGTGACATCGCGTGCAGAGCCGCCGCCCGCAGCGACCGTGCGGACCTTACCCAGCCCCGCGTCGGTCCAGCCGACAAAGGCGATCGTCTTGCCGTCGCGCGACCAGCTGGGCCAGAGTTCCATCTCCGCCTCGTCGCCCTTGATCAGCCTGCGCGGTGCGCCACCGGCGACCGGCTTGATCCACAGCTTTCCGAGTGTTTCGAACACCACCTGACGACCATCGGGAGACACGGTCGCCCAGCGCGGCATCTTCGTCTGGACACGATCGGGCGAAACTTCGACCGGCGGATGCGTCGCGTCGATCACGACACGGGTATCTTCGATGCGGAACGGGATATCGCTCGCGATGCCACCTTCGGCTCCGACTCGGCGGATCTTGCCGCCCGCCCAGAACACCATCGACTTGCTGTCGGGCATCCACGCCATGTTCGGGTAGACGCCGGTGACCGCCCAGGTTTCCTGCACGTCACGGTCGAGCGCGTCATAGATTTTCCGCTGCACGCCGGTAGTCAGGTTCTTCACCCACAAAGTCGTCTTGCCGTGGTCGCGGCGGACGAAGGCGATCGACTTGCCATCGGGCGACGGTGTCGGCCGCACCGACCCGCCGACGCCCGAAGCAACCGTCGTCACCTCGCCGCTGTCGAGGTCATAGCGTTCGATATCAAAGAGATCGGTGCGAGAGTTCTGTGCGTATTCGAAGATAGGCCCGGGCGTGATGTTGCGCGTGTAGTAGATGCCCTTGCCGTCAGGCGCGTAAATCGGCTCGCCCAGTTCCTTCTGCAGCACTTCGCTCGCGCGCTTGACCAGCTGGACGCCGCTGCCGCCCGAGACATGGTAGAGCCAGACCTCTCCGGTACCGAGCGAGCGGCCGGTCGTGAAATGCTTCTTGGCGACGATGAAGCGGCCATCCGGGCTCCAGCTCGGCTGGTTGAGCAGGCGGAAATCCTCCTTGGTCACCTGCCGCTTGTCGCTGCCGTCGATATTCATCACCCAGATATTGTCGCCGCCGCCGCGATCCGAGGTGAAGGCAATGCGCTTGCCGTCGGGTGAGAAGCGGGGCTGGTGTTCGTACGCCAGGCCTTCCGCGATCCGCGTCGGCGTACCGCCCGCGATCGGCATGGTGTAGATGTCACCCAACAGGTCGAACGCGACCGTCTTGCCATCGGGCGAGACATCCACGTTCATCCAGGTACCGTTGTCGACTGCGATGCGGACCTGATGCGTCGTCATGCCCGTCGGCGCGTTGACATTCCACTTCGCGGGCTTTGCGGGGGCCGGCGCACTTGCCGCCTTGTCCTGGGCCGAAGCCTGTCCCGTCAGCAGCAGCACCGCCAAAACACCCGTCACCTGATTGCGCATTCAATATCTCCAGCAGACCGCGAGCGCGGTTCGTATACGATATCATTGCAAGCTGGTGTGCCGCTGGGAAGAGGCATTCGACCAACGACAGGGCGATTGGATTCAGGCGGTGCCGAACAGGACGGGCGCATCGCCCGGACGCCACGGATCGAGCCGCACCATCGCGCCTTCGAAGCGAGCGGACGCCAGCTGGTTAGAAAGCCATTGCCGGGTGTGTAGAATTGGCTGCGCGTCGAACCAGGCCCTGTCGGTCTCGGCGAATTGACGAACGAACGGCATGATCGCCGCATCCGCAAGACCCATTGCTTCTCCGCCGAGATAATCACTTGCCGCCAGCCGCGCCTCGATCGGTTCGAGAAGCGCCATGCAGGCCGCACGATGCTCAGTTGGGTCGCTGTCGTGACGGTTGGGATATTTGTAGCGGTCGAGGTGGTGTTTGAACGGTCCGTCGTTCGCCGCGATCAGAGCGGGATCGTCACCCGCCAGCCAGTGTTCCGGATCGTTCGCGGCAAGCGCCCAGCGCATGATGTCGAGGCTTTCGTCGATAACGCTTCCGTCGGACGGCACGAGCACCGGTACGGTGGCTTTCGGCGAAACGTCGATCAGTTCGGCAGGTTTCGCCGAAAGTTTCACTTCGCGGATTTCACAGACGGTCCGGCTCGACAGCACAGCCAGCCGCGCACGCATCGCATAGGGACAACGCCGGAAACTGTAGAGGACCGGTCTAGCCGTCATCGCGCTTGCGATAGCTGGCACCCACGTGGATTTCGCCCCGGGCCCGCGCCAGCATCTCCTGCTTCTGGCGTTCGGCGTAACTTTCGCGCTGTGCATCGGTGCGTTCGTCGTAACAGGCGTCGCAGCTTACGCCCTCGACATAGCGGGACGAGGCTAGCCCGGCTTCGTCGATCGGGCGGCGGCAGGCATGGCAAAGCTGTTGCGTCCCCAGGGACAATCCGTGTCCGACCGTCACCCGCTGATCGAAGACGAAACATTCCCCTTCCCACAGGCTCTCGTCCGCGGGCACGGTTTCCAGGTACTTCAGGATGCCGCCCTTCAGGTGAAAGACGTCTTCGACGCCCTCGCTCTTCAGGAACGCCGTCGATTTCTCGCAGCGGATACCGCCGGTGCAGAACATCGCGACCTTGGGCGGTTTCCCCTCCCCCAGCAGCCGCTCGCGCTCCGCACGAAACCACTCGGGGAAATCGCGAAACGTCTTGGTCTGCGGATCGATAGCACCCGCAAAGGTTCCGACCGCGACTTCGTAATCGTTGCGCGTGTCGATGACGATCGTGTCCGGGTCGCTGATCAGCGCGTTCCAATCCCCAGGCTCGACATAATGCCCGACATCCAGCGGATCGATGTCCGGCTGCCCCATGGTAACGATCTCGGGCTTCACGCGCACCTTGGTCCGGTGAAACGGCATGACGGCCGCCCGCGACAGTTTGACATCGGTATCGCTACACCCCGGCAGTGCACGGATATGCGCAATCGCCGCCTCGATAGCGGCATCGCTGCCTGCAATCGTCCCATTGATCCCTTCACGCGCGATCAGCAGCGTGCCCCGGATGCCTTGCGCGCTACACAGCGCGTCGAGTTCGCGCCGGACGCCCGCACAATCGTCGAACGGCGTGAACTTGTAGAGCGCGGCAACGCAGATCGGCAGGTCGGGGTCGGTCATTCAGCGCGTGTTAGCTGGCCGGTTCCAGCTTGTCCTGCGTCCGCGTATCGAAATCGCCGGCATCGTGGCGTTCGCGCAACTGGCTCGACGGGTCGCCCACCGCGCGATTGACCATGCGCCCGCGCTTTACCGCCAGACGCGCGGCGATCTGATCGGCCCAGCGCATGACGTTCTTGTACTCGTGCGTCTGCAGGAATTCGGCGGCGTTATAGGCCTCTCCCCGCGCGACGGCACCGTACCAGGGGTAAATCGCCATGTCCGCAATCGTGTAGTCGGCGCCCGCAACGAACTCATGGTCGGCAAGCTGGCGATCGAGCACGTCGAACTGGCGCTTCACCTCCATCGCATATCGGTTGATCGGATATTCCTGCTTGAATGGGGCGTAGGCATAGAAATGCCCGAAGCCGCCGCCCAGGAACGGCGCACTGCCCATCTGCCACATCAGCCACGACAGCGTCTCCGCGCGCGCAGGCTGTTCGGTCGGCAGGAAGACGCCGAATTTTTCGGCCAGGTGGATCAGGATCGATCCGGATTCGAACACGCGGATCGGCTCCGGCCCGCTGCGATCGACCAGCGCAGGAATCTTGGAATTCGGATTGATGTCGACAAAGCCGCTGCCGAACTGGTCGCCTTCGTTGATGCGGATCAACCAGGCATCATATTCGGCGCCCGAGTACCCCGCGGCGAGCAGTTCCTCGAGCATGACAGTCACTTTCACGCCATTGGGCGTGGCCAGCGAATAGAGCTGGAACGGATGCTTGCCGACCGGCAATTCCTTGTCATGTGTCGCGCCCGCGATCGGCCGGTTGATGTTGGCGAATTGCCCGCCATTTTCCTTGTCCCAGGTCCAGATCTTGGGGGGCACATATTCGGCGGCGTCGGTCATCGCGGTTCTCCGGACTCGAGTTTCGTTTCGCAACCGCAGATGGGTTGTGGCACGCCGCGATCAATAGGGCGGCGGCGTAGATTTCCTTTGGAGCCGCGCAGCATTCGTCCACCAGGCGAGATCGTCGGCAAAGCGCGGAAAGGCGTGGTCCAGTGCCGCACCGCCATCCCCGGTCGGTTCGGCATTTTCGCTCAATGCCTTGCCGATGCCGCCGACCGCGATCGAGGTGGAGGTAACCACCATGCCCATTTCGGATAGCGTACCGTGCCACGCCATCGCCGACCGCGCGCCCGCGAAACGCCCCGCCGAATAGCTGGCGATCGCGGCGGGCCGCCAGAACCATTCCTCCAGGAAATGGTCGGTCAGGTTCTTGAGGCCCGGCTGCACGCCCCAATTATATTCGCCGGTCACGAAGACGAACGCGTCGGCCGTCCGGATTTTCTCCGCCAGCGTTTCGAGCGCCTCGGGCGCCGTTCCCTTCGGATATTCCTTGTACATCCGGTCGAGCATCGGAAGGCCGATGGCCTTGGCATCAATCAGTTCGGGACTGGCGCCGCGCTGCCCGAACGCGTCGACGAGATAGTTCGCCAGGCGAATGCCCTGTCTATCCTGCCTGTACGACCCGTAGAAGATGAGGATGCGGTCGCTCATTCGCCTCCGGCGCGGCAGCAATCAAAAAATGGTGCGGGCGGTGGGAATCGAACCCACACTCCTTTCGGAACCGGATTTTGA
>DDFE01000060.1:0-3253 GCA_002336985.1 Sphingomonadales bacterium UBA1936
GGAACAGCGTGCGGCCGTCTTCGATCCCCGCGTAGAAGCTCAGGTCGTTGAGCGACAGCCCGTCGAGCGTCCAGCTTTCGGCGTTCCGGCCGATCTTGGCGCCAAGACGGTTCCAGTCGTTGGGCGGAACGACGCTGAGGCCCAGCTTGCCCACGGGCTGTTTCGTACCTGTCGGCATGAGTTTGTACCCGGCAGTCGCCGGGGATGCGGAGAGCGCAAGCGCCGCCGCGAAAACCATCCACCTCATGCCTTCACCCCTGCCATCATTGCCATCATTGCCCTGTCTTTCGCCTGCGGCGCTCGCTCGAGATAGGCCTTGAGCGCTTCCCGGCCGCCGCTCGCGTCGCCGCTTCGCAGCAACGCGAGGCCTAGCCCACGATAGACCTCGACCGGCGCTCCGCCCTTCGCGACCGCATCGCGATAAAAACCCGCAGCCTTGGCGAAATCGTCCGGCGCACCCCGTGCCCGATAGAGTTCGCCGCGCGCGTAAAGCAGGTCACCGGTCCACCCCGCCGATGCCAGCTGGCCCAGCAGCAGATCCGTCGCCCCGAAATCGTTGAGCTTCACCTGGTCGTCGATGAGGTCCGCCCACCATGGCGCAAGTGCCGCACGATATTCCGCCGCATTTTCCGCGACGGCCGTCGGACTCGCCAAGGCTGCTGCCTGCTTGGTCAATTCGGCCTGGCGCTCGGCGCTTGCCGGATGGGTTGCGAACATGCCGCCGTCCTTGCGCCGCTTCTGCTTGCGTTCGGCGGCGGTCGCATCCGCCTCGGCCAGGATCTGACCCCAGATGCGCGATGCGGCGCGCGGATCGTATCCGGCCTTTGCCAGCAATGGCAGCGACCCTGCGTCCGCTTCCCGCTCCATCTCGCGGGTGTTGGCATAGAGCGATCCGATCATGCCGACCTGAGCAACCGTGATGGCGCCTGCCGCCGCCAGCCCGCCGAACGGAATGATCGACATCCACGCCATGGCGTTCGTCTTGTTCTTGGCGTCGCGGAAGCCCTTCACCGAATGGCGCGCGTGATAGTGCATGTATTCGTGGCCCAGCACGGCCGCCAGCTGCGCCTCGTTGCGGGTCCGCAGGAACAGGCCGGACCAGACCTGCATCATGCCGTTGGGCGCCATGCTCGCGTTGAAATAGGGTGTGCGGACGATGTAGATGCGCACGCCGCGGCACTCGCCCTGCCCCACCGTCCTGCAGAAGACCTGCCGGACATAGGCGTTGAGCGCCGCGTCGCGGATGATGAAGTTGGACGTCTTCATCTGCCGCTCGTACTCGTCGACCTGCATCCACAGGCCGCGCTCGTCGGCATCGACTGGCTGATAACCGCCCGTCGCCGTGACCGTGATGTCGGGCGGAGGTTGCGGCGGCGCGGCGGCAGCGGTCAGGAGCAGCGCAAGCGCCGCCATGCGCTTCATTTTGCCGCGACCTGATCCGGCTTGGGCGCTTCGCCCGGGCGCGTCGGCATGGAGGCCATGATCGCATCGACCATGGATTTCGCGCCGTCCTTCTCGCGCACATCGCCCTTCGATCCGCGCAGGACGTTGAACCACACGACATTGCCCGTCGAAAGTTCGACGAGCGACGCATAGGCGACGTGCGTGCCACCGGGCACGATCATGCAGAAACCGACGATGCAGCCGAGCATTCCCGCCACCTGTGTTGCCTTGCGGCTGGCGCTCGCGAAATTGTCTCGTGTGAAAAGGAACAGGGCATAATTGCCCCCAGACAGGTCTCCGATTTTCTGAGCACCGGGCCCCATCGTCCAGTCGAACTTGTCCTTCTTCGTCGGCAGTTTCGACCCGTAATATTTGTGTTCGATGATCGCGTTCGCGACCGCCTGGTGCAGGGTCGTGTAATCCGCGACCACCTGTGCGCCGTCGCCTGCCTGTTCGTCGATAACCTTCAGGTCGATCTTCTTGGCGGTCGCATTCGCTGCAAGCGCCTCGGCCAGATTGGCACGCGCAGCCTTGGTCCAATCGGCATTCGGCTGCGGCAGTCCCCCCGCCGCAAGTTCGCCGACATCCGTGTCGGGCCGCATCAATACAATGGTGACGGCCTTGTCCTTTGGAAGCGCATAGCCAGATGCCGTGACGGCTTTGGTGCCGGCAATGGCCGGACCAGCGAACATCGCGGACGCGAGCGCCAGCGCCGAAACAATCTCCTTCATGCAACCCCCGCTTCCGGCCCTGCTCTGCGGCCGTTGCCCTAGACCTAAGCGGGTTAAGGGAGGCTGATCAAGACGATGCTTTTCTAGGCGAGCGCCTTCTTCAGCAATTCGTTCACGACCTGCGGATTGGCCTTGCCTGCCATCGCCTTCATGGTCTGGCCGACGAAGAAGCCGAACAACGCTTCCTTGCCGCCCTTGTATTGTTCGACCTTGTCGGCGTTGGCCGCGAGGATGTCGGCGATGACCGCCTCGATCGCGCCGGTGTCGCTGGTCTGTTTCAGGCCTTCGCGATCGACGATCACGCCCGCGCCGTCACCGGTTTCCAGCATCTTTTCGAACACGGTCTTCGCCATGCTGCCCGAAAGCGTGCCGTCGCCGACCAGCTTCAGCAGTTCGCCCGCCTGAGCTGGGCTGACCGGTGAATCGGTGATGCCGCGGCCCAGGCGATTAAGCGCGCCGAACAATTCGCCCGTCGTCCAGTTTGCTGCTGCCTTGCCGTCGACACCCTCGGCCAGCAGCTGTTCGAACCAGGCCGCCGTGTCGATGTCGGCGGTCAGCACGTCCGCATTGTACGGCGAGATGCCCAGCGCATCGGTGAAGCGTGCGTGCTTCG
Organism: Sphingomonadales bacterium UBA1936; assembly: GCA_002336985.1. GTDB lineage: Bacteria > Pseudomonadota > Alphaproteobacteria > Sphingomonadales > Sphingomonadaceae > Sphingomonas_O. Next base: position 2,788 of record DDFE01000060.1, read on the forward strand.
CATCGGGAAGCTCGGGCAGGCTTGCCCGGCATTCCGCGACGAAATCCTCGGTCAGTTCCAGCGGCAGCAGGTCGGGATCGGGGAAGTAGCGGTAATCGTGCGCGTCTTCCTTCGACCGCATGGAGCGCGTTACGCCCTTGTCGGGGTCGAACAGCCGCGTTTCCTGGACGATCTTGCCACCGCTTTCGATCACATCGACCTGGCGCCGGGCTTCGTGCTCGACGACCTGCTGGATGAAGCGGACCGAATTGACGTTCTTCGTTTCCGTCCGCGTGCCGAATTCGTCGCCGGGCTTGCGCACGCTGACATTCACGTCCGCGCGCATCGAGCCCTGTTCCATGTTGCCGTCGCAGCTGCCGACATAGCGCAGCAGCTGACGGAGCTTGCGGACATATTCGCCCGCCTCGGCCGGCGACCGCATCTCGGGCTTCGACACGATTTCCATCAGCGCCACGCCCGACCGGTT
>DDFE01000060.1:3277-3447 GCA_002336985.1 Sphingomonadales bacterium UBA1936
ACGGTAATCGAGCCCTCCCCGACGAGCGGATGATACAGCTGCGAAATCTGGTACCCCTGCGGCAGGTCCGCATAGAAGTAGTTCTTGCGGTCGAACCGGCTCCACCGGTTGATCTCCGCATCGATGGCAAGGCCCGTGCGCACTGCCTGGCGGATGCACTCCCGGTTCGG
>DDFE01000060.1:3533-3972 GCA_002336985.1 Sphingomonadales bacterium UBA1936
TCATGCGGGCCGCTTTAGCGCGCCCTGCCCCCCGCCCGTCAACCGCGCGAGGCAATCCATTGCGAGGAAAATGAGCAAGCTGGCGATGACGTAGCGATAACGGATCAGCGGCTGCGACAGGATATAGGGCAATGGAAGCAACACGACGGGCGGGAGAAGATAGAGATAAATCCACTGCCGCCGCACGAGCGCGACGGCTAGTCCGGCCAGCGCCAGCACCGCGATGATATCGACCAGCACGATCCGTAGCGGCGTGGTGATATCCGGCGGCCCGCTGTGCAGCCACATCCAGGCAGGCGGCAAGAAGAACTCATAGGCGTGGCGCGCCCAGATCGCTGCCGCGTCGCCCGGATGCGCTGCCACCCAGCGCCATGTCGCGTCACCCAGCCCCCGTGCATAGGCGGCCTCTCCGCCAGCAGCTTCCAGCGCCCGGTATGCG
>DDFE01000060.1:3994-6062 GCA_002336985.1 Sphingomonadales bacterium UBA1936
AATGGCGAGGATGGCTATCCCGCAGAAACCCGCCGTAGGCGAGAGCGCGACGATGAACGCGGCAAGGACCGAGAGGCCGAACAGGTCCGCGACACTCACCTTCCGCGTTTCCAGCCGCACCATCGCAAGCATCAGCAGCGCAAGTGCAAGCGCGGCATAGCCGTTCTCATAGATGCGCAGCGACCGCGCCTCGATCTCGGTGTGCAGCGGGACGACGCAGATGATGAGGACCGCCGCACCCCGTGCGACGGCAGCCATGCCGAGCCGCGCGAACACACGGTTCAATACGAACGCGGTCGCAACGATTGCCAGCGTGCTGAGTACCGTAAGCACCACGTTGCTGGCGGGCGTATCGATGCCGAACAGGCGATAGACCATGCCCGGGATCAGCACGGGCAGCGCGCCGACATGCGCCGTCGGGCCGCTGCCGATGTGGAAAGCATCGGCGATCTCGCCTGTCCGCGCCCAGTGCATCGCGACGTTGCGCAATTCGGTGTCGAGGCTGGGCAGGTGACCGGTAAGCGCCCAGCCCAGCCGCTCAGCAATTCCGACAAGCGTCAGCAGCACGAAAGCGACAGGCCGATCGGCGATCCACGTCAGGAACCGCCGCGCCGCTTTCAAGCGATCACCACCAGTTGTCGGGCCGCGCAGTGAACCCCGCGCGCTGTTCGATGGCCAGCCCGGCGTTCAGAACGCCCTGTTCGTCGAGCGCCTTGCCGATAATCTGCAAGCCCAACGGCAGCCCAGCGCCATCGAGACCACCGGGTACGGACATGGCCGGCAAACCCGCAAGCGACGATGGCACGGTGAAGACGTCGTTGAGATACATCGCCAGCGGGTCGGCGCTCTTTTCGCCCAGCGCGAACGCCGCACTGGGCGCTGTCGGGGTGAGCAGCAGGTCGCATGACTTCCACGCGTCATCGAAATCGCGCGCGATCAGGCTGCGCACCTTCGAAGCCTGTGTGAAATACGCGTCGTAAAACCCTGCCGAAAGGACGTAAGTTCCGATCATGATACGCCGGCGGACCTCGGCGCCGAATCCGGCGGCACGGGTCGCGGCGTACATATCCTGCAGCCCTGCGCCTTCGGGCAAATCGCGCAGGCCGTAACGCACGCCGTCATACCGTGCGAGGTTCGACGAGGCTTCCGCAGGCGCGATGATATAATAGGCGGGCAGCGCGTATTTCGTATGGGGCAACGAGACTTCGACGACCTCGGCCCCCGCGTCCTTCACCCAGGCAATACCGCGTTCCCACAATGCGTCGATCTCGGCAGGCATGCCATCGACGCGATATTCCCTGGGAATACCGATCTTCTTGCCGCGCAGGTCGCCCGAAAGCGCGCCCTCCCAGTTCGGGACCGGCAGATCGAGCGAGGTCGAATCCTTCGGATCGAACCCGGACATAGCCTCCAGCATGATCGCACAGTCGCGCACGTCGCGGGCCATTGCGCCCGCCTGGTCGAGCGAACTGGCGAAGGAGACCACGCCCCAACGTGAGCAGCGGCCATAGGTTGGCTTGATGCCCGAAATACCGACGAACGATGCGGGCTGACGGATCGAGCCGCCGGTATCGGTGCCGGTCGCTGCCGGACACAAACGTGCAGAGATCGCAGCGGACGATCCGCCAGACGACCCGCCCGGGGCAAGCGCGGCATTGCCGCCGTCCTTGCGCCGCCAGGGCGAGATCACATTGCCGAACGCGCTGGTTTCGTTCGACGATCCCATCGCGAACTGGTCCATGTTCAGCTTGCCCAGCATCCCCGCGCCTGCTGCCCAAAGCTTGCCCGAGACGGTCGATTCATAGGTGGGTGTAAAGCCATCGAGAATGTGGCTCGCCGCAGTCGTCCTCACACCTTCGGTGCAGAACAGGTCCTTCATGCCGATCGGGACGCCCGACATCGGCTTCAGGTCGCCCGATGCGCGCGCCTTGTCGGCGGTATCGGCGGCGGCAAGCGCATGGTCGGGTGTTTCGACAAGGAACGCGTTCAGCGCCTTGGCGGCGGCGACGCGATCAATGAACGCGGTCGCGACTTCGCGCGCGGAAAAGCTGCCGTCGCGCACACCGTC
>DDFE01000060.1:6170-6419 GCA_002336985.1 Sphingomonadales bacterium UBA1936
TGGCGATGCGCGCGAGCGACGCGATCTTTCTCACGGTTGCACTATCGACTGACATGGAGGGGGCGGCTAGCAGCTAGCCTCCTGCCCTTCAACCACCGGAAACTCCGTGGCCCGCAAGTTCCTCTACCTCGTCGCGTTCTTTATCGTCTTGGCCATCTTGGCAGTATTCGCCTGGGTTTTGTTTCCGGGCCAAATTTCGCGGATCGCATTCGTACCCTCGGCGGGCTTCATCGAGCAAAAGCCGATGGC
>DDFE01000060.1:6474-7332 GCA_002336985.1 Sphingomonadales bacterium UBA1936
CAGGCGAGCGTGTTCAACGGCGTCGGCGAAATCTGGGCGCCGCGATACCGGCAGGCGACGTTCGGATCGTTCCTGACGACGCAGGCCGAATCGGCGAAGGCGCAGGACGCCGCCTATCGCGACGTGGCTCAGGCGTTCGACGAATTCGTCGCCAACATCGGCCCCGATCGCCCGATCATCCTCGCCGGGCACAGCCAGGGCGCGCTGCACCTGACCCGACTGCTGCGTGAAAAGATCGCGGGCAAGGCGATCGCCGGGCGCGTCGTCGCGGCATACGTCGTCGGCTGGCCCGTATCGGTGGAAACCGACCTGAAGGCGCTGGGCCTCCCCGCTTGCGCACGTCCTGATCAGGCGCGCTGCGTCCTGTCGTGGCAAAGCTTCGCCGAGCCCGCCGACACCAGTATGGTAACCGAAGCCTATGACGCGACCACCGGCTTCGACGGAAAGCCGCGCATGGGCACGGCAGCACTGTGCACCAACCCCATCACCGGCACGCCGAACGGCACAGCAACGGCCGCGCAGAACCTCGGCACGCTCTTTCCCTCGGACGACCTGAAATCGGCGAAACTCGAGGCGGGCCGCATATCCGCCCGCTGCGATGCCCGCGGGTTCCTGTTGATCGGGCCGCCGCCCAAGGACATCAAGAACTACGTGCTGCCCGGCAACAACTTCCACGTGTTCGATTACAGCCTGTTCTGGTCGAACCTGCGTGCGGATGCCGCGCGGCGGCTGGCGGCATTCGGCGTGAAATCTTGACGCTGCAGCAGCGAAGCGCGTAGGGCGCGGCCCTCGCTTCGACGGCCCCTTCGTCTAGCGGTTAGGACGCGGCCCTCTCACGGCTGAAACACGGGTTCGATT
>DDFE01000100.1:0-7451 GCA_002336985.1 Sphingomonadales bacterium UBA1936
GCTTGCCCTCGTCGTAATAGGCGCGACCGAGCAGGTTTTGTGCATAGCTCCAGCGCTTGTTCGTCACCGGGTATTTGGCGGTGAATTCCTTCAGCTTGGCCTGGGCTTCGGGATAGAATTTCGCCGTGTAGAGACGGAACGCGTAGGTGTAATCGTCCTCGACCGCATCTCCGGTCGAAGGCATTTCGATGGCGGCGACGGCAGACCGTCGCGCGGGATCTGGTTTGGCCGAGGGTTCCGCAGCTGCAACAGGCGGGCGATTAGCGGGCTTGGGTGTCGCGATCGGCGGAGTGGGAGTTACCGGCCCGGGCCCGCCGACCGATGGATAGGTCACGACCGCGGCGGGCGCTCCGCCTTCCAGCGTGGTCAGCCGCGTCTGGATGCGGGCCAGCGCATCTTCCAGCTGCTTGATCTTGAAGCCGTTCTGCTCGCTCGCTCCGGTCAACGTAGCCAATTGGCGCTCAAGCGCGTCCACCCGTGCGGTCAGGTCGGTGATCGGGGCGCTGGCGGGGTTGCCTGCGGCGACCGGAGGTGTTGTCGGCGTGGTAAGGTCAGGCTGTACCGGCACGCCTTGCGGAAACACGGTGCGCTGAACCGCGCGCATTTCCTTTTCCAGTTTTCCGACGCGCTGGTCGATCGGTGCCGTCTGCGCAAAGCCCGACGTTGCCGTGGCCAGCGCGATTACGGCCGCCGCGATACGATAATTCGTCATTCGTCCCTCGATCACTGTGCGGGTCCGGCCCCATTGTCAGCCGGAGCGGTTACCGGTGCCCCTGCGGTGGGCGCTTGTGCCGGCGCCTGCAAGGGGGGCGCCGATGGAATTGCCGCCGTCGGCACCGGTCGTGCGGCGAGTGCGGCCGCGGTCAGCACGACATTGCGAACGGTCTTTTCCGGCGGTCCCAGCGGTGGAACCTCGCGTCCATCGATGGTCACTTTCAGCGCATCGGCGCGGCCGGTCCGCACCATCGGCGTATCGGCATCGGCTGGAACTGTGAACGTTTCGCCGACCGCCATTTCCTTCTGCAACAGCACCTTATCGGCCTTGTCATAGACACGCAGCCACACAGGCGCCGTTGCAGTCAGCACGACCGTTCCGGTCGTGGGAACTGCGGCGGGCGCGGGCGTTGCCGCTACAGGAGTTGTCGGTTGGGTCGTCGCCGTCGGCGCTTCGACTGGCGGCGGGGCGCTCTGCCCGAAGATTTCGGTGCGCAGGATCAGATAGCCGCCGACCAGCAGTATCGCGATGATCGCGGTCGACCATGCGAGCAGGCGCGAGGGCAAGCGGGCGGGGTCGACCGGTTCATAGGGCGTGAAATCCGCATCGTCGGCAGGCGCGCGACCCAGTTCAGCCCGTAAATCCCGCGCGATCGCTGCTTCGTCTGCATCGACCGCACGCGCGAATGAGCGTGCAAAACCAATGGCATAGGTGGCGGAAGGCAGGCTGGCGTAATCGCTGCGCTCGATCGCTTCCAGGTGGCGGATGGGGATCCGGGTCTTGGTCGCGACATCGTTGAGGTCGAGTTGCGCCGCGGTCCTGGCCGCACGCAAACGCTCGCCGACGCTCTGCGGGAACAGACCGCCGCCCTCGTCCTCGGTCGTCGCGTCGCCTTCGACCATCTTAGCGCTTCTCCCGGTCGTAGCCCGCGTCCTAGGCTTACGACCGGTCGTTTGTGTCACCATCTGTGCCGCCCCTGTCAACCGGCTCACGCCAAAGCGAAATTATTTGCAACCCACGTTCACGCCAGTTCCACACCCGCCTCGCGTGCCCATTCGTCCAGCGCCACCCGCATGTCGGCAGGCGGTGTCGCCAGCAAGGCAGGCAGAGCGGCGCGCAGCTTCCCGACATCGAGCGACCGGATCATCGCCTTGACCGGCCCGATCGCAGCGGGCGTGATCGACAGGCGGTCGATACCGAGCCCGATCAGCGCCATCGCCTCGAGCGGTCGTCCGCCCATTTCGCCGCATACGCCCACCGGTACGCCCGCCGCCGTGCATTCGCGGGCGACACGCGCCAGGAAGCGCAGGATCGCCGGGCTCAGCCAGTCGTACCGTTCGGCAAGCTTGGGATTGGCGCGGTCCGCCGCGAACAGGAACTGGGTCAGGTCGTTCGTCCCGACCGACAGGAAATCGAGGCGCGGCAGCAACAGGTCGAGAACCTCTGCGAGCGCCGGGACTTCGAGCATCGCGCCGTATTTGATTGCCGCCGGCAGCCGCTTTCCACGCTCTGCCAGCCAGTTGTGCTGTGCCTCGAAAATCGCGCGCGCCTGATCATATTCCCAGGGTTCGCTGACCATCGGGAACATCACCTGCAGGTTGCGGCCCGCCGCTGCTTCCAGCAGCGCGCGCGCCTGTGCCTTCATCAGTGTGTCACGGTCCAGCGCCAGGCGCAGCGCGCGCCATCCGAGCGCTGGATTTTCCTCATCCTCCTGACCCGCATCAGCGCGCAGATAGGGCAGGGCTTTATCGCCGCCGATGTCGACGGTGCGAAAGATGACAGGCCGTTCGCCCGCAGCATCCAGCACATCGCGGTACAGCCGCTGCTGACGCTCGCGCTGTGGCATGGTGGCGGAAACGAGGAACTGGAATTCGGTGCGAAACAGGCCGATGCCCTCGGCGCCGGTCAGGTCGAGCGCCGCCACATCGTCGCGCAAGCCCGCGTTCATCATCAGTGGAACGGCAAGGCCGTCCTTCGACACCGAAGGCATATCGCGAAGTGCGGCAAAGGCGGCGCGGCGTTTCTGGCCCGTGACCAGCCGGGTTTCGAATGCTTCCTCGATCGCTGCTGCAGGGCGTACGGTGACGCTCGCCTGCCCCACGTCCAGCAGCAACAGGTCGCCATCGGCAATCGACTGGCGCACATCGCGGACGCGCCCCAGCATCGGCACGCCCATGGCGCGGGCGACGATGGTGACATGCGCGGTCAGCGATCCTTCCTCGAGGACGACGCCTTTCAATCGGCGCCGGTCGTATTCGAGCAGCTCGGCCGGACCCAGGTTACGCGCGATCAGGATCGTATCCTGCCGCAACCCCGCCTGTGCCGCCGTGCCGAGCTGCCCCGAGACGATCCGCAACAGGCGGTTCGCAAGATCCTCGAGGTCGTGCATCCGGTCCTGCAACAGGGGATCGTCGATCTGCCGCATGCGCGTGCGGGTGCGCTGCTGGACGCGTTCGATGGCTGCTTCTGCCGTCAGGCCGCTGTCGATGGCCTCGTTGATGCGACGGGACCAGCCCTCGTCGTAAGCGAACATCTTGTAGGTATCGAGGACTTCGCGGTGTTCGCCGTCGCCGCCGAATTCGGCGAGGTTGGTCATGTTGTCGATCTGCTCGCGCATCTTGGCGAAAGCGGAATAGACGCGCGCGCGTTCAGCCTCCGTATCCTCGGCGACCGTGTGTTCGATCAGGATGCGCGGCTGATGATAGACGGCGTGACCGCGCGCCATGCCTTCGACCAGGCGAAGGCCCGGCAATCGCTGTGACGCGATTTGTGCGGCTCTGGCTCCGGCCGTCTTTGCCTCGTCGACCAGTCCGGCGTTCGAAATCAGTTCGCTCAGCACCATTGCGACGGTCTGCAGCGCCTCGATCTCGACATCGTCGTAACGACGGGGTTCGGCATGCTGGACGCACAGGACGCCGACGGCGGCCTGGCGGCGGACGATCGGCACGCCCGCGAAACTGTGGAACAGTTCTTCGCCAGTCTCGGGTTTGTAGGCGAAGTCCGGGTGGCTGGTGGCCTCGTCGAGGTTCAGCGGTTCGACATCTTCTGCAATGGTGCCGACCAGTCCCTCGCCCATCGCGAGGCGCGTGACGTGAACGGCTTCCTGTTTCAGGCCGCGGGTCGCGTAAAGTTCGAGCAGCCCGTCGCGCAGCAGGTAGATCGAGCAGACCTCGCTCTCCAGCGCTTCACCGATGATGCCCACGACCTGGTTGAGCTTTGCCTGGGCGCCCGTTCGCGCAGCCATGACCTCATGAAGGCGGGTCAGGATCAGGCGGGCGGACTGGGCAGCAAGCATGTCGGCGAACGCTAACAGATGCGTGGGCTACGTCCAACACAAGTGCAGGCAACAAAAGCTATCGGCCGCCGCGAACCTGGTTCACGGCGGCCGATTGTTATGTACGTTACATGGCCGGACTGCAGCCCGGCTGCAATGATCAGGCTGCTGCGGTGAAGGTCACTGCGACGCGGCGGCGGCGGCGCATCGACATGCCGACCAGGCCGAACCCGCCGATCATCATCGCCCAGGTCGCGGGCTCGGGGATCGACGCCGTGACGGTGATCGAGCCGAGCTTGAAGCCGTCGATGTTGTTGTCCCAGTAACCGTTCGCGCCGTTACGTGCCGCGCCGATGACCCAGACGTTGCCCGAACTGACACCGCTCATCAGATTGGTCAGGCTGCTGTTGCCCGAGCCCTGAACATTCTTGCCGTTCGAGTTGAGCGTGCCGAAGACCGAGTTGGACAACGAGATCGTCGACCAGTCCGTCGTGTAGGCGTTGCTCATCGTCGCATAGCTGACGAACGCATCATTGTCCGTGCTGCCTGCAACCGAATAGGGGTTGAGAATGGCGCCTGAGATGTTCACCGCGCGGTCGAATACCAGCACGATGAAGTCATTGCCGGACGAATTGTCGACGGTGTGCGAATTGCCCGAACCGCCGTTGCCTTCGTTGTTGTTCGTCACGCCGAGGCCGGCGCTGCCATAGTCGCCGAGATACGCGCGGCTGAGCGACGAGTTGTAGCTGAACGCCGTTGCCTTGACGTTGATACCGCTGGCCGCGAACGAGCGGACGATACCGTCCGTACCGTCCGTCGAGGTGTTCCACGTATCGAAAACGATCGTCGCGGCCGATGCCGGCGCCGCAGCGATGCCCGCCGCGATCAGTCCGCATGCAATGGTCGAGAAGGTCTTCATCAAAAAATGCCCCGTGTTCGATTCGGTAACGACACTATGGCGAAACGATATAGGCGACAACGGACTCAAATGCTGCACTGCGTCCAGAAACGATACAGTTGTTTCAACGCGATGACAAAGCACTTTCGGCCTCGCGGCACAGTGCCGCGATGATTTCCGCAACCGGTTCCTCGCGAGTCACCATGCCGACCGATTGTCCCGCCATCAGAGACCCGTTCTCGACGTCGCCGTCGATGACCGCGCGGCGAAGCGCGCCGGCCCAGTAATGCTCGATCTGAAGCTGTGCTTCGCCCATCGCGACGATGCCCTCGTCGAGCAGGTTCGCGACCTCGCGCTGCTTGACGGTGAACAATTCGGTTCCCGCGTTCTTGAGCGCACGGACCGGGATGACCGGCAGGCGCGGGTCGATCTGGACGCTGGCAATGGCGTCGCGGGCAGAGGCGCGGAAAAACGCCTTTTTGAAATTCTCGTGCGCGATGCTTTCGGTCGCGCAGGCGAAGCGCGTGCCCAGCTGGACCCCGCTCGCGCCCATTTCGAGGTAAGCAGCGATCGCTTCGCCGCGCCCGATCCCGCCCGCGACGAAGACCGGCACCTGTTCGGCGACCTCGGGCAGGATTTCCTGCGCCAGCACGGATGTGGACACCGGGCCGATGTGGCCGCCTGCCTCCATACCCTCGATCACCAGTGCATCGACGCCCGAACGGATCAGCTTCTTCGCAAGGCTGAGTGCGGGTGCAAAGCAGATAACCTTCGCACCCGACGCCTTGATCGCGTCGAGACTTCCGGCCGGGGGCAGTCCACCCGCGAGCACGATATGCGTTACCTGATGCTTCGCGCAGATGCCGATCAGGTCCATCAACTGCGGGTGCATTGTGATGAGGTTGACGCCGAACGGCTTCGACGTGCGCTTCTTCGTCTCGGCGATTTCGGTGTCGAGCAGTTCGGGCGTCATCGCGCCGCACGCGATCAGGCCGAACCCGCCCGCGTTCGAGATTGCGGAGACGAGGTGCCGTTCGGACACCCATGACATCGCGCCGCACAGGATGGTCGTTTCGCTGCCCAGAAATTCCGCGCCGCGCGCCATCAGCTGGTGGAGGCGCGGGGCAGCCGTCGAAGAGATTTGGTTCATCGCCAGCGCCTAGCGCCGCGCAGGCCCCCGGGGCAAGCCCGGGGTCGCATCGAACTCAGGCAGCCGCTTCCTCGGCATCCAGCCCGTAGGCGGTGTGCAGCACCCGGACGGCGAGTTCGGTTTCGTCCTCGTCGATCAGCACGCTGACCTTGATCTCGCTGGTCGTGATCGCCTGGATGTTGATGCCGCGCTGGGCGAGCGCCTTGAACATGGTGGACGCCACACCCGCATGGCTGCGCATGCCGACGCCGACCACCGAGATTTTGGCGACCTTGGTATCGTGGACGATCTCGGCATAGCCGATATTGTCCTTTTCGCGCCCCAGCACGTCGAGCGAGCGCGCCAGTTCCGCACCCGGCACGGTAAAGGTCACGTCGGTCGACCCGGTGCCGTGGCTGATGTTCTGGATGATCATGTCGACGTTGATCGACGCCTCGGCGAGCGGACCGAAGATGTTCGCCACGCCGCCCGGCTTGTCGGGCACGCTGGTCAACGTGATCTTCGCCTCGTTCTTGTCGTGCGCGATGCCGGTGATCAGCTGGCGTTCCATGTCATCTCCAATCTCGTCGTCGCCGACAATCATCGTGCCGGGAAGTGTATCTGCCGCAGGGGCGTTTTCGGGGTCGTCGAAGCTGGAGAGCACCTGCACGCGCACCCCTTCCTTCATGGCAAGGCCGACCGAACGGGTCTGAAGGACCTTCGCGCCCACGCTCGCCAGTTCGAGCATTTCCTCGTAAGTCACCCGCTTCAGCTTGCGCGCGCGCGGCACGATGCGGGGGTCGGTGGTATAGACACCGTCAACATCGGTGTAGATGTCGCAACGGTCGGCCTTAACCGCTGCGGCGACGGCCACTGCGGACGTGTCGGAGCCGCCGCGGCCGAGGGTCGAGATGCGGTCGCCCTCCGCCATACCCTGGAATCCGGGGATGACCGCGACTTCCCCGCCAGCCATGGCCGCGTCTAGCGCCTCGGTGTCGATCTCCTCGATCCGGGCCGACGCGTGCGCGGCACTCGTGCGGATCGGCAGTTGCCAGCCGAGCCAGCTGCGCGCGCGAACGCCCTGCGCCTGCAATGCGATTGCCAGCAGGCCCGAGGTCACCTGTTCGCCCGCCGCCACCACGACATCATACTCGCGCGGATCGTGCAGGGGGGACGCCTCACGGCAGAAATTGACGAGCCGGTCCGTCTCGCCCGCCATGGCGCTCACGACCACGGCAACCTGGTTTCCGGCCAGCACTTCGCGCTTCACGCGCGCGGCGACGCTGCGGATGCGTTCCGTCCCCGCCATCGACGTGCCGCCGAACTTCATGACAATACGCGCCAACGACTTGGCCCCCACTTTCAACTTTATGTTGATTCCCGGGCGCCTCTTTCCGTTGCGACGCCGGAAGTGCAAGGGCAGATTGGCTTTGGG
>DDFE01000100.1:7515-8582 GCA_002336985.1 Sphingomonadales bacterium UBA1936
GACATGGGCTGTGGCGCAGGGCTGCTCGCCGAACCGCTCGCGCGTCTCGGTGCATCCGTCACCGCCGTCGATGCCGCGCCCGAGAATATCGAGGCGGCACGTCACCACGCCGCCGGTGTCGGCCTGAGCATCGATTATCGCTGCGGCGATCCTAGTACGGTCGCGGGCGAGGAATTCGATCTCGTCACTTCACTGGAAGTGATCGAACACGTCGCCGACCCCCGCGCGTTCATCGCGGGACTGTGCGGTACGCTCGCCGAGGGTGGCCTGCTGATCCTCTCCACGCCCAACCGCACCCAGTTCTCGCGCGTCGCGATGATCGAGATCGGCGAAGGGCTGGGCAGCATCCCGCGCGGCACGCACGACTGGGACAAGTTCATCACTCCCGACGAACTGACCGCGATGCTCGCTGAGGCCGGAATGCGCGTGACCGACGTGCAGGGGTTCGGCTGGGATCCGTTGCGCGGCGCGCGGCTGACGGACGACCTGAAGCTGGATTATTTCGTGAGCGCGGTGCACGCCTGACGACGTCAGGCGGGGGCAGCGGGATTGGCTTGCCCTGCCGTCACGATCGCCGCGATTTCCTCGATCGTCCCATCGACCAGCAGCGAGTCGCCGCCGATCAGGCCGATCTTGGTTTGGCGGTTCTCGTCCGCGCGCAGATAGGCGATGTTTTCGACGACCACGAGATAACCGCCGCCACGCGACTTGATAGGAACGAATTTCACGAGGGCATCTCCATGGACGGGAGAGCAGCCTTTAGCGAGGAGACCTCTTCGCCCCGTTAACGCGTTCGCCCGGCAAGCTGCCGTTATTTCCAGTCCGGCGCCGCGAGGATCAGGATCAGGAAAAACAGCCCGACCAGCGTCGCCGGTATCGCGAGCAGCGAAAGCAGCACCGATGCCGCCGCGCGCTGCCCCCTTGCCGCAAGCCGATGCGACGCGAACATTACGGCCGCGGGAATGGCGAGGATCGCCAGCCACAATGCTATATTGTCCGCAGAGACGGTTCCGTCGCCGACGCCCCACAGGAAAAAGAATAGGAAAACCGCAGTTGCCAGGGCGACG
>DDFE01000100.1:8595-13098 GCA_002336985.1 Sphingomonadales bacterium UBA1936
CGCGCGCCCTGACGCGCAGGAGATAGGCGCTCTCGGGCTCGTCGAGTACGACGCCGGCGTTCCGCTTTGCGAATTCCAGCGCATAGGTCACCGAGATGTCGGCGGCAGTGAAAATCTCTCCCGCCATGTACGGCGCCTGCGCAAGTTGCTGCGCGACGATCCCGCGGCGGCTTTCGAACAACTCCCTGGCGTAACCGCCGAGCCAGCTTCCGCGCCGGTCCTCGGGCGCTAGGACGGTGTCGGCGAAAACCATGAAGGCGAAGCCCATCAGCCCTGCTTCGCCCAAGTGCAGGAACTGCTGGTAGCGCGCATACGCCGGATTGTCCGGCGCAGGAGCGAGCAGTGTCGGGCCATAGCGCGTGGTCAAATAGTCGAGGATCGCGATCGATTCGACGATGACGGTTTCACCGTCCTGCAGTGCCGGGATGAACCCCGCTGGATTGATCGCGAGGAATTCGGGATCGTTCTCGGCCCCCGCCAGCAGGTCGACCGGGCGCAGGCGATAGGGCAGGCCCATTTCCTCGAGCAGCCACACGACGCGAAAACCACGCCCCTCGCCCCAGACGGTGATCATCTCGCGTTTGCTCCCATGGCCTGCCGTGCGAACTGAACTGCAGCGGTCAGGCATGCACCGAAAAGAAATCCTTCGACTGCGCCCGTTATAGCGCGGCTGACCGGCCCGAAGCCTGCCTCGCCGAACAAGGCGCCGATGGATCCCAGCGGAAAGTGTGCGTTCGGAAATCCTTGCAGCAGCGAGTCCAGACTGCCGCCCAACAGGGTTCCGCCAAGGCCAACGATCAGGAGACCGACCGATCCGCAGATCACCCCGCCCCACATTGCGCTTCGTGGCAGAGCGCTGCTGTTGCGATAGGCCAGCCATGCCGCGAGGCCCGCCGCTGCGCCTAGTGCCGCCCCTTCGGCAGCACCCGTCATCTGCGTGGGTGACTGCCCGAGCAACAGGCGAAAAGCGTCCAGGCCCACGAGTTTTGCAACAGCGCCGGTGAGAAGTCCGCCCACTCCGCCGCCGAGAACGCTCGATGCCAGCGGGTTGGCATGCACCAGATCGGCCACCGCAAGTCCCGCGCCGACGCCCGCTCCCCCGGCAAGCCCGACCAGCATGTTGATTGCCAGCAGCACGAACAGCACCGACGTTGCGCCCATTGCCGGTGATGCCGCTCCGGCATTCACGCCAAAGCCGTAAAAAAGTCCGCCCGCGATTCCGGCCAGCCCGCCACCGATCGCTGCAGCAGCGGCGATTACAAGTGCGTGACGCAATGCAGCGGTTGAGGGAATATCCTTTTGGGGCGCTACCAGCGCCACTTTGTCGACCGGACCCACGAACCGGTAGCCGTGCTTTGGCACCGTTTCGATGAAGCGGGGCCTTGCGGCATCGTCATCGAGCAGCCGCCGCAGCGTGCGAATGCACTGCGTAAGTGCCTCATCTGTTACAGGCACGCCGCGCCAAACCTCTGTCATGAACCGGTCTTTCGGCACCAGCTGCCCCTGCTCGCGAAGCAGCAGCGCGAGCGCATCGAAATACCGGTTGTTCAGGTCGACCGGTTCACCATCGCGCATTAACCGCCGGTCGGGCAGGTCGAGCGTGAACCGGTCGAAGGTGAACTGGTTCCGAGCCATTTTTCAGCGAAATCTCAGACCTTGCTCATGCCGCTCATCGGCGGACAGGGCAGGGTTAAGCCTCAATTCGCAAATGGAGGCAAGCAGATGGAAAATTGGAATCGCTGGCGGATCGCGCGCTGGGGCGGGGCGGCGCTATTGCTGATGGTGCCCCTCGTCATGATGCAGGTCAGCGACGAATGGCATTGGGGGCCGGCGTCGTTCCTGTTCCTTGGGACGCTGATGGCGGGGACGCTCGTTCTCTACGAACGGGCGGCATCGGTGTCGCCGGGCCTAGCGCATCGTGGCGGTGTCATCGTCGCACTGGCCACGTCGTTCCTGCTGGTCTGGGCCAATGTCGCGGTCGGAATCATCGGTGGCGAGGACAATCCGGTCAATCTCAGTTTCTTCTGCCTGGTGCTGACGGCGGGGGTGGGGAGTTTTGCCGCGCAATTCCGCCCGTCGGGCATGGCGCGCGCGATGCTGGGTGTCGCCGCGGTACAGGTGTTTCTCGGCGGAATGATCGCGACCGCGCCATCGACGGCGCACCAGCCGGGCGGTCCGGTGAGCGTCATCCTCGTGAGCGCGTTCTTCACCGGACTATGGCTTGTGTCGGCCACCCTGTTTCATCGGGCGGCGCGTCAATTGTCGCCGAAATCGACCTTGTCGTAATCCGCGGGTGGCGAGACGCCCGCCATCCGCTCAGCCAATAAAGGGCGGAAGGATGGCCTCGACTTCATCGCCATGTACCAGCCGCGCGTCTGGTCGTGCGCGCGCCAGTCGATGCCACCGAGATAGTCGGCGACCGAGATATGCGCGGCGGCGGCAAGGTCGGCGAGGCTCAGTGCCGAGCCGCCGAGCCAGGCGCGATGGTCGATCAGGAAGTCGACATAGTCGAGCATCGCATTCGCCGCCTTCATGGCCTCGCG
The DNA here is from genome assembly GCA_002336985.1 of Sphingomonadales bacterium UBA1936. Classification (GTDB taxonomy): domain Bacteria; phylum Pseudomonadota; class Alphaproteobacteria; order Sphingomonadales; family Sphingomonadaceae; genus Sphingomonas_O. Next base: position 11,139 of record DDFE01000100.1, read on the forward strand.
CAGCGATGCGGTATCGGGCGACATGCGGTGAACGACGCGCTTCAGCATGCGTTCCTGCAGCAGCGGACCGGTGACCGCCTGGTAGAACGTCTCGTCGAACCATGCGGTCAGGCGGCGGATCTCGGCGCGGTCGATCGCGGTGCCCGAAATCATCCGCGCCTTGTCGACTGTTTCCTCGAAATATTCGCAGATCGCGTTCGAATTGCTGAGCTTGATGTCGCGGTCGGTCTCCACCAGCACCGGCGTGGTGCCCGCCGGGTTCAGGTCGATGAACTCGTCGCGCCGCTCCCACGGCTTTTCGAGCGCGAGTTCATAACCCACGCCTTTCTCGCCGAGCAGAAGGCGCACCTTACGTGAAAACGGGCAGAGCGGGAATTGGTGGAGAAGCCACATTCTTTCGCTGTTAGAGGGCGATTGGCGAAGAGGGAAGGCTGCCCGTTGCGTCATCCCCGCCTTCGCGGGGATGACGGGGAAGGGTTAAGGCGTCACTCAGCCGCGACCAGCTGTTCCTCGTCGCTCAGCGGCCAGGGCAGCCGGGTCAGCATTTCGCGCGGCACCACCTGCCAGAATTTTTCGCGCCAGCGGTCCCAGTCGTCGAGGATCGCGTTCGACCATTTGCTGTCGGTCGCCAGCGCATGTTCGGCGATGAGCGCGCGGCACCTGGTTTCCCAGTGCAGCGACGACAGGCGGTTCCACGTGATCGTTTCGGGGTTCGCGCGGCGTTCGAAATTGCCGGTGTCGTCGAGGACGAACGCCATGCCGCCGCTCATCCCTGCGCCGAAATTGTCGCCGACATCGCCCAGGATGATCGCGGTGCCGCCGGTCATGTATTCGCAGCCGTTGGCGCCGCAGCCCTCGACCACGACGTCCGCACCCGAATTGCGCACGGCGAAGCGCTCGCCCGCCTGGCCCGCCGCGAACAGCTTGCCGCTGGTCGCGCCGTAGAGGACGGTGTTGCCGATGATGGTGTTCTCGCGCGTTTCGAGCGGCGACGAGACCATCGGGCGCAGCGTGATGATGCCCCCGGAGAGCCCCTTGCCGACATAGTCGTTCGAATCGCCGAACACCTCGAGCGTGATGCCCTTGCACAGGAACGCGCCGAGCGACTGTCCCGCCGATCCGCGCAGGCGGACCTGCACATGGTGATCGTTGAGCGCGCTCATGCCGAAACGTTCGGTGATCTCGGCGGAGAGCCGCGTGCCGACCGCGCGGTGGGTGTTCCGCACGGTATAGGTCAGCTGCATCTTCTCGCGCCGGTCGAACACGGGCTTCGCATCGTGCAGGATTTGCGCGTCGAGGCTGTCGGGCACGGGGTTGCGCCCGCCCGGCACGTTGAAGCGGCGCATGTCGTCGTCCGCATCCACCTTCGCCAGGATCGGGTTCAGGTCGAGATCGTCGAGGTGTTCGGCGCCACGGCTGACCTGGCGGAGCAGTTCGGTGCGGCCGATAACCTCGTCGAGTGACTTGAAGCCGAGGCGCGACAAGATCTCGCGAACTTCCTCCGCGATGAAGGTCATCAGGTTGATAACCTTTTCCGGCGTGCCGGTGAACTTCTTGCGCAGCTTCTCGTCCTGCACGCACACGCCGACGGGGCAGGTGTTCGAATGGCACTGGCGCACCATGATGCAGCCCATGGCGACCAGCGACAGTGTGCCGATGCCGAATTCCTCGGCGCCGAGGATCGCCGCGATCACGATGTCGCGGCCGGTCTTGAGCCCACCGTCGGTGCGGAGTTTGACGCGGTGTCGCAGCCCGTTGAGCGTCAGCACCTGGTTGACCTCGGTCAGGCCCATTTCCCACGGTGTGCCCGCGTATTTGATGCTGGTTTGCGGCGATGCACCGGTGCCGCCGACATGCCCCGCGATCAGGATGCAGTCGGCATGCGCCTTCGCCACGCCCGCCGCGACGGTGCCGATGCCCGCCGACGAGACGAGCTTCACGCAGACGCGGGCGCGAGTGT
>DDFE01000217.1 GCA_002336985.1 Sphingomonadales bacterium UBA1936
CCGGCATGCCATACCGGCGCGCGGAACTGCTTCTACCGGCGTGTCGAGGGAGAAACGCTCGTCAGCGACTGACCCCTTGTCGTTTACGTTTACGTCAACTAGCATCGCGGCCATGACCACGACCGGCTCCCACGCAACGATCGACACGCCCGATTTTCGCGATCGGCACCATTATTCGATTTCGGACCTGTCCGAAGAGTTCGGCGTCACCGCACGTGCGCTGCGTTTCTATGAGGACGAGGGGCTGATCGCCCCGCTGCGCCGTGGCACGACGCGCATCTATACCAAGCGCGATCGCGCGCGGCTTGCCTGGATATTGCGTGCGAAGCGCGTCGGGTTCAGCCTTGCCGATATCCGCGAGATGATCGACCTTTACGACGTGGGCGACGGGCGCGCGACGCAGCGCCATGTCACGATCGAGAAATGCGTGGCGCGTATCGACCTGCTGAAACGCCAGCGCCTGGATATCGACGCGCACATCGATGAGCTGAACCGCTTCGTGAAGATGGTGCAGGCCGCCGAAACCGAAGCGCACTGATCTAAACGATAAAACGAGGACGCCCGACATGCCCCAATACGCAGCCCCCGTGCGCGATACGCGCTTCGTGCTCGACAATGTCATCGGTCTCGACCGCTACGCGAACCTGCCCGGCTTCGAGAATGCGACGCCCGATACCGTCGACGCGGTGCTGGAAGAGGGCGGTCGCTTCGTCGCGGAGGTCCTGTTCCCGCTCAACTTGTCGGGCGACCAGGAGGGCTGCACGCGTCATCCCGACGGGTCGGTGACCACGCCCAAGGGCTTCAAGGAAGCGTACAAGCAGTTCATCGAGGGCGGCTGGACCACGCTCGGTATGCCCGAGGAGTTCGGCGGCCAGGGGCTGCCGCACGTCGTGTCGACCGCGTTCGAGGAATATCTCATTTCCGCCAACATGGCCTTCGCCATGTACCAGGGCCTGACCATGGGTGCGGTCTCGTCGCTTCTGGTCAAGGGATCGGACGAGCAGAAGGCGAAATACGTGCCCAAGATGGTCGCCGGCGAATGGGGCGGAACCATGAACCTCACCGAACCGCATTGCGGCACCGACCTGGGCCTCATCAAGACGCGCGCGGTACCGAATGGCGACGGTAGCTGGTCGGTGACGGGCACGAAGATATTCATCTCGTCCGGCGAGCATGACCTGACCGACAACATCATCCACCTGGTGCTCGCCAAGACGCCCGATGCGCCCGACAATGTGAAGGGCATCTCGTTGTTCATCGTGCCCAAGTTCATCGTTAACGAGGACGGGTCGCTCGGCGAACGCAATGCCGTCAGCTGTGGTTCGATCGAACACAAGATGGGCATCCACGCCAATTCGACCTGCGTCATGAATTACGATGGCGCGACGGGGTGGTTGGTCGGTGAGGAGATGAAGGGCCTTGCCGCCATGTTCATCATGATGAACGCGGCACGCCTCGGCGTGGGCTTGCAGGGGCTGGGAGTGGCTGAAGTCGCGCGCCAGAACGCGGTGCAGTATGCGAAGGACCGCCGTCAGGGCCGCGCGCTGACCGGTCCCAAGGATCCGCAGGAAAAGGCCGACACGCTGTTCGTACACCCCGACGTGCGTCGCATGCTGATGGAATCAAAGGCGTTGACCGAAGGACTACGCGCACTGTGCCTGTGGGGCGCACTGCAGGTCGATCTGTCGCACAAGGCGCAGACCGAGGAGGAGCGCCAGCATGCCGACGACCTGATCTCGCTGCTGACCCCGGTCATCAAGGGCTATGGCACCGACAAGGGCTATGAGATCGCGACGATCAGCCAGCAGGTTTATGGCGGCCATGGCTACATCGCGGAATGGGGCATGGAGCAGTATGTCCGCGATGCCCGGATCGCGATGATCTATGAGGGCACCAACGGCATCCAGGCGCTCGACCTGGTCGGCCGCAAGCTCGCGCAGAACGGCGGACGCGCGATCCAGCTGTTCTTCGGTGTGGTGACGCAGGAGATCGCGACCGCCAAGGAAACCCCCGAACTCGCCGATTTTGCCGGTCGCCTCGAAAAGGCACTGGGCGATCTTCAGGCATCGACCATGTGGCTGATGCAGAACGGCATGGCCAACCCGGACAATGCGGGGGCCGCGTCGGTGCCCTACATGCACCTGATGGGCATCGTCGCCGTCGGTATGATGTGGCTGCGCATGGCAACGGCCGCACAGCGAATGCTGGCCGCAGGCGAGGGCGATGCCGCGTTCCTGAACGCCAAGCTGGTGACGGCGCGCTTCTATGCCGAACGCATCATGCCCGACAGCGGTGCGCTCCGCCGCAAGCTCGAAGGAGGTGCCGAAAGCCTGATGGCGCTTCCGGTCGAGGCGTTCGAGGTCGCCTAAACGGCCTTCAACGCCTCATCGAGCACCGCCATCGACGCATAGTGTGTCAGGTCCAGGTGCAGCGGTGTGACGGTTACAAACCCTTCGGTAATCGCTTCCAGGTCGGTTGCATGGCCCGGCGTATGCTGCGTAGCGCCCAGGCCGAACCAGTAATAGGGATAGCCCCGCGGGTCGGTTCCCTTGACGATCCTGGCGCGGCCATAGTCGTGAAAGCCCTGCTCTACGACCTTCACGCCGCGCACATTTTCAGGCGCAAGCGCGGGGAAGTTGACGTTGATCAGCGTGCGCGGCGGCATCGGCGCATCGATCAGCGGGCGGAGCACGCGCGCGCCCCATGCTTCGGCAGCGGCGAACGGCACGGTGTCGCCCATGCCCTCGCGCGCATATACCTGGCTCAGCGCGATCGAGGTATAGCCCGCGAGCGTCCCCTCCATCGCGGCGGAAACGGTGCCCGAATAGGTGACGTCTTCGGCCAAATTCGCCCCGCGATTGACCCCGGACAGGATCAGATCGGGTTTCAGCCCGTCCATGCACACGCCGAGCGCCATCATAACGGCGTCCGTCGGTGTGCCGCTGACCGAGAATCGCCGGTCGTCGTGACGGCGGACGCGGACCGGACGGCTGAGCGTCAGCGAATGGCCGGCGCCCGACTGCTCTTCCTGCGGCGCCACGACCCAGATGTCGTCGGACAGTTCGCGTGCGATCGCTTCAAGCACCTTGAGGCCGGGCGCATAGATACCATCGTCGTTGGTCAGCAGGATGCGCATCAGGGGACGAGCCTCGTCGCGCCGCCCATATAGGGGATCAGCGCTTCAGGAACCGCGACCATGCCACCTTCCTGCTGGTAATTTTCCATGACCGCGACGAGCGCGCGGCCGACGGCGACGCCGGAGCCGTTGAGCGTATGGACGAAGCGCGTGCCCTTTTCACCGGTCACGCGGTAGCGCGCGCCCATCCGCCGCGCCTGGAAGTCGCCGCAGTTCGAGCAGGACGAAATCTCGCGATAACGGTTCTGCCCCGGCAGCCAGACCTCCAGATCGTAGGTCTTGCGTGCCGAGAATCCCATGTCGCCCGTGCAAAGCAGCATGCGGCGGTAGGGCAGGCCGAGCCGGTCGAGGATGTTCTCCGCCGCCTGCGTCATGCGCTCATGCTCGGCGTCCGATTCGTCGGGCGACGTGATCGAGACCAGCTCCACCTTGTCGAACTGGTGCTGGCGGATCAGCCCGCGCGTGTCGCGCCCGGCCGCGCCCGCCTCGGAGCGGAAGCAGGGGGTAAGCGCGGTGAAACGCACCGGCAGTTCGGTATCGGGCAATATGCGGTCGCGAACCAAGTTGGTCAGGCTGACTTCTGCCGTCGGGATCAGCCAGCGGCCATCGGTCGTGCGAAACAGATCTTCGGCAAACTTGGGCAGTTGCGCCGTGCCGAACACAGCCTCGTCACGGACCAGTAGCGGCGGCGCGACTTCCTCATAACCGAACACAGATGTGTGCACGTCGAGCATGAATTGCCCCAGCGCGCGTGACAGGCGGGCGATAGGGCCGCGCAGATAGACGAAGCGTGCACCCGACACATTCTGTGCCGATTCGAAATCGAGGCCCAGTG
>DDFE01000127.1:0-1178 GCA_002336985.1 Sphingomonadales bacterium UBA1936
GACCTAGCCTTCGGTCCGTGCGATCAGGTCGATCAGGTCGGCCTTCCAGTTGACCGCCCAGGTGTGGGTACTGTGCCCATGCGTATCGTCCGTCTCGGCGATCAGGCGAAACCGCGTGTTGGGCATGCGCTTCAACGCGTCCTGCGGAAAAGGCAGGTTGCGCGGGTTGATGAAATCGTCGGCCGAGTTGATCCAGGTCATCGGCACCTTGATCTTTTCCAGCTGCGGCCAGGGATTGTAGGTCCGCGAGGATTCATACTGATAGATCGTGTCGTTGGCGTCGCGCGACGCGATGTCGCGCGTGATGCGCTCCCGCACGAAGGCTTCCGCCGCACCGCGCGTCGGGTAGAGTTTCTGGTAGTTCAGGGGTGCAGCCCCGGCGACCGCCGAGAGCGTCGATGCGACGCGGATGCCCATGACCGGCTGCGATTTATATTCGCCGCCCATCCAGGCGGGATCGGCCTTGATCCCGTCGATCGCAGCCTGACGCCACATGCGGTTCAGCCCTGCGATTTCGACCGGCTGGCATGCCATCGGCATGATCGCCTTGGCATAATCCGGATACATCTCGCCCCAGACGAAGCCGTGCATGCAGCCCATGGATGTGCCCATGATGAGCCGGATCTTCTTGATGCCAAGCCCCTCGGTCAGCAGCCGGTGCTGCAGTTCAACCATGTCGTCATAGTCGTATTGCGGGAACTTCATTTTCAGACCGTCGGACGGCTTCGACGATGCACCATGGCCGACATTGTCGGGCAGGATGATCCAGTATTTCCTGATGTCGAGCGGCTGCCCGGGGCCGTAGAGTTCGTTCGCGAACTGCGGCTGCAGAAACTGCTTGCCGGTTCCGCCCGTGCCGTGAAGCACCATCACCGCATTGTCGATCTGCCCGTCGGCGCCACGATGCGGCTGGCCCAGCGTCGTGTAATGGATCCGCACCTGCGGCAACGTCTCTCCGGTGCGGAAACGGAAATTGGCGACGGTGAAGTCCGCTTCCTTGATCGGCCATTGCGTCGCGGCGGCTGGCGGAGCGGGTTGTGCGCTCGCGGCCACCGGTGCTGCGGCCTGAAGCATGAGCATCGCAAAAGCGGAAAGCGGCATGGGTGCGTCCTTTGGGTGGTGAGAGCGGTTGGTCGCGCGTCTGGCCGGGCAAATCAATCGCGCCCGAATTCTCCCTC
>DDFE01000127.1:1235-8370 GCA_002336985.1 Sphingomonadales bacterium UBA1936
GCGACTTCCACACCGGTCCCAAAACCGTTGACCAGCAGGCGACCGGCCTTTTGTTCCAGCAGGGGCAGCAGTTCGGCGGCCAGCGGATAATCTTCCGGTTCGAGATGAAGGGCTATCGTCAGTTGCCCTTCCAGTCCCTCGATCACGCTGCGCAGGGCCGCTACATCGGGGCAACGCACCATCAGGCTGGACGGGCCGAACACTTCGTCCTGCAGACGATGGTCGGCGAGGAATGCCGATGCGGTCGTTTCGAACAATCCGGCCTGCGCCTGGTTCGGACCCGTGGTCGCGGCGCCGTCCGCCACCGCGTCGACCTTGTCATGCGCAGCCAGTGCGTCGCGGCCGCCGCTGTAGGCACGATGGATGCCGGGTGTCAGCATCGTGGCGGCTGGAGCACCTGAAATTGCAACCTTCGCAGCATCGGTAAAGGGTGCGCGGTCGGTGCTTTCCAATGCGAGCAGCAAGCCCGGATTGGTGCAGAACTGACCGGCGCCCAGCGTCAGCGATGCGGCGAACCCCTTTGCGATGTCCGCGCCGCGCTTTGCGAGTGCATGCGGGAACAGGATCACCGGGTTGATGCTGCTCATTTCGGCATAAACGGGAATGGGTTGGAGACGTGTCGCCGCAACCTGCATAAGGGCAAGGCCGCCGCCGCGCGACCCGGTAAAGCCGACAGCCTGGATGGCGGGGTTCGCGACGAGCGCGCTGCCGATCTGGTTGCCGGGACCGAACAACAGGGCGAACGTGCCCTTGGGCATACCGCATGACTCAATGGCCGCAGCAATGGCGCTGCCGACCAGTTCCGACGTGCCGAGATGTGCCGAATGTCCCTTCACCACCACCGGGCACCCTGCCGCCAGCGCGGAAGCGGTGTCTCCACCTGCGACCGAGAATGCCAAGGGGAAGTTGCTCGCGCTGAACACCGCTACCGGGCCGACGCCGATCTTGCCGAGCCGCAGGTCGGGGCGCGGTGCGGGTTGCCGGTCGGGTATGGCGCGGTCGATCCGCGCACCGATGAAATCGCCGCTGCGTACAACGGCCGCGAACAGGCGCAGCTGGCCGACGGTGCGTCCGCGTTCCCCTTCCAGACGTGCACGGGGAAGGCCGGTTTCGGCCATGGCGCGCTCGATCAGAGTGTCGCCAAGGTCCAGGATGTTGGCGGCAATCGCCTCGAGGAATGCGGCGCGCTGTTCCAAGCCGGTGTTGCGAAAAACCGGGAAGGCAGCGGCCGCTTGCGAACAGGCTTCCTCGACATCGGCGGGGACTGCACTTCCGAATGCGGGTTCCAGCTTCGTGTCCGTAGCGGGGTTCGTCGCATAAAGCGCTTCGCCCGACCCGGTGCGGTGTTCGCCGCCGACAAAGAGTTTTCCAGCCAGCATGATTTCGAACCTCTAAGAATCGTATACCGTTGCCAATCCCTAATAGGAGGGCCGTTCGCGCCGTCAACGGCGGAACTGTCAAAATGTATTTTCAATGTTAAAAGAACATCATTTGAGCCTGTATCGTGCTATGTGAACGATGGATGCCCAGTTTGGATTGGTATCGTGCCGGTTTCAGATTTGTTCGGGGCGAAACCGAATCCTAATGTTAAAAAAATTAAATCAAAAACGAGGGGAGTTTGCGCGTGAGAGAGCGTCTGAAAACCGTCCGATACGGGACATCACGCCATTGGCGCAGCACAACTGCGGCCGGTGCCGTACTTGCAGGCCTGATGATTTCGCCTGCAGCATTCGCGCAGCAAACCGACAACGCACCGCAAGCGGCTGACACCGCCACCGAACGTGGCCAGATCGAGGATATCGTCGTCACCGCCCGCCGCCGCCAGGAAAGCGCGCAGCAGACCCCGGTGTCGATCAGCGCCATTTCCGACAGGCAGCTGTCCGAACTGAACATCGTCCGGATCGAGGGGATCACGCAACTCGCGCCCAGCCTTCGCGTGACGCAGGCAAGCGGCAGCGGCAATGCCCCGGCAGTTTTCATTCGCGGTATCGGTACCGTGTCGACGGCGCTCTACGTCGAACCGGCGGTCGGCGTTTATGTTGACGGCGTCTACACGCCGCGCCCGAGCGGCAACACGTTCGACTTGCCCGATGTCTCCAGCGTCGAAGTGCTTCGCGGTCCGCAGGGCACACTCTTCGGACGTAACACCACGGGCGGTGCGATCCTGCTGTCGACCCGCAATCCGACCGACGAGTTCGGCGGAAAGGTCAATTTCTCCTACGGCTCGCGCAACGAGGTGACCGGCTCCGGCATCCTTCAACTCGGCCGCATCGGCAATTCGCCGTTCGCGATCAAGTTGACGGCGCAAAGCCACAGTCGTGACGGCTGGGTCCAGACGCCTGGCTATTCGCCGTCGGCATGGGGCGGCGCACTCGACAGCTATGGCTTCGGTGCGGCGATCCGCGGCGAACTGGGCGATTTTACGATCGACCTTCGCGGCCGCTACAACAACATAACCTCGTATACTGGCTGGCAGGCGCTCGCCGGAACCGCGGTCGGCGTGGCCTATTTCACCAATGCTGCAAACGCCAGCGGCGTCTCGTTCCCGATCGGCGTCGGCCCGCGCGATTTCACTCGCCGTGACCCGCGCACGGACGGACGGTCGGAAGTGAAGACCAAGGGCGGTACGCTGACCCTCGAAAACAAGTTCAGCCCTGCGCTGTCGGTCAAGTCGATCACTTCGTACAATACGATCGACCAGAACCTGCGGGGGAACCTGGGTGGCGGCTACACGCTGGGTTCCGTTGCCAATCCGATCGTACCGGGCCAGCTCGAACCTGTTTCGGTTCACGTGACCCCGACGAACCCGGGTACGCAGCGCCAGTTCACGCAGGAACTGCAGTTCCTCGGCGATGTCGGTGACTTCAACTACCTCCTCGGGCTTTATTACTATGACGAGGACGTCAACGAGACGATCACGACGATCCTGAACTCGCCGCTGTCGGCGACCTCCGCGATCCGCCTCAACCGCAGCACGACCTATTCGATCGCGTCAAAGTCTTATGCTGGCTTCGGCCAGGTCGGCTGGAAACCATCGTTCGCGGACGGCAAGCTCGAAATCGTGGGTGGCGTTCGCTACACCAAGGACGACAAGGAGCTGAACTCCAACTCGGTGTCGACCACGACGACCACGACGACTCTGACGCAGTCGCGCAAGGACAGCTGGGACAATGTCGGCTGGCTGGGTTCGATCAGCTATCGCGTGACGCCCGACGTCCTGATCTATGCGCGTGCATCGTCGGCCTATCGTTCGGGCGGGTACAACGCCCCGACCGTCAACGTGCCGCCGTTCAATCCGGAAACCGCCGTCAGCTATGAAGCCGGTTTCAAGTCGGACTTGTTCGACCGTCACGTTCGCCTGAATGCGGCGGTGTACCAGACCGACTACGACAACCTGCAGGTCAACGGGTACAACATCACGACCAACACGAACCTGCTGACCAACGCCGGCAAGGCGCAGTTCCGCGGTTTCGAAGTGGAAGGGCAGATCGCGTTCGGCGGTTTCCGCATCGACGGGAACGTCGGCTACGTCGATCCGGTCTACAAGGAATACATCCTGGCCGTCGCAGGCGTTCCGACCAACGTCGCGGCGGATGCGAAGTTCGCGAACGTTCCGAAATGGACTTACCACATCGGCGGCCAGTATTCGTTCGAGACCGACGGTTTCGCCACGATGACGCTGCGCGCCGACTACACCGGAAAAAGTGACGCCTATAGCTACACCCTGATCGCGCAGGCGCCGAACACCGCGCAGGTCCCGTTCCTCGGTGAGGAAAAGAACCTGAGCGTGCGGGCGATGTGGGCGTTCAACCTGGGCAAGCGCAAACTGACGGCGCAGGTCTTTGGCGAGAACATCACCGATAACCGCTACCTGACCTTTGCTTCCGACTTTGGCGCCCTGATGACGGGTGTATACAACCGGCCGCGCTATTATGGTGTGGCACTTGGCCTCGATTTCTGACGGGGGCGGCGTTGCTGGGCGATCATTTTCGATTGTCCGGCAACGCAACCGCTCCAGAATCGAATAAGTGACGAACCCTGTTTTATTGCGCGACCTGATCGCGCTCGATGGACGTGTGGCGGTCGTAACCGGCGCGGCCTCCGGCATCGGCTTCGCGGTTGCCAGCCACCTGAACGATGCGGGTGCGCGAACGATTGTCGTCGATCTCAACGCCGAGGCCGTTGCGGAGGTGCCGCGGAAACTGCGGGGCAGTATCGCGGTCGCGGCGGATGTGTCCGACTGGGGCGGACTCGAGTCAGCGGTCAATGAAGCATTGGGCGATTTCGCGCCGGACATTCTCGTGAATGCAGCCGGCGTATTTCCGTCGGCGCCTTTTCTGGATTTCGACGAGGACCATTGGGACAGGCTGCTCGACATCAATCTCAAGGGTGTCGTACGCATGAGCCAGACCGTCGCTCGCCGGATGCGCGATGCGAAAAACGGTGGATCGATCATTCATATCGGTTCGGTCCAGGGACAGCGCCCTACCGCAGGCAAGGCCGCATATGCCGCGTCGAAGGCCGGGATCGAGGCATTGACCCGCGTGATGGCACGCGAACTCATGCCGTATGGAATTCGCGTCAACGCAGTGGCGCCGGGACCAGTGCTGACCGAAGCGGCCCGCGCTCGCATGGCGGAAATTCAGGCAAGCGGAGTGTCACCATCGGGCCGTGGAGCCGGTATTATCGGAAGCGCGGATGAAATTGCCCGGGTGGTTCATTTCCTTGCCAGCCCCGCCGCCTCCTACGTCAACGGCTCGGTTTGGGTCGTGGATGGCGGAAGCACACTCGAATAGCGCCTTCGAATTCGTGACGGGGCGTAATGATGCGCCGCCGGCACGGCAGGAATGCCGCAACGGGATGGGCCATTGCGCAGGTGTGATGTTAGCCTGCACACTGGGCCGAAAAAGATAGAGAGGATTGCAATCAAATGGCGTCGATTTCGGCCACCACGGATGATGTTTCGAGCAACTCCCTTGGCATGGACGTGCCGGGTTGGCGCCGGTCGCTGGTCATTCTGATCCTGCTGACTGGCGGCGTTAAGTCGACGTTGGCCTTCACGACGATCGTTCCCGGTCTTCAGATGATCGCGGCAGAATATGGCGGAAAGGATCCGATCCTCGGCGCACAGCGGCTGTTGCAGTTCGCGCCCTTCGGCATGGCATTGGCGGGGTTGGTGGCCGGCCTGTTCGTTCGCCCCAAGAACATCCGCGGCACGATGTTCATCGCACTCGGCATTTCATGCGTCGCGGGCTTGTTGCCGTTGGTCGTCCACAATTATTCCCTGTTGCTTGGAAGTCGTTTCGTGCTGGGCTTCAGCGCCGTCGTTGCCGACGTTGCGATGACGAGTGCCCTGGCAGCATATTTCACCGGCGCCCTTCGTGCGAAGCTGATCGGGTTTCGACAGGCGTTTTCCCACGTCGGTACGGTGCTGACCTTCGCCGTTTCTGGCTTCCTGATGCATTCCTATGGCTGGCGCGCGGCATCGCTCATGTTCATCGTACCGGGCATTCTGCTGGTGCTTGCCTTCATCGCGTTCGACCGGCCGATCAAGGATGATACAACGGTTTTCGTCGGCAGTTTTGGTGAAAAAACGAAGTCGTTTCTTTCCGAACTGCTGAACCTCATGCCGTTGCTGATCCTGTGCGCACTGATGGCGCTTGGGCACGCTATGCCGTCATACCAGATGCCTTTCCTGCTGCGCGAGAACGGGATCACCGACACCCGGCTCATCTCGTTCGTCCCGTCACTGAGTGCCGGTATCTCGATCCTGTCTGCTCTCATTTTCGGCTTCGTTTATGCGCGTGCGGGCTGGATAACGCTCGCCCTGGCGTCGACGGCGATGGGCATCGGCTTCATCGGTGTGGGCCTTACGACCAACTATTACGTCATCCTGAGTTTCATCGTGATCGAGGGCATCGGCGCCGGCTGGACCATGCCGTTCTTCCTGGCCCAGATTCTCGACCGTACGGTCGCCACGATGCGGCGTGTGGCAATCGGCTTGACCCTGAGCTTCATGTTCTTCGGACAATCGCTCAACGCCGATGTGACAAAGGCAATCCGCGATCAGGTTGGACTGCACATGGCATTTGTGGTGGTCGGCATTGCGCTGTTCGTGATCGCAGCGGCGATTGCGCTGTGGGCTAATACGCGCAAGCCCACTGCAGGCCGCGTATTCAAGCCCGATCCCGCCGCGTGATCCTTTCGAAAAACACGCGCGATCTGATGCCGCGAAAACATTGACGGCGCCGCATTCAAGATTGACCGCGTCTGTCAAAACGCTATCATATAAAAGATAGATAAGTAGGAGATCGAGAATGCCGTTGGGAAGTACGCAGCTGATTTCGGCGGACAGCCATTTCAACGAACCGGGCGACCTGTTTACGAAGCGGGTTCCTGAGAAGTTCAAGAGCCGCGCACCGCGGATGGAAAGCTTCCCCGAGGGCGACGGCTGGATTTTCGAGGGTCTCGATGGACCGCGCAACTTCGGCTGGAATGCCTGTGCCGGCCTCGAGCCAGAGCAGATGAAGGCGTGGATGCGCTTCGAAGACATGCGCAAGGGTGGCTGGGATCCGGCCGAGCGCGTCAAGGAGCAGGACCGTGACGGCGTCACCGCCGAGGTCATGTATCCGACCCCGTCGGTTCAGGCTGCGATTGCGCTGGTCGAGGACGAAGAATTCCACCTCGCCCTGGTTCGTGCCTACAACGACTGGGTTTCGGAATATGTGGCGTACGATCCCGCCCGCTTCTGCGGCCTGGTCTTCCTTCCCAACCGCGGCGGCGTGAAGGTTGCGGTCGACGAGATGAACCGGGTCCTGGGCCGTCCGGGCATGCGTGCGGTCATGGCGCAGGCCTATCCGACCGGCACGACGACCATGACCGACGAGCATGATTATCTGTGGGCGGCGATCCATGAGCGCGATGTCAGCTTCAACATCCACGTCGCACTCGGCATCTACAAGCCGAGCCCGCACAAGGCGAAGCTGCCGGGCTATGGCCGCTTTTTCGACGCGCCCAACCGCTGCATCGAGTTCATCTTCAACGGCGTGTTCGATCGCTACCCGAACCTGAAGGTCGCCTTTGCCGAAGTCGATTTCGGCTGGGTTCCCTATGTGAAGGAGCAGATCGACAACAA
>DDFE01000127.1:8399-10839 GCA_002336985.1 Sphingomonadales bacterium UBA1936
TATCCTTACAGCTGGCGCGTGATCCAGTCGTCGATGTCGGGTGTGCCGGCGCCGATCAAGGCGAAGATCCTGCACGGAAATGCGCAGAAGCTGTACCAATTTCCGGTTGCCGAAGCCAAGCGCGACGCCCAGCCGACATTGAAGGCGGCCGAGTAAGCGCCGACCGTATTGCTGCATGGCCGGGGTGATTGCCCAACGGGCAGCCATCCCGGCCAGTAGCATTTGAAGGATCACCATGTTCGACAAACGCATGTCGATTGCCGACATCGTCGCGGAACTGCGCGACGGAATGACCATCGCGATCGGGGGCTGGGCGACGCGGCGGAAACCGATGGCGCTGATACGTGCCATCGCGCGTTCCGACCTGAAAGACCTCACGGTGATCAGCTACGGCGGGCCGGACGTCGGCATGCTGGCTGCCAGCGGCAAGATCGGCAAGCTGATCTTCGCATTCGTCTCGCTGGATCACATTCCCATCGAACCGCATTTCAAGGCCGCGCGTCAGGCGGGCCTCGATGTGTGGGAAATGGACGAAGGGATGCTGCACTGGGGGCTGCGCGCGGCCGCCATGCGCCTGCCGTTCCTGCCGACGCGCGTCGGGATCGGCACGGCGGTTGCAGACGACCCGCAGTTTAAGACTGTGACCAGCCCCTATGCGGACGGTGAAACGCTGCTCGCGATGCCGGCGATCCGTCCGGACGTCGCATTGCTGCATGTCCACCGCGCCGACGAGAAGGGCAATGTGCTGACATTGTCGACCGACCCGTTCTTCGACGAACTGATGGCGCGTGCATCGGAACGGGCCTTCGTCACGACCGAGAAGCTCGTTGAAACGGCCGACCTCGGCCTGCCGGGCAACGCCCGCTATCACCTTGTCGAACGTCCGCTGATCACCGGTGTCGCCGAGGCGCCGTTCGGTGCGCATCCGACCAGTGCGGCGCCGGACTATCAGCTCGATCTGAGGCATCTGAAAACCTACGCCGCTGCGGAAGGCGAGGGGTGGTCTGCGTACCGGGAGCAGTTCGTCGACGTCGACGATGCGGCCTATCTGACCGCGGTCGGCGGTGCGGATGCGGTCCGCGCCATTCCAACGCCGGTTTATTGAGGAGGGCAGCGTGACCGACACTCCGACCCTCGCCGAATTGCTGATCGTCGCTTGTGCCGAGGTATGGCGCGACGATCCCGAATGGCTTGCGACCGGCATCACGCCGATCCCGCGGCTGGGCGCGAGCCTTGCCAAACTGACGTTCAACCCGCGCTTGATGATCACCGATGCGGAGAATTTGTTTCTCGAGGAACCCGCCCCGATCGGGCCGCGCGATGGATCGCCGGTCGCAGAAGGGTGGGCGCCCTATGCGCGCACGTTCGACAATCTTTGGGGCGGGCGCCGTCATGCGCTGGTGGCTCCTGTCCAGATCGACCGTTTCGGGCAGACCAATATCAGCGTGATCGGCGACCATGCGAAGCCGAAGGCGGCCCTGCTCGGTGCGCGCGGCTTCCCAGGCAACAGCGTCAGTCACCCGAACAGCTACTTCATTCCGCAGCATACGACGCGCAGCATGGTTGCGGGCGAAGTCGATCACGTCTGTTCGGCGGGCTATAATCCGGCACGTTGGGCGGACGGCCGCAAGCCGCTGGGGCTCGAACTGCGGCGGATCGTCACCAACCTGTGCGTGATGGATTTCGGCGGTCCGCATAACACGATCCGGCCGATCTCGCTGCATCCCGGCGTTTCGATTGCCGAGGTTCGCGACAACACCGGGTTCGATCTGGCCTGGACCGATCGGGCGCTTCCGGAAACGTCGTTGCCTACAGCAGAAGCACTGACGATCATTCGCCGGCTGGACCCGCACAACATCCGTGCGACCCTGCTGAAGGACAATCCGCCGGCGGTGCGTGCGGGGTAACGGTTTGCGATACCGATCGGGCAAGGATGTCGTGCTTGGAAAGCTATCGTTGCCTTCGCGGACGCGTATAAAGATCGAGACATAGACCGGATTGGGGCGAGCGATGACAGGCACCTCGGCGGAAACGCCCGAGATCATCTACGAGACGGATGAGCCCGTCCTTTACGATGTGCGCGACGGCGTCGCCTGGGTGACGATGAACCGCGTCCAGTTCAACAACGCCCAGAACAGCCAGATGACCTATGCGCTTGACGACGCGTTCCGGCGGGCAGTGGATGATCCTGCGGTCAAGGCGATCGTGCTGGCGGGGAATGGCAAGCACTTCTCGGCGGGGCACGATATCGGAACCCCGGGACGTGATGTTACGCGTAGCTTTGAGCGCGCTCATCTTGTGCCTGACCACGTCGACAAACCGGCGGCCGAATTCCTTTATACACGTGAGCAGGAGGTCTACCTCGGCATGTGCCGCCGCTGGCGCGACATGTCGAAGCCGACGATCGCGATGGTGCAGGGGGCGTGCATCGCGGGCGGAT
>DDFE01000231.1:0-287 GCA_002336985.1 Sphingomonadales bacterium UBA1936
TGCACACTACGGCCGAGATCACGCCAGACACGCCGCTAATCATTCAGACGCACGCACCCTTCTCCGCGCAATCTGTCACGCTCTACGCGGACAAGGATCAGCCATCGTTTTCGGCCGGAATCGAAGCGTCGGACGACGGTTCCACCTGGCGCCCCGTCACGCGCATCACGGTCGGAGCAGAACGTGGCATCGAAGCTCCGGGCACGAATAACTTCGCACAGGTGACGGCGCGCTATTTCAGGGTGACACCGACGGCGCCTGCCAAGCTCGCCGAGGCGTTGTTCTAC
>DDFE01000231.1:386-2898 GCA_002336985.1 Sphingomonadales bacterium UBA1936
CGGTCTTGAGGTCGACAAGTTCAGCACGGCGGCGGTCGACCATCAGTTCCAGAGCAGCATCGCCCGCGTCCTGGCGGCCGCCGACCCGCAGGCGCGCAAGGCATTCAGGCGCATCGAAATCGACAGCTACGAAGCCGGCCTGCAGAACTGGAGCGAGGGCGTCCCCGCCGCGTTCGCAAAGCGCAACGGCTATTCGATTACGCCCTATGTTCCGGCACTCATCGGGCGCGTGGTCGGCAACCCGGACACGTCCGACCGTTTCCTCTTCGATTTCCGCCGCACCCTCGCCGACCTGATGGCCGACAATTATTACGGAGAAATGGAGCGCAAGGTCCGCGCGGCCGGCATGGAGTTCATGGTCGAGGGCTATGGACCCGGCCCCTTCGACGAGCTGCAGGTTTCTGGCCGCACCCAGTTCCCGATGACGGAATTCTGGACGCGGACACCCTGGACCGACAACCGCTCGGTCAAGATGGTCAGTTCAGCCGCGCACGTCTATGGCAAGAGCATCGTCGCTGCCGAAGCCTTCACCGGCGAAGCCGAGACCAGCCGCTGGTCCGACTACCCTTATTCCATGAAGGCGCTCGGGGACCTGATGTTCTCACAAGGCGTCAATCGTCTCTACTTCCATCGCTATGCGATGCAGCCCAACCCCAAGGCCGCGCCGGGGATGACGATGGGGCCGTGGGGCATCAATATGGATGCAAGCAACACGTGGTTCAAATCGGCGCGGCCGTGGATCGATACGCTGGCGCGCAGCCAGTATCTGCTGGGCCTGGGGCACCACGCCGCAGACGTGCTGTACTTCGTGGGAGAGGATAGCCCCAACCAGGCCGAATACATCCGCCCCGACATTTCGCCGGACAGCAACCCGCGCATCGGCACGCATTTCACGCCCGCCATGCCCGCCGGATATCAGTACGACTTCGTGAATGCCGAGGTTCTGCTGAATTCGGCGACGGTGAAGGACGGCAGGATCGTGCTGTCCAATGGGGCGAGCTATCGCATGCTGGTGCTGCCCGACGGCCTGGGCGGCATGACGCACGAGCTCGCCGCCAAACTCAGCGCACTGGTTTCGCAAGGCATGATCGTGCTCGGCGATCGTCCCGCGAAATCGCTGTCGCTGAAGGGTGGCGAAAGCGGCGAAGCCGCGTTCCGCGCGGACCTCGACACCCTGTGGGGCAACGGGCCCGCGCCAAGCGCTGTCGGCAAGGGCAAGGTCTATCCCAAGGGGACGATCGCGGATGTCCTTGCCGACCTCGGCGCGGGCCCCGATGCGGACTGCCGCACGGCGAGCCCTGATGGACAGGTCGTCTGGCAACACCGCAAGCTGGACGACGGCGACATGTATTTCGTCGCCAACCGCCAACGACGCACCGAAACGGTCACGTGCAGTTTCCGGGTCGGGGGAAAGCTGCCCGAACTCTGGAACCCGGAAGACGGATCGGTCACGCGACCGGCGCTCTTTGACTCGAGCGGCGACAAGACGCGGGTATCGTTCGCGCTCTCACACGTAGGGTCGACATTCGTGATGCTGCGAAAGCCGGTGACGGGACAAGCCCAGGGTGCGACATGGGCCGCCCGGAACGGTGTCAGGTTCGCCGGTCTGGATAACACGCAGACCCCCGCGTCGCCCGCTCCGGCCGACAGTTTCACCCTGTCGATCTGGGCCAAGCCCGACATCAACCTGCGGCTGATGCCCTCGGAGAAAATCGACGGCCGGATCAACGAGACCGGCAAATTCTATCTCGTGCCCGCGCGGTCGGGTGCGGACATGCATGGAAACGGAACGGCAGTCGCCGGATTGGCGGTCGGCCGCAACGGCGCCTACGTCATCGAGCGCGCATCACCCGAGGCGGCGGCGGCCGTCCTCGTGTCGCATCAGCCGATTTCCGGCTGGACCCATTTCGCGCTGGTTTACGATCAGGGCACGCCGCGATTGTACATCGATGGCAAGCTCGCGCGGACCGGCCTGAAGAGCGGCCGCAAGGTGTTTGCCGGCGGCAGCGACGCCCCGTCGCCAAGCGGCGTCACCTATTTCTTCGAAGGTGACAACAGCCCGCTCGTCACCGTCGCCCGCGCCATGTCCGCCGCGGAGATAGCCGATATTGCCGCGAAGGGCCCGCCCGCTCCAGAGGCCGACTCTCTTCCCATATCGATCGGCCGAAACGGTAACGGCACGCGCGTCACCGCATTCGAAAGCGGAACCTACACATTCAACACCGGCCAGAAATTCACGGCGAGCGTTCCGGCGCCCATCACGGTAACCGGCGGATGGAATGTCGCATTCGAACCCGGACGCGGTGCACCGGCCAGCACACAACTGGCCGAACTGTCGTCGCTCAGCCGCAATGCCGATCCCGCCATTCGCCACTTCGCCGGTACCGCGACCTATACCCGGCAGATTCCGATACCGGCCACGGCGGCCCGCAAGGGTCGCCGGACCTTCCTCGACCTCGGGCGTGTCGAGGTGCTGGCCAGGGTTACCGTCAACGGCAAGGACCTTGGCACC